>NZ_CP025611.1:2932500-3232500 GCF_002868735.1 Niveispirillum cyanobacteriorum | reverse complement strand
GTTGGATAGTGGCGGGCAGTATCTGGACGGCACCACCGACATTACCCGCACCCTGGCCGTCGGTGATGTCGGGGCGCAGGCGCGCCGGCATTTCACCCTGGTGCTGAAGGGGCATATCGCGCTGAACCGCGCCCGTTTCCCCGCCGGCACCGCCGGCAGCCAGTTGGATAGTCTGGCGCGCCAGTTCCTGTGGCAGCAAGGTCTGGATTACGACCATGGCACGGGCCATGGCATCGGCAGCTACCTGTCAGTGCATGAAGGGCCGCAGCGCATCGGCAAGCAGCTGAACAGCGTTACCATCCTGCCCGGCATGATCTTCTCCAACGAGCCGGGCTATTACCTGGCCGGGTCCTACGGCCTGCGCATGGAGAATTTGGAACTGGTGGTGCCGGTGGCCATACCGGGTGCCGAGCGACCGATGCTGGGCTTTGAGACGCTGACCGTCTGCCCCATCGACCGCCGCATGGTCGACCGCGACCTGCTGACCACGGAGGAGCGCGACTGGTTCAACGGCTATCACGCGCGGGTGAAGGCGGAATTGTCGCCGCTGGTCTCGGGCGATGATCTGGCTTGGCTGGAACAGGCGACGGCGCCGTTACTGTAAAAAGGGTGTCGCATGCGGCCCAATGGGCCGCATGCGACAAACCCTGTCACCCCTTGGCCGTAAACGGTGCTTCCAAACCCGCCGTCACATAATCGATGACGCGCGCGGCCACGGCCTCCAGATCATCCAACTGGCACAGGCCGCCCGACAGTGTCTCGAGACGCTTCATGTCGGTGTAGAGCGAATGCTGCACGCCCATGGCGAAATGCAGCCGCCAATAGACCTCATGCTGCGGCAGGTGCGGCAGGGCGCGGGCCAGGGACAGGGCGAAGCGCTGCAAATGCCCCACCTCCTTGTCCAGCATCTCCCGCGCCTCCGCCGGGCCGTCGCCGCGCGCAAAGGCCACAAACTGATTGTAGAGCGCCAGCCGGGTGGAGGTGAAGGAATAGCGGATCGCGGGCAACACCAGAGCCGCCACAATCTCCCGCACGGGCGGGGTGCCGCCGCCGGCCCTTTCCTCTGCCTCCCGCAGAAGCCGGGCACGGGCGCGGTTCAGCTCGATGGCGCCGCGCCGGAACAGGGCGATCAGCAGCGCATCCTTGGACCCGAAATGATAATTCACGGCGGCCAGATTGACGCCCGCCGCCTGCGTCAGCTCCCGCAGCGACACCGCCGAATAGCTTTTCTCCGCGAACAGCTTCTCCGCCGCGTCCAGGATCACCTCCTTGGTGTCCTGACGCCCGCCTGCTGCATCCGTCTCTACGGCGGTATCGGCCCCTGCCTTCATCCTGCTTCGTCCCCAGTTTGCCCTGAACCACCCCTTGCCGGGGCATCTTGAGTCCGTATCAAACGGCTGTTCATACTTTACCGGGCGGACGAGGCCACGCCAACCATCCTGTAACCCCATCATTCCGCATGGCTGACGTAACGGAAGGTCCATGCCCCCGCATGCATTGACTTAAACGGGCGTTTGAATTTAGCATGATGCCAAAGGAACAACGCGGCATCATGGTTGGATGCCGTCAGCAGGGGGAAGGCCAGATGACCCAGTCACCCGTCCGTTATGACCGCCAGGGTGCGGTCGGCATCGTCACCGTGGACAGCCCACCGGTAAACGCCCTGTCGCAGGCTGTACGTCAGGGGCTCTGGGACCGGGTGACAGAGGGGTTCATCGATCCTGATGTGACGGCACTGGTGATCGTCGGTGCAGGCCGCACCTTCATCGCTGGGGCCGACATTGCCGAATTCATCAAGGGCGGCATGGGCGAGCCGGACCTGAACGACGTGAACGATCTGATCGAATCGGGGCCCAAGCCGGTGATCGCCGCCCTTCACGGCACCGCCCTGGGCGGCGGGCTGGAAGTTGCTTTGTCCTGCCACTACCGTGTTGCCGTGCCCAAGGCGCTGGTCGGATTGCCGGAGGTTAAGCTGGGCATCCTGCCCGGCGGCGGCGGCACACAGCGGCTCTCGCGGCTGGTCGGGGCGAAGACCACGATCGAGATGATCACCAGCGGTGCCTTTATCCCCGCGCCCAAGGCCCAGGCGTTGGGCATTATCGATCATGTCGGCGAGGGGGCAGACCCGCTTGCCATTGCACTGTCCTTCGCCGCATCCCTGCCCGCCGGCCCGCATAAGCGCACGCGTGACCGGGAGGAAGGCCTGGCCGCCGACCGGGGCAGCAGCGTGTTTGACGAGGCGCGGGCGTCGCTGGCCAAGTCCGCCCGCAACCAGTTCGCGCCCCAGCGCTGCGTCGATGCTGTGGAAGCCGCCTTCACCCTGCCGTTCGACGAGGGGCTGACGCGGGAACGCGAGCTTTTCATGCAGTGCATGGCACATGATCAGGCCAAGGCCCTGATACATGTGTTCTTTGCCGAACGCGCAGTCACCAAGATCCCCGATGTGCCGCCCAGCGTGACCCCGCGCAAGATCGGTCAAGTCGCCGTGCTGGGCAGCGGTACCATGGGCGGCGGCATCGCCATGAACTTCGTCAATGCCGGCATTCCTGTGCGCCTGCTGGACCTGGATCAGGCCGCGCTGGACCGGGGCATGGGCGTCATCGCCAAGAATTATGCGGGCACCGTCGCCAAGGGCAAGTTGGCCCAGGCCGAGATGGACAAGCGCCTGTCCCTGATCCAGCCCACCACCGATTATGCCGATCTGGCCGACGCCGACCTGATCGTGGAGGCGGTGTTCGAGGATGCGGATGTAAAGGCCAAGGTCTTCCGCCGCCTGGATGAGGTGGCGAAGCAAGGGGCCATCCTGGCGTCGAACACCTCCACTCTGGACCTGGACGCCATCGCCGCCAACACGGGCCGGCCCGCCGACGTCATCGGTATGCATTTCTTCAGCCCGGCCAACGTGATGAAGCTGCTGGAGGTGGTGCGCGGCAAGGACACGGCCCCCGATGTCATCGCCACGGCAATGGCCGTGGGCAAGCAGATCGGCAAGGTCAGTGTGCTCGTTGGCAATTGCGACGGCTTTGTCGGCAACCGCATGGTGCAATATTACGCGACCGAGGCGCAGCGGCTGGTGATCGAGGGGGCGTCCATCGAACAGGTGGATCAGGCAGCCCTGGAATTCGGTCTGGCCATGGGGCCGTTCGCCATGGGCGATCTGGCCGGGCTGGACGTCATGGCCTTTATCCGCGCCCGCCGTGTGGCCGCCGGCCTGATCTATGGCACCCCACTGTCCGACCGCATCGACCCGGCGCGTAAGGGACAGAAGAACGGGCGCGGTTGGTACCGCTATGAACCGGGCAACCGCACCCCCCTGCCCGACCCGGAGGTGGCGGCCATGATCGATGCCTACCGCGCCGAACGCGGCATCACGCCCCGGACCTTCAGCAGCGAAGAGATCGGGAAGCGTCTGATCTATTCCCTGGTGAATGAGGGGGCCAAGATCCTGGAAGAAGGCATGGCGCTGCGGGCCGGTGATATCGACATCGTCTATATCTATGGCTACGGCTTCCCCGCCTGGCGCGGCGGCCCGATGAAGTTCGCGGAACTGTCAGGGCTGGACAATGTCCTGGCCGACATCACCCGCTACCATGCCGATGCGGCCGCGGCGGGCGATGCCGATGGCGGCTATTGGGAGCCGGCACCGCTGCTGAAACGTCTGGTGGCGGAGGGGAAGAAGGGCTTCGGGTGAGCATCAGTACACCCGATCGCAATTCCCCTCTTCCCCCCGACTGAAAGCCACCGCCATGACCGCCATCTTCGAAATGTCGCCCCGCGCTCGTGACCTGCATGAGCGGGTCACTGCCTTCATGGACGCTTATATCTACCCCAACGAGAAGGCGCTTTCCGCACAGGTGGCCGAGGGGCCGACGCGGTGGAAGCCGGTGCCGCTGCTGGAGGAACTGAAGGCCAAGGCCAAACAGGCGGGCCTGTGGAACCTGTTCCTGCCGGAAAGCGACCTGGGTGCGGGACTGACCAACCTGGAATATGCGCCGCTGTGCGAGATCATGGGACGCAGCCATTGGGCACCGGAGGTGTTCAACTGCTCCGCCCCCGACACGGGCAATATGGAGGTGCTGGTCCGCTATGGCACGGAAGAGCATAAGGAACGCTGGCTGAAGCCGCTGCTGGCCGGTGAAATCCGGTCGGCCTTCGCCATGACGGAGCCGGAGGTCGCCTCCTCTGATGCCACCAACATCGCCACGCGCATCATCCGCGACGGCGATGATTACGTCATCAATGGCCGTAAATGGTGGATCAGCGGGGCCAGCGACACGCGTTGCAAGATCATGATCGTCATGGGCAAGACTGATCCGGACGGGACCGACCGGCACCGTCAGCAATCCATGATCTTGGTCCCCACCGATACACCGGGCGTGACGGTGAAGCGCCCCCTGCCCGTCTTTGGGTATGACGACGCGCCGCACGGCCATTCCGAGGTCTTGTTCGAGAATGTGCGCGTGCCGGCCAGCAACCTGCTGCTGGGTGAGGGCCGTGGGTTTGAGATCGCGCAGGGTCGCCTGGGGCCGGGCCGCATCCATCATTGCATGCGCCTGATCGGGGCATCGGAGCGTGCGCTGGAACTGATGTGTCAGCGGCTTTCCAGCCGTGTGGCCTTTGGCAAGCCGGTGGCCGCACAGTCCATCTGGCTGGAACGTATTGCGGATGCCCGCATCGCTATCGATCAGGCCCGTCTGCTGACCCTGCAGGCAGCCCATATGATGGACACGGTCGGCAACAAGGTGGCCAAGTCCCAGATCGCCATGATCAAGGTCGTGGCCCCCAATGTCGCCTGTCAGGTCATCGACATGGCCATCCAGGCGCATGGCGGCGGCGGCGTCTGTGATGATTTCCCCCTGGCCTGGGCCTATGCCAGTGCGCGGACCCTCCGCATCGCCGACGGCCCGGATGAGGTGCACCGCAACCAGATCGGCAAGATGGAGTTGGGCAAGTATCGGGGCTGATTACCCCATCCCGAACCACCCCGCATCGCGGGCAGCGTCAAGGCGCCCCGCGATATGGTTCCAGAGTGCCGGGCACCCCGCCGCGATGGGTGGGCCGACGCGGCCCACCACCTGTTCATACCGCACCTCGTTCTCCCGCCAACTCTGACCATTATTGGCAAGGTTCAGGAGGACGGGGGCGGCCCGGTCCAAAGCCTGTGCAAAACGCGCCTCCCGGCTCTGCCCCGCCTCGAACTCCCGCCACAGGTCAAGCAGGGCCTCGCCCTGTCCGTGGGGCAACAGACCCAGAATGCGGGCCACGGCCTGTTCCTCCGCCGCCTTGCGCTCGTGCCGCCCGGCCTCGATGAAGAACAGCGTGTCGCCCGTCTCAATCTCCCCGATATCGTGGACCAGCAGCATACGGATCACCCGGTCCATGTCGGTGCCGGGTTCGGCATAGGGCGCCATGGCCAGGGCCAGCATGGCGAGGTGCCAGCTATGTTCGGCTGAATTCTCGTACCGATCCTGGCCCAGCGGCTTCACCTTGCGCGTCACCGCCTTCAACCGGTCCAGTTCCAGAACGAATGCTACCACCTGTTCCATCACACCCTTCCTGTGCCCTGTCTGCGCAGCAGGATAAGGGCGGGCGGTGTTGAGCAAAACCGGCTATGGTTCGCAACACTACGGACAAATTTGTCCGTAATGGGAGTGGATCATGGACCGGTTCGGCGGCATTCACCTGTTCATGCAGGCGGCCCAGACACGCAGCTTCGTGGAGGCGGGGCGGCTGTCGGGCGTTTCGGCATCTGCCGTAGGCAAGGCGGTGGCACGGCTGGAGGAACGGCTGGGCGTGCGGCTGTTCCACCGCTCGACCCGCAGCGTGACCCTGACGCCGGAAGGCCAGCTGTTCCTGGACCATTGCCAGCGCATCCAGGCGGAAATGATGGCGGCAGAGGCGGCCCTGGCCGGCGCGCGCACCACCCCCGCCGGCCCCCTGCGCATCGCCATCCCGGCGGTGGCGGAGGCGGCATTGCTGCCGCTGCTGTCCGGCTTCATGCGGGCCTATCCCGACATCATGCTGGAGATTGACGCCAGCGACCGGCTGGTCGACCTGATTGAGGAAGGGTTCGACGCCGCCATCCGCACCGGCACCCTGGCCGATTCGCGGCTGATGGGCCGGCGGCTGGGCGGCTTCCGTCACCAGATCGTGGCGTCACCCACCTATCTGGCGGAACGGGGCACACCACAGATGCCGGCGGACCTTTGCTGGCATGCCTGTCTGCACCATCGCCACCCGGTGACGGGCAAACCCGAACCCTGGCCTCTGATCCCGTGCGATGACACCCCGCCGCCGGACCTTCCCGTCACTGGGATCGCCGGCACGGCCCAGACCCGCGCCATGCTGGCCGCCGATGGGTTGGGCATCGCCTGCATTCCCGACTTCGTGGCCCGCCCACTGCTGGAGGCAGGGCGGCTGGTGGATATGCTTGGCGATCAGGTCATGGCCGTGGGACAGTTCCATCTGCTGTGGCCCGCCGGGCGCCATCTGTCACCCCGGATCAGAGTCTTCCTGGACCATGTAACCGCCGGTTTCGCCTTGACGAGCGGTTGAAAACAGGTGGCGTTTTCCACTTGCCCCATGGGCGAATCAGATGTGTGCTATTAGTCATACGTTGGCATGCAAAAAGTCCGGCAAACGGGCGAATGGGAGGAACTGCATGCGGTGGCTATGGGCACTTCTGCTGTCATTGGCGATGCTGACGCCGTCCGGGGGCCGGGCGGCGGAAAAAGAGGTTCGCACCTATCGCATCGAGCATAATGCCTCCCCCGCCGGTCACAGCGTCCGTTCCTATTACCTGGACCTGATCGAAAAGGTGCTGGCCGATACGGAAGGTGAGTATGGGCCCGCCCGGTTGCAGAAGGTACCGGAGGATGTGCCACAGGCCCGGCTTCTGGCGCAGTTGGCCCATAACAAGCTGGACCTGCTCTGGACCACCACCAGCAATCTGCGTGAAGGGATCGTCACCCCCATCCGCATTCCCCTGGATATGGGCCTGACGGGGCAGCGCGCCCTGGTCATCCGGGCTGACCGCAAGGCCGAATTCGACAAGATCACTAAACTAGAGGAACTGTCGCAACTGAAGGCCTGCCAGGGCTCCTACTGGCCCGATACCGTCGTGCTGCGCGCCGCCGGGCTGCGGGTGGTGGAATTCACTTGGATCGATATGGCCTATCCCGGCCTGCATGATGGCCGCTGCGATTATCTTCCACGGGCCTTGAATGAGATCGATGGCGAAGTGGCTGCCATCGGCGACAAGAATGTCATCGTTTATGACCGGCTGCTGCTGACCTACCCGCTGCCCATGTACCTGTTCGTGGCGCCTAACCAGCCGGAACTGGCCAAACGCATGCGGGTCGGTCTGGAACGGATGGCCTATGGCGGGAACTTGCGCCGTTTCATGGAGGCGCATCCCGCAACCTCCATGATCTTCCCCCTGACCCGGTTCCAAGGCGCCCGCATCTTCCATCTGCCCAATCCCGACCTGCCCGCCCAGACGCCCCTGACTGATAAGTCGCTGTGGCTGGAGGTGGAGGCGGAGGTGACCCCACGACCAAGGTCGTAAGCTTCCGGGCGGGCATTGCGCCCTGTTCATGGCCGGTTTACTCTGCACACATGGCGAAAAGCCCACCATCCGGCACCCGGCAATCCCGGAAAAGCCGGGGGTTACAGCAGGGGAGGGATGGACGCATGCGGCGACCCGCGACCGGCTTCAACCGTCATGCTGGGGAGGGCTGCGATGCGCGTGCGTAGCCCCCAGGACCTGGTGGGCGGCATCGCCCTCATCCTCCTGTCCCTGCTGGCCTTCAGCCAAATTGGTGATCTGAAGTTCGGCACGGCATCGCGCATGGGGCCGGGATACTTCCCGACATTGCTGGCGGGCCTGACGGGCCTGATGGGCGTAATCATCGCGGGCCGGTCCCTGGTGCTGGACGGACCGGCGCTGGATCAACTGCATTGGCGGCAGGCCCTGCCTATCCTGGGGGCCATCCTGGCCTTCGGGCTGGCCATCAGGCCACTGGGCCTGGTCATCGCGTCGGCACTGCTGTTCGGGATCGCGGCCTTTGCCTCGTCCGACACGAAATGGCGGGAATTGCTGGTGGTCAGCGCCGCCCTGATCCTGTTTGCGGTCGGGCTGTTTGTGCTGGCCCTGGGCCTGCCCTTCCCCCTCTGGCCGAGGTTCTGATCCATGGATAATGTGTTTTCCAACCTCGCCATGGGGTTCGGGGCGGCGGCCACGCCCATCAATCTGGGGCTGTGCTTCATCGGGGCGCTGGTCGGTACGCTGATCGGTGTGCTGCCGGGATTGGGCCCCATCGCCACCATCGCCATCCTGCTGCCCATCACCTTCTACCTGGACCCGCTGGGCGCCCTGATCATGCTGGCCGGCATCTATTACGGCGCGCAGTATGGCGGCAGCACCACGGCCATCCTGGTCAACATGCCGGGCGAAACCTCGTCCGTGGTCACGACCCTGGACGGGCATCAGATGGCGCGCAGGGGGCGGGCTGGGCCGGCGCTGGCCATCGCGGCACTGGGGTCCTTCTTCGCGGGCTGTGTCGCCACCTTCATCGTGGCCCTCTTCGGCCCGATCCTGGCCAAGTTCGCCCAGAATTTCGGGCCGCCGGAATATTTCGCGCTGATGCTGGTGGGCCTGATCGGCGCCACCGTGCTGGCCAGCGGATCGGTGGTGAAGGCGGTGGCCATGATCATTGTCGGGCTGCTGCTGGGCTGCGTCGGGTCGGATATCGAGACGGGCGAACCCCGCATGACCTTCGGCATCCCGCAGATCGCGGAGGGCATCAACTTCACGACGCTGGCTGTGGGCCTGTTCGGTGTCGCGGAAATCCTGCGCAATCTGGAAAAGACCGCTGACCGCTCCGTCCTGGGTGCCAAAATCACCGGGCTGATGCCGACCTGGGCCGATATCAAGCAAAGCGCCATGCCCATTCTGCGCGGTACCGGCATCGGGTCGGTCCTGGGCATCCTCCCCGGCAATGGAGCGGTCCTGGCGCCCTATGCCAGCTATACGCTGGAAAAGAAAATCTCCAAGACCCCGTCGCGATTCGGCAAGGGCGCGATTGAGGGCGTGGCGGGACCGGAAAGCGCCAACAATGCCGGCGCACAGACCAGCTTCATCCCACTGCTGACCCTGGGCATTCCGCCCAATGCTGTGATGGCCATGATGGTCGGCGCCATGACCATTCAGGGCATCGTCCCCGGCCCGCAGGTGATGAATGAAAACCCAACCCTGTTCTGGGGCATGATCGCCAGCATGTGGATCGGCAATGCCATGCTGGTCATTATCAACCTGCCGCTGGTCGGCGTCTGGGTTCGGCTGCTCAAGGTGCCTTACCGTATCCTGTTCCCGGCTATCCTGATGTTCTGCTGCATCGGGGTCTATTCCATCAATTCATCGGGTGTGGAGGTGATTCTGGTCGCCCTGTTCGGCGGCGTCGGCTACTTCCTGCTGAAGCATGGGTTTGAACCCGCACCGCTGCTGCTGGCCTTCGTTCTGGGGCCGCTGATGGAGGAAAATCTGCGCCGGTCCTTCCTGATCGCGCGCGGTGATCCGTCGATCTTTGTCACGCGTCCCCTGTCGGCCAGCCTGCTGGTCATTGCCTTGATCCTGATCGCCATCGTGCTGCTGCCGTCAGTGCGCAAGCGGCGCGAGGAGGTTTTCCACGAGGAGGATTGACCCCTCCGCCATCTCGGAACAATTCACATAAGACCAACCCAGGAGGATCCATGCGCTTCGCACCCATCGCCCTTGCGGCGGCCTTGCTGATCGGGGCCGGCACGGCCCAGGCACAGGATTACCCGACCCGGCCCGTCACCATGGTCGTCCCCTTCGCGGCGGGTGGCCCGACCGATACGGTGGCCCGCCTCGTCGCCCAGTCGATGAGCAAGACGCTGGGCCAGCAGGTGATTGTGGAGAATGTCGGCGGGGCCGGCGGCACCATCGGGGCGGCACGCGTGGCCAAGGCCGATCCCGATGGCTACACCATCCTGCTGCACCATATCGGCCAGGCGACGGCGGCCACCCTGTACCGCAAGCTGCCCTATGATGCGAAGGCCGACTTTGCGCCCGTGGGGTTGGTCACCGATGTGCCTATGACCATCGTGGCCAAGAAGGATTTTCCGGCCAAGGACTTAAAGGAACTGGTGGCCTATGTGAAGGCCAACCCGGACAAGGTGACCTTGGCCAATGCCGGCGTGGGCGCTGCCTCACACCTGTGCGGCATGCTGTTCATGCAGGCGCTGGGCACGGCCCTGACCACAGTGCCATACAAGGGCACCGGGCCTGCCATGAATGATCTGGTCGGCGGTCAGGTCGACCTGATGTGCGACCAGACCACCAACACCACGGGCCAGATCAAGGGCGGGGCCATCAAGGCCTATGCCGTGACCACGGCCACCCGTGTCCCCTCCCTGCCCGACCTGCCGACCACCAAGGAAGCCGGTCTGCCGGCGGTGCAGGTCGCCGTCTGGCACGGTATCTATGCGCCCAAGGGCACGCCCGATGCCGTGACCAAGAAGCTGTCCGACGCCCTGAAAGTGGCACTGAAGGACACGACCGTGAAGCAGCGCTTCAACGAACTGGGCACCGAACCGGTCAGCGATGAGCGCGCCACGCCCAAGGTTCTGGGCGATTTCGTGGTGGCAGAGATTGACCGCTGGAAGCCGATCATTACGGCGGCGGGGGTCTACGCCGATTGATGGGATCGGACGGGGGCGGGTCTACATAGCCCGCCCCCTTCCAGTAATAGTCGGTGACCCGTGACAGGCTACGGTCCATCCCGCGCATACCCGCCTGCAGCTGTGCCAGCGTGCCATCTTCATACTGGCGGATCGTGCTGAGATAGAGATAGATCGGCTCCCGCAGCAGCCGAAAGAAAGACCCCACGGATTGCGGACTGAATCCGCCCTGCTTCATGTGCCAGCCCAGAGCCAGACGGGTGCCGATCAGCCCATCCAGCCGTCCGCCCATGATCATAGACAGACCTAGAGAAAGGTCCCTAAGCTCCACCAGCGTAACCGAGGGCGGCAGCTTGGCCGTCACATCCGTCCGGTTATTCCCACGCAGCACGCCAATTCGGCATCCCGCCAGTTCATCCGCGGATTGCGGGCGCAGACCCGGCCTTGTGACCAGCCCCATATCGGCATAGCCGAAGATGCCGACGGGCACGGCAGCATCCCGCAGTTCCGGCAGTTCGAAGAAGATGATCAGGTCAAGTTGACCGGACTTGATCCCCATGATCAACCGGATCGGCGGGCCGGGCCGGCTTTGAATGTCAAAGCCGCTATGCCGGGACAGGTCCGCGATCACCTCGTTGGCGATGCCCTGTTTAGGGTCCTCGGGCAAATGCCAGGGCGGTGCTTCCATGACCCCACAGGTCAAGGTTCTTGCCAGGGCCTGCCGCGGCAGCCCTGTGGCGGCGGCGACCAACATCGTTCCAAGCATCGTGCGGCGCGGAACCCGGATCACAGGCCACCCTCCCTAAGACGACTATGCCGGCCTATTGATCGCCATACCCGTCCATGATGATCGGATCGCCGCCCAGACCGCGCAGCATGTCGGCGACAAGCGCCGTCACCGTTTCCAGCAGGGCCGGATCGGTGGCGCGCAGGACAAGGGCGGTTGAGACCTTGCCCTGCCGGAAGGCGGGGTAGGAGCCAATATCAACGCCGGGATAATCGGCGGCGATGGTGCGCAACGCGTCGGCGAAGCTACCTTCGGGGATGGCCGACGCCACCGACTTGGTCTTCACCACCGGCCCGCCCACCAGCCGGTCACCGATGCCGGTCAGCATGGCCTGCATGATCATGGGCACACCCGCCATCACGAAGACATTGCCGATCTGAAAGCCGGGCGCCGTGGAGACGGGGTTGTCGATCAGGATCGCCCCTTCCGGTGTATTGGCCATGCGCAACCGCGCCTCGTTCAACATGCCGGTGCCGGCATAATGCAACTCCAGCCGGCGCACAGCCTCTGCATTGCGGATCAGGGGCAGGCCGAAGGCCTTGGCGATACATTCCGCCGTGATGTCATCATGGGTGGGGCCGATACCGCCCGTCGTGAAGACATAGGTGTAACGGGCGCGGAGCGCATTGACCGCCGCCACGATCTCCGTCTCTTCATCCGGCACGACGCGCGCTTCGCGGAACCGGATGCCCAGCGTCCCCAGATGCTTGGCGATGAAGGCCATGTTGGCATCCTGGGTGCGACCGGACAGGATCTCGTTGCCGATGATCAGCAGGGCTGCCGTGGGGGCGGTGTCGGTCATTCAGGGCTCCGGCTTGGGTCACGTCATCTGTTCGGAGGTGAGGGGTCGCCCACTCTGAACGGGTGATCGGTGCAACATCATGCAACGAAAAACGCATTTTGAACCGGAGGCGTTTCTTCCGCCAACTCCGAATTCAGAGGCCGCTGTGAAACATTGTGCATCCTATTCCGCGTTTGAACGGGAGTGTTGCACAAGCCCCCTCTGAATTCAGAAAAGCCAATCCGATCAACAGGCAAGAGCCTATCACGAACCGGCCCCAAAGTCAGCAATCACCCCAGCACCAGATCGTCGCGATGCACCATCTCGTCCCGACCGCGATAGCCCAGGACGGCCTCGATCTCCGCACTACGGCGGCCTGCGATGGCGCGCGCATCGGCGGCACCATAGGCTGACAGACCGCGGCCGACGGTACGGCCGTCCGGCCCCTGAATCAGGACCAGATCGCCGCGTTCAAACTCGCCTTCCACCCCGCGCACGCCGGCGGGCAGCAGTGACCCGCCCTTCACCAGGGCGGCGACGGCACCGGCATCGAGCACCAGGGTGCCCAGGGGTTTCAGGCTGCCCGCGATCCAGCGCTTGCGCGCCGTACGCGGTTCCGATCCCGGCACGAACCAAGTGGCCAGCGCCCCGCCCTGATCCACCGGCGTCAGCAGGGCCGCCAGCGGGTTTGGGCGTTTGCCCATGGCGATGGCCATGCGGCAGCCGGCGGCCAGCGCGATGCGCCCGGCCACAATCTTGGTGACCATGCCGCCGCTGCTGTAACCGGGCGGGGGCTCGCCGGCCATGCCCACGATCTCCGGCGTGATTTCCTGCACGATGGGGATGTGTTTCGCGTCCGGGTCCTTGCGCGGATCGGCCGTGTA
This sequence comes from Niveispirillum cyanobacteriorum, assembly GCF_002868735.1. GTDB lineage: Bacteria > Pseudomonadota > Alphaproteobacteria > Azospirillales > Azospirillaceae > Niveispirillum > Niveispirillum cyanobacteriorum. Next base: position 3,219,347 of record NZ_CP025611.1, on the reverse strand, counting down.
TAGCCCGTCAATGTCGGACAGCAGGACCAGCGTATCGGCGCTGATCATCTGCGCCACGCGGGCGGCCAGCCGGTCATTGTCGCCAAAGCGGATTTCGGCGGTGGCCACCGTGTCATTCTCGTTGATGACCGGTACCGCACCCAGCTTCAACAGGGTCTCGATGGTGGCGCGGCCATTCAGGTGGCGGCGGCGATCCTCTGTATCGTCCAGGGTCAGCAGGACCTGGGCGACCGTGATGCCGTGGCGGGCCAATGTCTCCTGATACGCATGGGCGAGGCGAATTTGGCCCGTCGCGGCGGCGGCCTGTTTTTCCTCCAGCCGGAGGGGACGGCCCACCAGCCCCAGATGTTCGCGCCCGCAGGCAACAGCGCCGGACGTGACGATCACCACCTCCACCCCGCGTGCGCGCAGGGTAGCGACATCATCGGCCACCGTATCCAGCCATTCGGTGCGGATTTTGTGGGTGGCGGCATCGACCATCAGCGCCGACCCGATCTTCACGATCAGCCGCCGCGCCGAACCCAGATCCTGCGAACCCGCCAACACCGCACCCATGGCATTCATCCCACCCCAAGAAACCTGCCTCGCTTATGCTTTTCGGCAAGCATCGGGGTCAATGCACGAAGGAATATTGCCGGTATGCTTTGACGGCGTGGGGACAGCCCTACCGCTTGAACCGGTAGCTCACCTCCACGATCCCGTGATCATCGGGGCTGTCATGGAAGGTGAAGCCCAGGTCGCGGCAGAGGCCCAGCATGCCGGCATTCTCGCGCAACACCTCGCCAAACACCTCCTGGATGCCGCGGCTGTCGGCATAGGCCAGTATGGCCTTCATCAGACGCGACCCCAGCCCCTTGCCTTTCATGTCGGACCGGACCAGCACGGCATATTCGGCCCGCTCATTGTCCGGGTCGGCGGTGATGCGGACCACGCCGAAGATGGGGCCGGGCTTTTCCGGGTCGCTCAAATCCTGCGGGATGGCAACCAGGGCCATTTCACGGTCATAGTCGATCTGGGTCAGGCGGGCCGCCATCTGGTGCGACAGGCGGCGCATGGGTGCGAAGAAGCGCAGGCGCATATCCTCCACGCTGGTGGCCGCGATCATGTCATGGATCGCCGGCTCATCTTCCGGCCTGATGGGCCGGACCAGGAATTCGCGGCCCGACCGCAGCGTCAGCGTATGTTCCAGCTTCTTAGGGTAGGCGCGGATGGCCAGCCGTTTCAGCGACCGCTCGGTCAGTGGCTTCACCTTGATGCGGGCATCCAGGGCTAGCACGCCCGCCTCATCCGCATAGAGTGGGTTGATATCCAGCTCCGCGATTTCCGGGAAATCGGTGATTAACTGGCTGACCTTGGTCATGGTCAGGGCCACGGCGTCCAGGTCGGCCCGCGCCATGTGGCGGTAGCCCTGCAACAGCTTATAGATACGGGTGCGGGCCATGGCGTCGCGCGCCAGATTCAGATTCAAGGGTGCCAGCGCCAGCGCCTTGTCGTCGAGCACCTCCACCGCCACGCCGCCGGCCCCGAACAGAATGACCGGCCCGAACAGCGGATCATCCACCATGCCCAGGATCAGTTCCTGTGCGCCGGGCCGGTGCGCCATCTCCTGCACGGTAAAGCCCTCGATCCGGGCGTCGGGCATGGCGGTGCGGATACGTTCCAGCATGGCCTCCGCCTCTGCCCACACTTGTGTCGGCAGCAGGTTCAAGGACACGCCGCCCAGATCGGATTTATGCGTGATGTCGGGCGACAGGATTTTCAGCGCGATGCGCCCGCCCAGCCGCTTGGCCGCGCGTTCCGCCTCTGCTGGGGTCGCGGCGGTCACTGTCTGGACGCACGGGACGCCATAGGCGCGTAAGACCTCCTTCGCCTCAAACTCCGACAGCCAGCCGCGCCCATCGGCCAGTGCCGTATCGATGACGGGACGCACCGCCCCCATATCCACATCGAACTGTTCCGGCGCGCTGGCCGGCGTTTCCATCAGCAGTTCCTGGTTGCGGCGATACTGCACCAGATGCAGGAAGGCGCGGATGGCCTGGTTCGGGGTCTGGTAATGCGGGATGCGGGCATGGTCCAGCAGCCGGCGCGATGGGGCCGCCTGCTGCTCCCCCAGCCAGCAGCCCAGCACCGGCAGGCGGCGGCCACCACCAGCCCGGCTGTTCTGTTCCCGCACGATATCGGCCACGGCCTGGGCCGCATCGGCGCCATCTGCCACGGCGGTGGGGCAGTTCATGACCAGGACGGCGTCGATATTCTTGTCCGCCATCACGATCTTCAGGGCGTCGGCATAGCGTTTGCCATCCGCGTCGCCGATAATGTCCACGGGGTTGCCATGGCTCCAGGTGGGCGGCAACACCTTGTCCAACTGTGCCAGCGTGTCGGGCGACAATTGCGCCAGACGCCCGCCGCCCGCGATCAGGGTGTCGGTCGCCAGCACACCGACCCCACCGCCATTGGTGACGATGGCCAGCCGGTCGCCACCAATCTGCACGCCGGTGGCCAGCGTCTCCACCGCCGCGAATAGCTCATCCAGCTCTCCCACGCGCAGCATGCCGGCGCGGCGGAAGGCGGCGTCATAGACGGCATCGGCCCCGGCCAGGGCGCCGGTATGCGAACTGGCAGCGCGCGACCCTTCCTCGCTGCGCCCCGCCTTGATGACGATCACGGGTTTGGCACGCGCCGCGGTGCGGGCGGCCGACATGAATTTGCGGGCAGAGGTGATGGCCTCCACATAAAGCAGGATGGCCCGCACCGACCCGTCCTGCGCCAGATAATCCAGCATGTCGCCGAAATCGACATCGGCCTTGGAACCCAGCGAGATCAGGTGGGAAAAGCCGATGCCGCGCGGGGTGGCCCAATCGACGATGGAGGTGACCACCGCGCCTGACTGCGCCACAAGGGCGATATCGCCCTTCAGCGGCGGCACATGGCAGAAGCTGGCATTCAGCCCCTGGCCCGGCACCATGATGCCCAGGCAGTTCGGCCCGATGATGCGCAGAAGATGCGGGCGGGCAGCGTCCAGCACCGCCTGCTGAAGCTTGCGCCCCTCCTCCCCCATCTCCGCAAAGCCGGCGGTGATGACCACGGCGGCCTTGGTGCCCCGGGCACCCAGTTCGGCGATCAGGCCCGGCACAGTGGCGGGCGGGGTGGCGATGACGGCCAGTTCCGGGGTGATGGGCAGATCGGATACCGACGGATAGGCCAGCACCCCCTCAATCGAGCGTTCGCGCGGATTGACGGGCATGATCGGCCCATCAAAGCCGGCATTGAACAGATTGCGGGCCACCACCTTGCCCACCGACCGGTCCCGCCGGCTGGCCCCGATCAGGGCGACGGAGGCGGGCTTGAACAGGCTGTTCAGGTTACGGATGGTCATGGCGGCTCCTGGCGTCCGGGATCACGCGTCACGGCAGCATGCCGGAAACGGCGGCCACCATAAACCACGACCATGGGCGGGCGATGACATGGGTCAATCCGCCGCCCGCAAACCGCGATCAGATCAGCCAGGTTTCCGGATTGTGGATGGGCCGGTCATCAATCGCCTTCAACAGGCTGTTGACCGAGCGGATCAGCCACCAGAGGGCCACCACCAGACCCAGCAGGATGCCGATGCCGATGAAGCTGGTCAGGCCCGCAACCACGATACCCAGGACGCCCAGCCAGAAGGTGCGGATGATATAGGTGATGTGCGTTTCCCAAAGGGTGCCATAGGCCTCGCCCCGCTTCAGATAGGCGATGATGACGCCGATCAGGCCGAACCCGACAATGGTCAGCAGATTGCAGATCACCACGATCATGCGCATGGAGCCGTTGCCCCGGCGCATATCATAATCAGTCATTCACAGCCTCTCCCACCCTGTTCCGTATGGAAACTTAAACATGCCGGTTTTGTGGACGGATCGGCAACAAAAAGGCCACGCCGGTTTGAACTGGCGTGGCCTTTTTCAATCAACCCAGACCTGATCACGCAGTGGCAGCAGCCCGCTCAATGCTTTCCTGGATCAGCTTGGCCGCGACATCAGCCTCGTCCCAGCGGACGATGCGGACCCACTTGCCATGCTCCAGGTCCTTGTAGTGCTCGAAGAAGTGGGCGATCTGTTCGACCAGGATCTGCGGCAGCTGGCGATAGCTGGTGATGTCCTTGTAGAACGGGTGCAGCTTGTCCACCGGCACGGCCAGGATCTTCTCATCCATGCCCGCATCATCTTCCATGATCAGCACGCCGATGGGGCGCGACCGCAGGACGACGCCGGGGACCACGGGGGTCGTACCCACCACCATCACGTCGATCGGGTCGCCATCCAAGGCCAGGGTGTGCGGGACGAAGCCATAATTGGCCGGATAGAACATCGCCGTGTGCAGGAAACGGTCGACGTAGAGGGCGCCGCTGTCCTTGTCCAGCTCGTACTTCACGGGCTGGCCGCCCTGCGGGATCTCGATGACGACGTTGATGTCCCAGGGCGCGTTCTTGCCGACGGGGATCTTGGTGATGTCCATGGTTACGGCCTTCTTGGCAACTGAACAGAGTGAATTACCGGCGCGATCCTAGCCGAGTGCAGGTGCGAAATGAAGTTTGCGGAAGGATGACCCGCTGTGCATTTCCGCCGCATCTACCAAGGTCGTAGGTCAGAATCCGGCATTTGAACGGCAAAGGGGCCGCCGGATTGCGCCGGCGGCCCCCTCCTTCCCAGCAGAGTGTCCCCTGCTTACTTCTTCTGCGGCGCCGGCGCTGCCGGGGCGGCAGGCATGGGGGAGCCGTCAATGTTGAACTTCTCAACCTTGGCGGTCTTCTCCAGGCCCTTCACCACCTCTTCGGCGATTTCCTGGGCAACTATCTGGCGCAGCTGCGGCGTGGCCTGGTCCAGCGTCGGCGGAACCTGCTTGCGCTTGTCGGTCAGCTTGATGACGTGGAAGCCGAACTCGGTCTGCACCGGGGCCTGGCTGACATCGCCCACCTTCATGGCGAAGGCGGCGTTGGCAAACTCCGGCACCATGCGGTCCTTGGTGAAGTAATCCAGGTCGCCGCCACGGTCCTTGGTACCGTCGGTGCCCTTCTCCGCCGCCAGCTTGGCGAAATCAGCGCCGCCCTTCAGCTGCTTGATGATGGCGTCGGCCTCTTCCTTGGTCTTCACCAGGATATGGCTGGCGCGCACTTCGTCCTGCGGCGGGTTTTCCTTCATCCACTTGTCGTAGGCGGCCTTGATCTTCTCAGGGCTCATCTTCTTGTCGATCTCGGCCTTCAGCCAGGCCTGCTGAACGAACTGCTCCTCGGCCTGCTTCAGGCGCTTCTTGACCTCGGCGCTGTCCTGCAGCTTGGCCTTGTAGCCAGCCTCCGTCACCAGCTGCGCCTGGATCAACTGATCGACCAGCTGCGGATAGATCATCTGCAACGGCATCTGCTGCACCTGGGGGTCCAGCTGCTGCAACAGGGCGATCACGTCGGAACGCTTGAATTCCTTGCCATTGGCGCGGGCGACGACCGGGTCGTCAGCCAGGGCAGAACCACCGGCGGCGGGCTTGGCAGCGGGGGCCGCTGCGGGCTTGGCCGCGTCCTGCGCCATGGCCGGGGAAAGGGCAACGGCAGCAACCGACCCGAGGGCGGCGACAACCAGAGCGGCACGCATGGTCTTGAACGACATCTGTGGGGGTTCCCTCGAAACAATCTGGTCGGTCGGCGGGAACATCCCCAGCAGACCGCACCGGCATAAAGCATGACAGGCCATGAGCAGGCAAGGGGCCACGCGCATGGTCTTAAGGCCAGTAAAGAACCCGTCCACGTGGCCATTTCATGGCTGCAACGCCGCCGAAAGGCGCCTTGATGTGGCATTGCCGCATTGACCGATGCGATGCGCGGTCTTATCTGTGACGGGCGCTGGAATGGGCGAGGCCTGTTCCGGTACAAAACCTTCCCGGCGGCCAGACGGCCCGTGCCCGGGATTTCGTCATGTCCGGTGTCCTTCGCGCCTGTTCCTTTTCTGGAGTGCCTCTATGTTCGGTTCCATCGCCCGCAAGCTGTTCGGCAGCGCCAATGAGCGGGTGGTCAAGGGTCTGCGCAAGCGGGTGGAAGCCATCAACGCGTTGGAGCCGAAGCTTTCCGGCCTGTCCGACGCCGAATTGCAGATGCGCACCGACTGGCTGCGCGACCGGCTGGACAAGGGCGAGACGCTGGACGCCATTCTGCCCGACGCCTTTGCGACGGTGCGTGAAGCGTCCAAGCGCGTCATGGGCATGCGGCATTTCGACGTGCAGATGATCGGCGGCATGGTGCTGCATTCCGGCAAGATTGCTGAAATGCGCACCGGTGAAGGCAAGACGCTGGTCGGTACGCTGGCCGTTTATCTGAACGCGTTGCAGGGCAAGGGCGTGCATGTCGTTACCGTCAACGACTATCTGGCCCGCCGCGACGCCACGCATATGGGCCGGCTGTACAGCTTCTTGGGCCTGACCACGGGCGTTATCGTGCATGGGCTGGATGACGAGGAACGCCGTGCCGCCTATGCCTGCGACATCACCTATGGCACCAACAACGAGTTCGGCTTCGATTACCTGCGCGACAATATGAAGTACCGCCTGTCCGACATGGTGCAGCGGCCCTTCAATTACGCCATCGTCGACGAGGTGGACAGCATCCTGGTCGATGAGGCGCGTACGCCGCTGATCATCTCCGGCCCGTCCACCGATGGTTCCGAACTGTATATCGCCATCAATAAGGTGATGGCGCATATCGGCGAAGGCGATTTCGAGAAGGATGAGAAGGCCAAGGCCGTCTCCATGACCGAGTCGGGCACCGAGAAGGTGGCCCAGATTCTCAAGGACATGGAACTGCTGAAGACCGGCGACCTGTACGACATCCACAATATCTCCCTGGTCCATCACATGAACCAGGCGCTGAAGGCCCACCAGCTGTTTACCCGCGACGTGGATTATATCGTCAAGGACGACAAGGTCGTCATCATTGACGAGTTCACGGGCCGCATGATGGAAGGCCGCCGCTATTCCGAAGGTCTGCATCAGGCGCTGGAGGCGAAGGAAGGTGTCTCAATCCAGCGCGAAAACCAGACGCTGGCCAGCATCACCTTCCAGAATTATTTCCGCCTCTATCCCAAGCTGGCCGGCATGACCGGTACGGCCATGACCGAGGCCGCGGAATTCGCGGAGATTTATGGCCTGGACGTGGTGGACATCCCCACCAACCTGCCGGTCGCCCGCAAGGACCAGGATGACGAGGTCTATCGCACGGCGCAGGAAAAGTACGAGGCCATCGTCAAGCTGGTCGAGGAATGCCGCGCGCGGCAGCAGCCCATGCTGGTCGGTACCGTTTCGATTGAGAAATCAGAGACGCTGGCAGCCCTGCTGAAGAAGAAGGGCATCCCGCATAACGTGCTGAACGCCCGCTATCATGAGCAGGAAGCCTACATCGTTTCGCAGGCGGGTCGTCCCGGTGCCGTAACGATTGCCACCAACATGGCCGGTCGCGGCACCGACATTCAGTTGGGCGGCAATTTCGAGATGCGGGTGGAGTTCGAACTGGCCGACGTGCCCGAAGGCGAGGAGCGCAACCGCCGCATCCAGACCATCCGCGACGAGATCGCGGCGGCCCGCGAAGTGGTGCTGAAGGCTGGTGGCCTGTATGTGGTCGGTACCGAGCGCCATGAGAGCCGCCGTATCGACAATCAGCTGCGTGGTCGTTCGGGCCGCCAGGGCGATCCGGGTGCGTCGAAATTCTTCCTGTCGCTGGATGATGACCTGATGCGCATCTTCGGCAGCCAGCGTCTGGACGGCATGCTTCAGAAGCTGGGCCTGCAGGAGGGTGAGGCCATCATCCATCCCTGGATCAACAAGGCCCTGGAAAAAGCACAGCAGCGCGTCGAAGCCCATAACTTCGAGATCCGCAAGAACCTGCTGAAGTACGACAATGTCATGAATGACCAGCGCAAGGTCATTTATGAACAGCGCAAGGAGATCATGGAGGCCGAGGACGTCCAGGAAATGGTTGCGTCCATGCGCCACGAAGTGATCACCGACATGGTACGCCGCGCCATCCCGGAAAACGCCTATGCCGAGCAGTGGGACGTAAACCTGCTGCATGAGGAATGCCTGCGTCTGCTGGGCGCCGACCTGCCGGTCCGGGAATGGGCCAAGGAGGAAGGCATCGCAGATGAGGAGATCAGCGAGCGTCTTCTGAAATTCGCCGACGACAAGATGGCGGAGAAGGAAGCCGCCTATGGCGCCGAGCTGCTGCGCAATATCGAGAAGAGCCTGTTGCTCCAGATCCTGGATCAGGTCTGGAAGGACCATCTGCTCTCGCTCGACCATCTGCGGCAGGGCATCAATCTGCGCGCCTATGCGCAGCGCGACCCGCTGAACGAGTATAAGAAGGAAGCGTTCGAGCTGTTCTCCGGCCTGCTGGATAATCTGCGTGAGCAGGTGACCGAGATGCTGATGCTGATCCAGGTCCGCGTGAACGAGCCGGAGCCGATGCCAATGCCCATGCCGGAATTCGGCCAGGAAACCCGCCTGGACCCGGCCTTCGGCAGCCAGCCGCCCGCCGATGCCCCCCTGCCCGAAGGCATGGTGCGCCGCGCCTCTATCCCGAATTTCGGCATGGGTGCCGCCGCCTTGCCGGTGGCGCAGGAAACCGATCTGACCGATGGCGAGGCCTGGGTGAACACCCCGCGCAACGCCCCCTGCCCCTGTGGCAGCGGCAAGAAGTTCAAGCATTGCCACGGTGCCGCTGGCTGACGGCGGCACATATTGAACCAAAGTGCCGCCGGTTAACGGCGGCACGGGCTAAACCGTCCTCACATCACCACCTCATCACCGGGGTGGCCCATTCTGTATCAGGAGTTCTGGCGTCATGCCGAAGATGGTGTTCATTGAAACCGACGGCACCCGCCGCGAGGTGGATGCCCCCCTGGGCCTGTCGATCCTGGAAGTGGCCCGCCGCCACGATATCGACCTTGAAGGTGCGTGCGAGGGCTCGCTGGCCTGCTCCACCTGCCATGTCGTGGTCGCACCGGAATGGTACGACCTGCTGCCTGACGCTCAGGAAGATGAAGAGGATATGCTGGATCTGGCCTTCGGCCTGACCAAGACCTCCCGCCTGGGCTGCCAGATCCGCATCACCCCGGAACTGGACGGGCTGACCGTCAAGCTGCCGGGCGCCAAGTAAGGCGCCCGCAATGGCGCTGATCCGTCAGACCCTGCCGGACATTGCCACGCCGGGCGGCCTGTTCGACCGGCTGCGCGGGGCCACGCGCCCCGCCTGGGACCGCTATGTCCGCCACCCATTCGTGGCGGGCATGGGCGACGCGACCCTGCCGGAGGCCTGCTTCAGGCATTACCTGATCCAGGATTACCTGTTCCTGATCCATTTCGCCCGCGCCTATGCGCTGGCCGCGTTCAAGGCCGACAATCTGGCCGATATGCGGGCGGCCGCGCGGTCCATGGCGGCGATCCTGGATCTGGAAATGGGCCTGCATGTGAAATATTGCGCGGGCTGGGGCCTGGATGAGGCCGCGATGCAGGCCGCCCCCGAGGCGCAGGGCACGCTGGCCTATACGCGGTTCGTGCTGGAACGCGGGCTGGCCGGTGATCTGCTGGACCTGCATGTGGCGCTGGCCCCCTGCATCATTGGCTATGCTGAGATTGCTGCCAATCTGCTGGCCGATCCGGCGACCAAGCTGGAAGGCAATCCCTATGGCGACTGGATCGCCATGTATGCCGATCCTGAATACCGTTCCGTGGCGGCGGCACAGGTGGCCCTGCTGGACCGGCTGTCGGCCACGCGCGGCGGTGAAGCCCGGTTCAACGACCTGACCCGCAGCTTTGATGCCGCCAGCCGGCTAGAGGCCGGGTTCTGGGACATGGGGCTGGGGCTGCTGCCATGAACGATACGGCGCCCCCCGCGCGCGCCGACCGCCTGACATTACTGGCGCCCTTGCTGCTGGTCCTGTCCGTCTCCATGCCGCCGCTGGGCGGTGGATTGGCCAAGGATGTGTCGCAGGGGCATGACATTCTGGCGCTGGCCTTTCTGCGTAACGCCATCTCCGCCGCCATCATGTTGGCGATCGTCCGGCCTTCCTTCCGCAATCTGACGGGCGCGCAATGGCGGGCGGCGGCGGCGCTGGGCGCGTCGCTGGCCGCCATGAACGCGTGCTTCTATCTGGCGCTGGCCCGGCTGCCCCTGGGTGTGGCGGTAGCAATTGAGTTTCTGGGGCCACTGGCCGTGGCCATGGTCGGGGCGCGGCGGGTGGTGGATTATCTCTGGCCGCTGCTGGCGCTGGCGGGTGTGCTGCTGCTGACGCCGCTGGCCGGGGCGGAACGGCTGGACCCGCTGGGTCTGTTCTTCGCCATCGTTACTGCTGTGGGCTGGGCCGCCTATATCCTGATGTCGCGGCATGCGGGGCGGGAGATACCGGGGATGACGGGGCTGGCCCTGGCGCTTTTGTTCGCCACCCTGTTCACGACCCCGGTCGGCCTGCCTGTATCCGGTCCCTATCTGGCCAGTTTTGAGCTGCTGGGGATGGTGGTGGTCGTGGCGATGCTGTCCACCCTGCTGCCCTATGCGCTGGAATTCGTGGCACTGCGGCGCGTCTCCACGGCCCTGTTCGGCATCATGATGGCGATGGAGCCGGCCCTGTCCGCCATTGTCGGCCTGTTCTTGCTGAACGAGGTGCTGTCGCTGTCGGCGGTGGCGGCTATCGCCTTGATATGTCTGGCCGCACTAGGGTCCAACCTTACGCGGCGCGACGCCTGATCCAGCCCTTCTCAATGAAGCCGGTCTTCATGCCGACCAGCCAGAAGAAACCGACATGCACCGCCTGATGCAGGGCAAACTCACCCCAATCGGCCCAGCCGGACAGGTCCGGCGGGTCCAACTCCACACGGGTGGTCAGGTCGGGGAAGGACAGATCCGCACTGCCCACGAAGAAGGAAAACAGCACATTATTGATGATGTGCACGCCCATCGCCGCCTCCAGTCGCCCGAAGCGGGTGGTAATCCAGGATAGGAACAGGGCCATGCAGAAAATCTCCGCCCGCATGGCCCAGACGGCCTGCGCCTCTGACCCTTCATGCACCAGGGTAAACAGCACCGCCGTTAGAAGCGAGGCCGGCAGGGCATGGCGAAACAGCAATTGCGCGCCCTGCGCCAGATAGCCCCGGAACAGCAACTCCTCTGCCGAGGCCTGCAGACCGAAGAGCAGCACCGATAGCGGGGCCAGCAGCAGGAAGGTCATCAGGCTTGTTTGAGATAGGCGCAATTCGCCCGCCCATAGGCCGATGCCCACCTGCACCAGCATGGGCAGTGCGAAGACTAGGGCCGCCCGCCCCATCATCCCCCAGTCCAGCGAACGGCCCGGCGCGATCAGGTCCGACAGACGCAGCCGGTGCAGCCAGTGCAGCACCAAGGCCAGAACCGGGATGGCGATGGAATTGATGGTCAGCAGGCCATAGGTCTGCAGGTAGGAAGTGCCCGGCAAGACGCGCCGCAATTCCATCACCAAAGCAACGATGGCGATACCCGCCAGCAGCATCAGCACGACAATCACGACGGTGCCGAACAGATAGGCCCCGCGCGGCTGCCCCGTGGCCACGCCTGCCATGTGAACTGGCGTCTCGTCGCCCTTCATTCTGGCTGCCCCGTTGTGTGGCCCGCCACAAAGCCGGTGCGCAGGCCAATGAACCAGTAATTGGCGCAGACGGCGCCATAGATCATGGTCTGGGCCAGCACGGCATTGATGTCGAAACTGCTGTCGCGGAAATCTTCCTGAAAGCCGCTGACCGAGGGCAAGCCATGGTCCGGGCGGGCGGCAAGGGTGAAGACAATGATGTTATGGGCGAAATGCACGCCCATGGCTGGTTCCAGCCGCCCAGCCCGCGTGGTCAGCCAGGACAGCGCCAGACTGATCATCAGGATATTGATCTTGCGGTCCCAGCCGGTATCCCAGCCCCCCGTATCATGCAGCGACAGGAAAATGATAGCCACTGGCAATGCGGCCAGCATTGCGTGGCCGAAGAGGACCTGGAACCCCTGCGCCAGATAACCCCGGCAGACCATCTCCTCCGCCGTCGCCTGCAACGCCACCAGTACCAGCATCATCGGCAGCAGGGCGAGCGCCGCCCGCCAGTCGCCCAGGCCCAACTGCCCGCTCATCACCGCCATGATGATCACAGGCGTGAAGGCCAGGGCATAGGTGCCCGCCGACCGCACCATCATGCCCAGGTCCAGATGCTGTTCAGGGGCCACCACGCTCATCAGCGACCGGCCCTGTATGTTTAGCACAGCGGTCAGCAGCAGAATGATGGCGGCCAGCGCCAGCAGATTGGTGATGCGACGGATGGCGGGATCACCCTCCATCCAGCCCAGCGACAGGCTGACCGTTTCGGAGATGCCACCGGCCAGCCAAGCCACCGGAAAGACCAGCAGGCCCAGCGCCAGCATGCCCAAGGCGTAATGCCAGAAGGACAGGCCCAGATGCACGCCCACCATATGCACCGGCACAGGCGCCCAGCCCCGACCTTCGCCCCCCTGCCGCATGGTGTCATCCATCGCTGTTTCCACAGCCGGTGTAACCCCTGGCGGCGGGGAGGCGCAAGCGGGGTCACACCCTCGGTCATGTCCATGAACGAGGGTACGGCGGCGACTGAGAGCGCGCTAAACCGTGAAGCCATGGTCGATGAGGGGAAGCGACCGCACCCGCTTGCCCGTCGCCGCGAACAGGGCGTTGACCAGGGCGGGCGGCAGGGGTGGGGTCATCGGCTCCCCCGCCCCGCCCACGGGCGCGTCAGGACTGTCGATCAGGATCACCTCGATCTCCGGGATGCGATCCATCTGGATCAGGCTGTACTGATCGAAATTGCGGCTGCTGACCGCCCCTTTCTCCAGGGTCACCTTTTCCGCCAGGCTGGCCGACAGGGCCATCAGGATAGACCCCTCACCCTGGGCCCGGACACTGTCGGGATTGACAATGGTTCCGCAGTCAAAGGCGCACCAGACCTTGTCCACCCGCACACGGGTGCCGTTCACCGATACCTGCACCACCTGTGCAGCGATCGACTGAAAGCTGTTCCAGATGGCGATGCCCAGGCCGGTCCCCGGCGGCATGGCCCGGCCCCAGCCGGCGGCATTCGCGGCAGCGTCCAGCACACGCAGCGCGCGGGGATTGCTGGCCAGCAGCCGGCGGCGATAGGCCAGCGGGTCCTGTCCCGCCACCTGCGCCAGTTCATCTACGAAACATTCGAAGAAGAAGGCGCCCTGCGTGCTGCCCGGTGCACGCCAGGGGCCGTTGGGCACGGGCAGGCCGCCATCCGTCATCGTCGTCAGGGGGGATGGCAGGTAATAGCTGGGCTGATGGTCAGGCTGTGCAGGCCCGCCCGTTGCCATGGAAACCCAGACGCCACCCGATGCCGGGACCGTGTGCGTGTGAATGGCGACGGGCATGCCATCCGCCCCCAGACCGGCGGTGATGCGGCAGGCCGTGGCGGGGCGGTAACGACCCTGGCACAGATCCTCCTCCCGCGAATAGATCAGCTTCACCGGGGCCGCCACCTGCTTCGACAGGAAGGCTGCATAAGCGACATAGTCGTTCAGGTATCGCCGGCCAAAGCCGCCGCCCGAGACCAGCGTCTCCACCTCAACCTGTTCCGGCGGCAGGCCGGACAGGCCGGCCAGGATGCGGCGGACGGAGGTGGGGAACTGGCTGCCCGTCCAGGCCCGCGCCTTGCCGCGGCTGAGGTCGATGGTGGCTGACATCGGCTCCATCTGGGCATGGGCCAGGGCCGGCACAATGTAATCCCAGGACACGGTCTTGGCCGCCCCCGCCATGGCGGCGCTGTGGCCGGCCCGGATTGCGGCCTCATCCTCCTTCTCCCCCTTACGGATGGAGCCGGGGTCGGACAGCTTGCCCGTGATGGTGTCGATCATGCCCATGGTGTCGAGATTATCCTTGCCCTGCGCGTCCCAGACGGGGGACAGGGCCAGCAGGCCCTGACGGGCCGCCCACCAATGGTCGGCCACCACCGCCACCGCATCGACCAGGGTCATGGGCCGGTCGGAGCCGGGGATGGGGATGGACGCATCCTTCACCACCACCACATGCCGCACGCCAGGAATGGCCATAGCGGGGGCAGGATCGACGCTGACCAGCTTTCCTCCGAAGACCGGACATTGCATCAAGGTGGCGGACAGCAGGCCCGGCAGCTTCACATCGGTGGCATAGACGGCACTGCCATCCACCTTGGCCGCGATATCCTTGCGCATCACCCCCTGGCCCACCAGGGTCCAATCGGCCCGTGACAGGGGTATGGGATCGGCGGGCACGGGCAGGCGGGCCGCCATGTCGGCCACGGCGCCATAGGCGACGCGCCGACCGCTGGGCCGATGTTCGACATGGCCGGCAATGGCCCGGCATTCAGCCGCCGGCACACCCAGCATGCGGGCACCGGCCATCACCAGCATCTCCCGCGCGGCGGCACCGGCGCGGCGCAGCTTGTCCCACTGGCTGCGGATCGACGAACTGCCCCCCGTCCAATGGCTTTTGCCATCGGCCATGCCCATCGCATCGACAAGGGGCGCGGTCTTCACCATCACCCGGTCCCAGTCCACACACAGTTCATTGGCCAGCAACTGCGCCACGCCGCTGAACCCGCCCTGACCCATTTCCTGGGCATTGGAATAAAGCGTGACGGCACCATCCGTACCGACATGCAGCCAGTTATTGATGGTCGCCCCCTGTCCGGGTGCGGCGACGGCCACAATGCTGAGCGGCATCAGCCCAAGTGTCAAACCGGCCCCGGCGGCGGAAAACAACGCGCGGCGCGAAAGTGAAACAGCCATGGTCCCCTCCCCCCGCTTCAGGCCGGTGCCATGCCGGCGGCACGGCGGATGGCGCGGCGCACACGGGGCAGGGTGCCACAACGGCACAGGTTGGTCATGGCGGCGTCGATCTGCGCATCCGTCGGACGCGGCACTTCGCGCAGCAGGGCGTGGGCGGCCATCAGCATGCCGGACTGGCAATAGCCGCATTGAGGCACCTGTTCGGCGATCCAGGCCAGTTGCAGCGGGTGGGTACGGTCGGGCGACAGGCCTTCAACTGTCGCCACCTTCTGCCCTGCATATTGTTCCATGGGGAACTGACAGGACCGTACCGCCTGCCCGTCCAGCAGCACGGTACAGGCCCCGCAGGCCGCCACGCCGCACCCGTATTTCGTACCCGTCAGGCCCACAAGGTCGCGCAGGACCCACAGCAGCGGCATGTCGGCAGGGGCATCCACGCCATGCCGTTGCCCGTTCACATCGATCTCATATCGCATTCCAACCACCCGGTCACATCATCGCCGGCAGGCCCGGCGGGTCGATGCGGAGGGTGGCGAAAGCCAGAGAAACCGGGAAGTCCGATGGTCCGACGGCATCCCGATGGAACGCCGATATTGTGCCGATCAGGGCGGCCCCATCCGCACATCGACAATATCGACCAGGGTGCCCAGATATTTGCCGATGATCAGCCGCCCGTCCGGGTCCAAGGTCAGGGAGGATTTGTAGAGCGCGTCGGGAAGGTCCGCGACGGCGCGCAGCGGCCCTCCGTCAGAGGGTAGCAGCATGATGCGCGCCTGCCCGTTGCCCGGCCGGTCGATCAGATAGACGCCGTCCGGCCCCACCACCCAGCTTTCATTGTCATAGGCGTTGGGCAGGTCGGCCACCTTTTCCACCTGCCCGCCATCGGCGGGTTGCCGCCACAGCCCATCCTCGCCATCGCGCGCCATATAGAGCCAGCGGCCATCGGCACTTTCCCGGGCCACGCGCCACCCAGCCTCTGTGATCGGCATGGCCTGTTCATAGGGCGGGCGGGTGATCCAGATGCGCCAGCCATCCAGCCGGTTGGACGCGAAATACAGCCGCTGCCCGTCGCGCGACCAGGCAGGAGCCCGATCCTCCGCCCCCGGTTCGGCGGCCACGCGCCGCAGCCGGCCCGACCCGCGATCCAGGATGAACAGGCCGGGGGAGCCATCGACCACCGACACCAGCGCCAGCCGCCGCCCATCGGGCGCCCAGCGCGGGGACTGGGTGAAGGGGCCGGCAAACTGCGTCACGGGGGACGGCACCTGTCCCGGATCGGCCACCCAGATCTCAAACATGCCGGACCGGTCGGACGCGAAGGCCACCGCCCCCTGGCGGCTGACATCGGGGTCCCAGTCCAGGCGGTTGCTGGGCGGCACCACGGGTTCGGTGCCGCCATCGGGCAGCAGGCGCAGCAGGGTGGAGCGGTTGGTTCGCACCTCTGCCGCCACCCGGTCGCCACCGGCCCCGATACGGCCCAACTGGTTCAGGCCGGGGGCGATGCGCAGCGGCGGGGCCTTGGCCTCGGGGTCCACCCGCCAGAGGCCGAAATCGCCAGCCCGGCTGGAGGAGGTGTAAAGCCAGCGCCCGTCGCCCGACCATTCCAGCCCGTGCAGCTTGCGCTCGTCCTGCGTCACCTGCATTTCCGCGCCGGTGGTCAGATCGCGCACGATGACGTCAGAGACGCCAACGGCCCGGTGGCGCATGAAGGCCAGACGTTTGCCATCGGGAGAAACAGCGGGATCGCCATCGCCATTGATGCCGGCAGGCGGACTGGTCAGCGGTACGGGCGTCCCGGCATCGGCCCCGGACAGGGCGACAGTCCAGAGGCGGGCGGGTTCGGCGGCGCTGGCCTTGTCGGCGAAGATAAGACGATCATTGTCAGCCCAGGCGGGTTTCACCTCCCGAAAGGTCGTGCAACCGCCCACCAGCCGTTCCGGCCCCGACGGGACAGGCCGCACCAAAAGCTGACAAGGACCCGATGATGGCACCCGGACAAAGGCGATGCGACCGCCATCGGGGGACCAGACGGGCGACAGATCATGGGCGGGGTCATCCGTCAGCCGGACGGGCGTGCCGCCGGACAGCGATTGCACCCAGATATCAAATCCCTGGCCGGCCCGGTCGGACGCATAGGCGATCTGGCCGCCGCCAGGGCTGATCGCGGGCTGTACCTCCTGCCCCGGATCGGTGGTGACAGGGGTGACCTGCGCCACCGGCGGCGCATCGCCCGGACGGTTCAGCAGCAGGGCGGTACCCGCAATGGACAGGGTCAGCAGCAGCGACAGTCCGGCCCAGAGATAGGGTGCGGATCGCCGGGCCGGTGCGGGGGCCGCCGCGACCGCCGCCGGCTCCTCCACCACCGTGTCCGCCGCCTGCCCCGCCACATTCAGGCGGTAACCGATCTTGGGGATTGTCTCAAACCCGATCACCCCATCAATGGCCAGAACAGCGCGCAGCCGGCCGATACAGCGGCCGATGGCGTCGTCCCCCACCTCCAGACCCCAGGCGGTGCGCATCAGCTCGGCCCGCGATACCGTCCGCCCCTCTGCCCGGACCAGCACGATCAGGGTCTGCAAGACGCGGGGCTCCAGCTTCACCTCTGCCCCGTCGCGGCTTGCCATGCCCAGGGACGGGCGCACCAGCCAGGGACCCAGGCGGAAATCCGGCTCCACCGCCAGATCGATGCTGCCCATCGCCACGCCCATACCGCACCCGTCCCTGCCATCCCACATCAAGAAACGCCGCAGAGTGCCGTGAACCAGCACGTTTGGCAAACCGTGGTTCCCTTGCGGGGCACATGAATGGTGCCCCTCCCCCTATCCCTGCCCTGGCGCGAACATTAACCAGGATGTAGCCTCGTCGCCTGCGACCGCCATGCCTACGGACGACAGGGCGGCGTCAACAGAGGGGGTTACAACAGTGAAGCTGAAAAAGATCCTGCTGGGCACCGTGGGGGGTGTCGTTGGTCTGGCCGCTGTGGCCGTTGGCTATGGGCTGTGGGGCCCGCTGCCCATCCACCCGACCATTGAGCGTCAGACCATCCTTCAGGTTCTGGACAGTCCGGAAACGCTGACCCAGTTGGGCATGATCGACGGCACCTTCCTGGATTTCCATTCCGGCAAGCTGGACGAGATCAAGCCGGAAGACCTGGAAAAGGCCCGGAACGACATGACCCGCTATATCGCGGAGATCAAGGGATATACCGGCCTGACGGGGCAGCAGGCCATCTCACAGCAGGTGATGCTGGAATTCTATTCCACCAATCTGGCGCAACTGGATTTCCCCTGGGTGGTACCGGGCGGCGGGCTTTACCCCGTCGATCAGCTGTTCTCGCCGCCCGTCAGCCTGCCGCAGTTTCTGACCAACGCCCATGTGGTCAGCGATGTGAAATCGGCGGAGCGCTATATCAGCCGCCTGCACGCCGTTTCCACGAAGTTCGGGCAGTTAGCCGATTCCGTGCGCAACCAGGCCAAGGCCGGCGTGGTGCCGCCCGATTTCGTGGTGGATAAGAGCCTGGTGGTCATTGACGGCTTCACCAAGGACCCGGTGGCCGACAGCCCCCTGATCACCACCTTCAAGACACGCCTGGAAAAGGCCGGCGTGGCAGAGGCCGACCGCACCCGCCTGATCGCCGCCGCCACGGTAGCGGTGGAAAAGGACGTCTATCCGGCCTATCAGGCGCTGGGCAAACTGCTGCGCGATGAAATCCGGCCCAAGGCCACGTCCGACGCCGGCGTCTGGCGTCTGCCGGATGGTGCGCGTTACTACAAGCTGGCGCTGCGGGCCAACACGACCGTCGATACCGAACCGGACGCCATCCACGATATCGGCCTGTCAGAAGTGGCCCGCATCACCAGCGAAATGGACGCGCTGCTGCAAAAGCTTGGCCGGACAGAGGGTACGGTGGGTGAGCGGGTGCGTGCCCTGGAGCAGGACCCGGCCCAGAAATACCCGCCCGGCCGCGAAAGCTATGGACAGGAGCTGGCCGACCTGAAGCGCATGACCGACACGGTCATGGCCAAGGCCCCGCAATGGTTCAACAAGCTGCCCAAGCAGCCCGTCGATATCCAGGCCGTACCGGAATATGCCGAGGCGACGTCGCCCGGCGGTTATTACAACCCGCCGGCGCTGGACGGCTCCCGCCCCGGCATTTTCTATATCAACCTGGGCGAAAAGGCCCGCGCGCCGAAGTTCAGCCTGCCGACCCTGGTTTATCACGAGGCCGTACCCGGCCATCATTTCCAGTTGGCCCTGGCCCAGACCATTGAGGATGTGCCGACCTTCCGCAAGGTCTATCCCTTCACCTCCTACGCCGAAGGCTGGGCGCTTTATGCCGAACGGCTGGCCGTGGAAATGGGGATGTATGAGAACGACCCCTATGGCGATCTGGGCCGGTTACAGGCGGAACTGTTCCGTTCCGTCCGTCTGGTCGTGGATACCGGCATCCATGCCAAGCGCTGGACCCGCGAACAGGCGATCACCTATATGCGCGACACAACGGGCATGAGCGAGGAAGCGGTCACCATCGAGATCGACCGCTACATCGTCCTGCCCGGCCAGGCCTGCGCTTATAAGCTGGGCCAGTTGAAAATCCTGGACCTGCGCGAAAAGGCAAAGACGGCCCTTGGCGATAAGTTCGACATCAAGGGCTTCCACGACGTCGTGCTGGGCTCCGGCGGCCTGCCGCTGACGGTGCTGGAGGCGCAGGTGGATGCTTGGGTGAAGCAGGTGAAGGGGTGAGGTGAGAGCGGGTTAGGACCCGTTAAGATTCACCCTAAGTCAAGAATACCCGCCTCCCCGGTGAATATCCGGGGAGGCGGTTGTGCACAAGCAGATGTCATTTCCGACGGCACCTACAGTCGGTCACGCATCCAGGTAGGCAAAGTCACTGCGCGGCACATAGCCCAGCAGGTCCAGGGGTGCGGTAGGTACCAGACCCTGCGCCGTGGCATTATAGGCAAGCCGCCCCTCACCCCGGCCATAGTCAACGTAGTGGCGGACCAGGGCGGCATGGTCCAGCCCGAAGGCATTGTAGAGGTCGCTATTGAAAGCGGCATAGGCGTCGGCGCTGAAGCCGATGGCACTTCGTCCCTCTGCCCGCCCAAACTGGATATAGTGGCTGACCAGCGCCCATTCATTCAGGCCGAAGACGCGGAAAAGGTCGGGATTCAAGGCGGCATAGGCTTCCGCGTCAAAACCCGCGGTGAGGCGCCCTTCCGCCCGGCCGCTGGTGATGAAGTGCTCCACCAAGGCCTGACGGTTGGTGCCGAAAGCCGCAAACAGATCGGGATTCAGAGCCGCGTAAGCCATGGCGTCGAACCCTTCAGCGACACGTCCTTCCGCCCGACCCGTGCTCACGAAGTGGTTCAACAGGGCGGAAGCGTTCAGGCCTAACGACCGGTAGAGTTCAGGATTGAAGGCAGCGTAGGCCTCGGCATCAAAGCCGCTGGCAACCTTGCCAGCGGCCCGGCCATTGGCGATGTAGTCCTGCATAGCGGCAGCATCGCTGGCCAGACCGCCATTCAGGGCGCGGTATGCCTCCACACTGAAGCCGGCCTGGAAGTCATCATTGACGACAGTTCCAGTGGCATAGAGGTAGCGGCCATTGCTGCTGGCGAAAAGGGCACCGGATAAATCGGTCACCGTGGCCAGCACGCTTTGATCCGCCTCCACCAGAACGTCGCCCTTCACGGGCACCAGCACGGTGACGCTGGTGGAACCCGCCGGAATGGTTACGGTCTTGCTGACAGCTTCAACGGTGGTGCTGGCCCTTACGGTGAAACTGAAGGTGACATCCGAGGTTCCGGGTGCCGATAGGGTGGCGGTGAAGGCCAGATTGGCCGATGTGCCCGATTGCCCCTCGCGTACGGCGCCGCCTGAAAGTTTCAACGTTGGGACAGCTCCGCCAGACAGGTCAAAGGTCTGGTTGTTGAACACCAGTTTTTCCACGCCAGTGATTAAAGTCTTATCCCCCCGGACGCTGCTGACGGTCGTGATATTGTTGACGGTAGTGATCTGCCAGACGCTGGATCTATCGTTGAAGATGACACGGTCCAGGCCCGCCCCACCGGTGATCGTGTCATTGCCATACCCGGTCGTCGTGGAGCCAGGAATGAAGCTATCATCGCCATCGCCGCCGAAAAGCAACTGCGATGCCGACGACCCTTCCAGCGTATCGTTACCGGCACCCCCGAAAAGGTTCATCTCTCCACTGAGCGCGGAGCTCAGGTAGAGACTTCCTGTCGGGTTGGGTGCGAAAATGAAATCGGTCGCCGTCAGCTTGGACCGGTCGGTGCGGATATCCACGCTGACGCCATCAGCTTGGATGCGCGTAAAATTGCCCGACGCCCCCAGGACGGCGTTGGAGGAGGCAAGCAGCGCCTGGAAACTGTTGATCGAGGTGGCAGACAGGTCGATCTTGTCGATGCCGCGGGTGAAATCGATGATCGAAACGAATGTGGTCGAATTGCTGCTGGGCATGACGACGAAAAGGTCGCTACCAGCACCGCCGGCCAGGATGTCTTCGCCCCCGGTCCCCACCAGCGTGTCATCGCCAGCCCCACCCACCAACCAGTCCGAATACATGCTGCCACGGATCATGTCGTTACCGCCGCCGCCGGCCAACGGCACGGGCTTGAACATGTTGGTGGATGTCGAGTTGGTAGCGGTCAGCCACTGGCCTCTGCCATCATCAGTCGCATAGACGAAATCCTGTGCCGTCAATCTGCTCGAAGGGATGCCGACATTCATCACCTCGGCCAGGAAGTTCAACCTGCCATACAACCGGTCGTCTGCCAGGATCATGGAGAAGGTTGCGAAGTCGCGGATTCCCCATGGCGATAAGTCGATACGGTCCTCGCCTTGCTTGAAATCGATAATCTTGGCCGGATTGTTCAGGCTGCTAAGTACTTCTGTACGGAAGACATCCCGGCCGCTGCCACCAACAAGTTGATCCCCGCCAGCTCCCGTCAGCGTATCGTTACCGGCGTCGCCGTAAAGCCAGCTCTCGCCACGGCCCCGCAGGACATCATCCCCCAAGCCGCCATAGAGGGCGCCGCCATATGATGACCCGGTCAGGGTGCGGGCCGTCGCACTATCCTCGAAGATGAAATCCGCCGCCGTCAGCCGGGCGGGATCAATGGCCAGAATCAGGTCCGCCTCACCCCCGCCCGGCAGATCGAAGACGAACTCCACGACCTGCTTGTTGCCCTCGATCACGTCAGCGAAGCCCAACAGTTTCACCGTATCCAGGCTGGCGATGCCCGTCGCCCGCAGGTCGATCCGGTCCTGCCCTTGCGTAAAGTCGCGAAAATAGGTGCCACGGTAGCCGTAACTATAACCGGCATCGCTGAAGACCAGCACATCCTTGCCGGGACCGCCGACCAGCGTGTCGAAGCCGCTGGAGACGATGATGCGGTCGTCCCCGGCACCGGCCAGGATGAAGTTACTGCCGCTGCCGCCGGTGATGGTGTCGTTGCCATTCCCGGCCAGGATGTTCGCCGTATATTGGTCACCGACCAGCCGCATGCCGTAATCAGCAGGGGCGAAGATGAAATCGGCGGCGGTCAGCTTCGACATCTCAACGCCGAACGTCAGACGGTCGCTGCTGTTGACACCACGGGTAGCAATCACGGTGCCGCCGGCGGGCGCGGCTGTCATGATCTCCCGCAGCATGGCGAAGTCTCGCACGCCAAAGCCTCGTAGGTCGATCCGGTCGCTGCCCTGCTCAAAATCCTGGATCGTGGGCGAGCCGACGCCCCAATAGACAAAAACATCGTTACCGGCCCCGCCGATCAGGGTGTCATAACCATCGGCACCAAACAGCGTGTCGTTGCCAGCATCGCCATAGAGGCGTTCGTTGCCGACCTCACCGGTGATGACGTCATCACCCAGCGTGCCATACAGGTCGCGCAGGCCGCTGTTGAACAGACCGCTTGGATTGCTGGTGGCACCCGTCACCAGGAAATTGGCCGCCGTCAGTTGGCTGGGCGTCACTCCCTCCAGGAACAGGATAATGCTGCCGCCATAGTCATAATTGACGGTAACGGCGGTGCCCGCCTTGCCCTGGTATGTCGTGGCGCTGATCAGGTCCTTGGCCACGGAGAAGCTGGCGATGCCCCGTTCTCCGCTGATGTTGGTAAGGTCTATGCGATCGCTGGAGACATCAAAATCGGTGATGATTGCCAGGCCACCAGAATAGGGGAGATAGCGCGGGAAATGGAAAACATCGCTTCCCGTCCCGCCGGAAGCGGTATCGCTGCGCCCGACATAGAGATGGTCGTTGCCCTCACCACCCTGCACATTGTCGCCACTACGCCCATAACCGATCCCGTCATCGCCATAGATGACATCGTCGCCAGCCTCACCCTTGATAGTGGCCCCGCCACCACTGCCGCCGCTCAGGGTGTCATTGCCGGCACCACCAGCGATCTGGTCACGACCGCCACCGCCAGTGATGATGTCATTCTCGGCCCCACCGGTCAGGGTTTCGGCGGCAGCGGTACCATTGATGACGGCCATGTTTTCTCCTGTTGCGAAGCAGGCTCCGGACCGTGGGAGTGACGGCAGCAGCTACCGGTATCCGCATCTGGTTGGGCGGTTCCGGTTGGACTTCGCACTCCCACGAAACCGACAAGACATTTTATTTCAAAGCGGATTTTTATTATGGATAACACAACCAACAGATACAAACCTTTAAGATAGATTTATTTGAAATTTTATAAATCTTCCCATCACAATTTATATCCATAGGCACGAACCCATCCGCCGATTGGTTGGATGGCGTCGGCAAGCAACCCGCAAAGCAAAAGGCCGCCGGGTTGCCCCGGCGGCCTTCGCATACTCTTCAACCCTGACAGAGGGCTGATCCGGTACCGGATCAGTCGTTCTGCTGCTTGCGCTTCAGGGCTGCACCCAGGATGTCGCCCAGAGAGGCGCCCGAGTCGGACGAGCCGAACTCGGCCATTGCGGACTTCTCTTCTTCGACTTCCTTGGCCTTGATCGACAGACCGATCTTGCGGGAACCGCGATCGACCTGGGTGACCTTGGCATCGACCTTTTCGCCAACGGCGAAGCGGTCGGGGCGCTGCTCGGAACGCTCGCGCGACAGGTCGGACTTGCGGATGAAGCCGGTGAAGCCTTCGCCCACTTCGACCTCGATGCCGCCTTCGGTGATCTGCGTCACGGTGCAGGTGACGACATCGCCCTTCTTGACGCCAGCGGCAGCCTGCTCGAACGGATCGGAGGCCAGCTGCTTGATGCCGAGCGAGATGCGTTCCTTCTCAACGTCAACGTCCAGGACCTTGACCTTGACCTGATCGCCCTTCTTGTATTCCTGGATCGCCTGCTCGCCGGGGGTGTTCCAGTCCAGATCGGACAGGTGCACCATACCGTCGATGTCGCCGGGCAGACCCACGAACAGACCGAATTCGGTGATGTTCTTGACTTCGCCTTCCAGCTCGGTGCCGCCCGGGAACTTCTCGACGAAGGCTTCCCAGGGGTTCTGCATGGTCTGCTTCAGACCCAGCGAGATACGGCGCTTCACCGGATCGACGTCCAGGACCATCACTTCCACTTCCTGAGAGGTGGAAACGATCTTGCCCGGATGGACGTTCTTCTTGGTCCAGCTCATCTCGGAGACGTGCACCAGACCTTCGATACCGGGCTCCAGCTCCACAAAGGCGCCGTAGTCGGTGATGTTGGTGACGCGACCCTTGAACTTGGCCTGCGGCGGGTACTTGGCTTCCACGCCTTCCCACGGATCGGCCTCCAGCTGCTTCATGCCGAGGCTGATGCGCTGGGTCTCGGAGTTGAAGCGGATGACCTGGACCGTGACGGTCTGGCCGATCTGCAGGGCTTCCGACGGGTGGTTGATGCGGCGCCAGGCGATGTCGGTGACGTGCAGCAGGCCGTCAACGCCACCCAGATCAACGAACGCACCGTAATCGGTGATGTTCTTGACCACGCCCTGCAGGATCTGACCTTCCTTGAGGGAGGCGACCAGCTCGGAGCGGGCTTCCGCACGGCTTTCTTCCAGCACGGCGCGGCGGGAGACGACGATGTTGCCGCGCGAGCGGTCCATCTTCAGGATCTGGAACGGCTGCGGCGTGCCCATCAGCGGGGCGATGTCGCGCACCGGACGGATATCGACCTGGCTGCCCGGCAGGAAGGCCACGGCGCCATTCAGATCGACGGTGAAGCCACCCTTGACGCGGCCGAAGATGATGCCGGTGACGCGGGACTGGTCCGTGAAGGACTTTTCCAGCAGGGTCCAGGCTTCCTCGCGCTTGGCCTTTTCACGCGACAGGACGGCTTCGCCGTTCTTGTCTTCCATGCGCTCCAGGTAAACTTCGACGGTGTCGCCAACCTTCAGCTCGATCGGCTGACCGGGAACGGCGAATTCCTTCAGGGCGACGCGGCCCTCGGACTTCAGGCCGACATCGATCAGGACCTGGTCATTGTCGATGCTGAGGATGCGGCCCTTGACGACGGTGCCTTCCAGGCTGTCGGAGGAACCGAAGGACTCTTCAAGCAGAGCGGCGAAGCTTTCCTTCGCGGCGGAAACCTGTGCCATTTGAACTCCAATGGGCAAACTGTTTCGGGTTGCAGGCAACGGCGACGCTGTTCCCCGTGTCCGGCACGCCCGAGCCGGTCGAGAAACTTTGCCACCGCCGCGCCGGACACCACGTCCGACGGCTTGGTACGCGCGCCCCGAAGAGACCGGCAGGCCAGACGGAATGCCTGAGCGGTACCGGGTGAAGGCCATGGCGGCACCGATGACGCGCACCGGCGAGGACGTTTTCTAAGCAAAAACGCGGGCATCGACGCGCCCCCAGGTTCCCCCGGCGGTCGTCCGCTCGCGTCACGATCCTTCATGTCCTTCGGGACAGGCGGGTCTTATAGCCGCGATACGCCGCCCCCGCAACCGATAGAGTCGGGTGTGCGCCCGCGTTTCTGCGGCGCACCGCGCATGGGTGTCAGGCAGAAACGGGCTCCTGCGCCGGATAGGATTTCTTCAACAGATTGACCATGCCGACGATCATGTCGGCACCCCGCTCGCGGACATAGTCGGGGATGCTTCGCGAATGCAGGGTCATCAGGGGCGCACCAGAGGGATCATCGGGGTCCATCACGGCAAGCCCCGTCATCTCAACACCACGCACTTTCGGGTCACCGATACCCTGGCCGCTGGCCATGTAGGCCCCGATATTGCTGTTTTTCACCTGTTCAGCGACGCCAGTATCCGAACCATAGGCCTTGAGGCTCGCGCGCACCTGTTCCTCGCTCAACCTTGCCAGCTTTTCGATGGATGCATTGTCAAAATACATGCTGATTTGCTTGCTGCCATGGCCTTCGCTGCCGGCCAGGAAGGCATAAACTTCAGACACCTTGCGCATGATCTCCGGCAATGGCGGCTCCGGGACGCTGTCGGCGTCACGCTCCGCCTCCCACGCCTGCAACGCCGCTGATTTGGTCATCTGAGGCAGATCGGGATTTCTGTTCAGGACATCATGCATGGCATCGCCCGTGACGCCGATACCGGCATCAGGCGGGTTGTTAGGATCGGAACCCGGCGGCGGCAATAATCCCAGCGCCTCTCGAAGATTATAAACAATCTCCTCACCACGCTTCGACGAGAGGTCGTTATAGGCGTTGAGTTCATCGCGCACCGCATCGGCACGCTGACGCCGCTGACGTTCTTCCTCTGTGTCGCCCGCAACGCGTATCCGGCCGAATTTGGCAATAATCTCCTGCCGAGTTCGCTGCTGCTCTGCGCGGAGCGCCTGCTTGGCATCGTCAGACAGACGGATCACATCGGCGGGAGCACCGGATGTATCCTCGGCGGCGGCAGACAGTGATCCCAAGGCGGTCGGGGTTTTCGTCCTCGTATCGGCGACCTTGGCGGCGGCGAGAGCGGACCTGTTGCTGTTAATAGCCTTGAAA
Organism: Niveispirillum cyanobacteriorum; assembly: GCF_002868735.1. GTDB lineage: Bacteria > Pseudomonadota > Alphaproteobacteria > Azospirillales > Azospirillaceae > Niveispirillum > Niveispirillum cyanobacteriorum. The sequence continues at coordinate 3,192,562 of NZ_CP025611.1, read as the reverse complement.
AGCGTGTCACCCAGATTTCCGCCAGAAATCACCATGATTTACACCCCCGATAGAACGCCCCCACCGGCAGGTTGATGCAATCTCATAAGAATTTCAATGGCAATAGTACTCGTATTACGGGTGTGGCCATGCCCGCGGAATTCTGCCCCTTACCACATCCAGCGCCGCATCCAGCACCTGTTGCGGGGTCATGTCGGAATTGTCGATGATCACGGCGTCGGATGCCGGCACCAGGGGGGCGACGGCGCGTTTGGTGTCGCGGTCGTCACGGGCCTGCATGTCGGCCAGGACATCGGCGAAGTCCGGGTTCTCCCCGCGTCCCTGCAATTCCGCGAAACGGCGCTGGGCACGAACCGTGACGCTGGCCGTTACGAACAGCTTCACCGGGGCGTTGGGGCAGATGACGGTGCCGATGTCGCGGCCATCCAGGACAGCACCGGGCAGCCCGCCCGGCGGGTTGGCGGCGAAATCGCGCTGGAAATCCAAAAGCGCCTGACGCACGCCCGGCACGGCAGAGACGCGGGATGCACCCGACGCGGTCGTATCCAGCCGCAAGTCGGGATCATGGGTCAGCCGGTCTATATCCGCTGCCGTCAGGGCACGGGCCGTGGCCGTCGCGGCCTCTGCATCGCCGAGGTCAACCCCCGCCCGGATCATGGTCAGCGCCACACCACGGTACAAGGCGCCCGTGTCCAGCAGCGCATAGCCCATGGCCGCCGCCACCTTGCGGGCAAGCGTGCCCTTGCCGGACGCGGCAGGACCATCAATGGCAATGACGGGGCGAGGCATAGGCGGACCTTCAGTCTGTGCAGAGAACGGCGCAGGCTTTGCGCCATGTACCGGAGGCCGTCAAGCCCACCATAAAATTGAACATCGATTCAGATTTCATTTGACTTGCCGATGCGCCCGGCTTTGCCCATGCTCTTGCCCCAACGCATAACCAAATCCTGGGGGGATATGATGCGCCTGTTGGGAAAAATCCTGTTGGGCCTGCTGCTGCTGATCGTGGCGGGGGTGGGTGGCTTTGCCTGGTGGGCCTGGACGCCCGACCTGTCACGGGCCGAGGCCGAGGCGAAGTTCGCACGCGGACCCGGTGATTTTGTCGAGGCATCGGGCCTGCGCTTCCATGTGCGGCAGGAGGGGCCGGAAGGGGCCGCGGTACTGGTGATGATCCATGGCAACGCCTCCATGCTGCAAAGCTGGGACGGCTGGGCCGCCGACCTGTCCAAGGATTATCGCGTCATCCGCTATGATCTGGCAGGCCATGGCCTGACCGGACCGGACCCCGCCGGTACCTACAGCCCGGAACGCGATGCGGTGCAGTTGAAGGCGCTGCTGGACACGCTGAAGGTGGAGAAGGCCACCCTGATCGGCAATTCGTTGGGCGGGCAGATCGCCTGGCACTTCGCAGCGGCCAACCCGGAGCGGGTGGAGAAACTGGTGCTGGTCGCCCCCGGTGGGTTCCCCCTGCTGGGCATCGGGTTTGGACAGAAGGTCGAACTGCCGCCCGCCATGAAGGCCCTGCCCTACTCCCTGAAACGCGATGCGGTGCGGACTATGATGGCTCCGCTCTATGGCGATCCGGCGCGGTTCAGCGCGCAGATGCTGGATACCTATTATAATTCCTGGCTGTCGCCCGGCGTGCGCCCAGCCCGGCTGCAACGCGCCGCCGCCTATATGATCCAAGACCCGACGGAAACCCTGCGCACCATCCAGGCGCCGACCCTGCTGGTCTGGGGCGAGAAGGACTGGCTGGTCGCGTTCGCCACGACGCCGGCCAAGTTCCAGGCAGCATTGCCCAACAGCAGCCTGGTCAGCTTCCCCGGCCTGGGCCACATGCCACAGGAAGAAGACCCGGCGGCCACGGTGGCGAAGGTCCGGGAATTCCTGATGCAGTGAGGAACAAAGACTAAGCCGTCAGGCGCTGCGGCGCTTGGCGGCAAGGTCGATGGGCGGCGGCGGCGTGGGGCGAACCTCGCCCGTCTCGCTGGCCGGCGGCGCCACGGCCGGGAACCGGGCCAGGAAGCAGGTGCCATTGTCTGGCTGGCTGTTTTCCACAATCAGGGTGCCGGCCAGCTTTTGGCTGACCTGGCTATAGGCCAGATAAAGACCAAGGCCGCTGCCGCCGCGTTCGCGGCCCGTCGTGAAGAAGGGTTCGAATACCCGGTCCAACTGTTCACGGGCCAAGCCCTTACCATCATCGCGGACCCGCAATTCCACCCAGCCCTGTTCATCTGCGCGCAGGTCCAGCTCGATGCGGCCCGTCTGCCCATCGACAAACGCGTGGGTGACGGCATTGACCAGCAGATTGGTGACAAGCTGCGCCACCGCATCGGGATAGGTGTCCACCGGCAGGCGGGTAGCACCGGTCAGTGCGATGGCGTGCGGGGTCTTGCGCGTCTGCGGGCGCAGGGAGATCACAACCTCTTCTAGGTATCCGGCCAGATCGAAACGGCGGCGATCCTGGCGCGTACGGTCAACGGCCACATGCTTGAAGCTTTCAATCAGCCTTGCCGCGCGTTCCATATTCGATTGCAGGATGCGGGCCGCCAGCGAAGTGGCGTCAATATACTCATTCATTTGTTCGCGGCGCAGGGTGCCGGTGGCCAGCGCCTGTTCGATCCCACGCGTGTCATTGGCCAGACGCGTGGCGGCGGCCAGGGCCGTGCCGACGGGGGTGTTCACCTCATGCGCGATGCCGGCGACCAAGCGGCCCAGCGACGCCATTTTTTCCGCCTGCACCAGATTATCCTGCGTCTGACACAAGCGGGTCAGGGCCTGTTCGGCCTGATGGCGTGCATCGCGTTCGGCCAGCATCACGCGGCGCAGCGTGGCCATGACGGTGGCAAGCGCCAGCCCGGCCACAGCCAGAATGGACAGGGCGGCCAGCAACGTGGCGAAACTTGCATGATAGTCCGTCGATGCGAACGGACCCAGGCCCCGTGCCGTCAGCAGCGTTAGGCCCGTAGCCACCAGCAGCGTGTAAATGGATGTACCCAGCAGCCCGAGGCGCAGCCCCGCCGCCAGGATCAGGCAGAACAGCGCAAACCGCCCCGCCTCCCGCAGCCACAGCGTATCCACCAGCGCCATGCCGGACAGCAGCGCTGCCCCCGCCAGCACCAGGCCCAATGCTGTGCCCCAGCGCCGACGCAACAGAGCCATGGCACCCGGCGCCGCCATCAGGATCAGCGGCGGCGCCACCAGCAGCACGCCCATGGCATCACCCACCCACCAGCTAACCCAGGCGCTGGCAAGCCCCTCGCCCAGGTCCGCCCCTCCGGCGATGGAGGACAGGATGCCCGCAGAAGCGCTGAGCATCGGGGTCAGCAGAACCGGAACGCTTAGAAAGGCTATCAGACCGGACGGGCCATCGAACAAGGGCTGCGGTCCCCGCACCTTATGCAGCCACATCCAGGCCGCCAGTGCCGGCAGGCAATTGCCCAGGCCGACCGATATGGCAAAGACCGGGTTGGCGAAATTCAACAAATTGAGGGCAAAGGCACCCAGGAACACACCGGGCAGAAGGCGGGGGCCATAGCGCCACACGGCGGCAAAGGCGATGCCGGTGGGCGGCCAGATCAGGGTGACCGCCTCACCCGCGAACGGAACCTGCATACCGGCCCACCCCGTGGCCGCATAAATCAGGGCCACGAACAGGTTCGCCAACAGGAGCCAGAGGCCTTCTGCCATCCACCATCCCCCAGACCATGTGAGACGCCCATGGTCATTCACTTCGGATTAACCCCAAGTGTAGTAGATTATACGCCGAATGGAAGGATCGCGTGTGCGCCACAGCGTGCTCATTGCGCCGCACCATGTTGCACAAATGTGACGTGGCCGGCAAATGACAGCAGCAAACAGCATTCATGGCTGGCGGGGCATCGGCTTTCGCGTATTGTCCGCCCTGCCGTGAGGTGCTTTGGGAAACCAAGCGCCCACCGGGATGGAACCCTGGACGTGTCTCGCCGATCCGGGGATGATCATCTACAGCCGGCGTGCCAGGCACAGCCGGCTTTTCTTTTGCCCTTTCTTTGTCATGCATGCGCGCTGGTGCCGTGATATCCTGCGGCGCATGTACAGTGACGTCCTTGATCTTCGCGAATTCTACCGCTCCAGCACGGGACAGGTGGTGCGCCGCCTGATCCGCCGCCGCATCCGGGAACTATGGCCCGACCTGCGGGGACAGCGTGTGCTGGGCATTGGCTATGCCACGCCCTACCTGACCATGTTCCAGGAAGAGGCGGAGCGGGTGATGGCCGTGATGCCGGCCAGCCAGGGCGTGATTGCCTGGCCGCCCGACGGTCCGGGGCAGGTGACTTTGGCGGATGAGGCGGAGTTGCCGTTCCCCGACATGTCCATCGACCGCATCCTGCTGATCCACGGGCTGGAATGTACCGAGGAATTGCGACCCCTGATGCGGGAAATCTGGCGGGTGATGGCAGGCGGTGGACGCCTGATTACCGTGGTGCCCAACCGTCGCGGCATCTGGGCCCGGTCCGACAGCACGCCGTTCGGCCAGGGAAGCCCCTTCACGCCGGGACAATTGCGCAGCACGCTGAAGGCGAACATGTTCGTGCCGGAGCGGGAGGATTGCGCCCTGTTCCTGCCGCCCACCCGCCTGCGCTTCATGCTGGCCAGCGCGCCAGCGGTGGAGGAACTGGGGCACCGCTGTTTCCGCGCCTTTGCCGGCGTTCACATGGTGGAAGCGTCCAAGCAGATCTATGCCAACGCGGCCCGCGCCAAGGTGCGCGAACGCCAGCGCGTGCTGTCACCCCAGGCCCAGCCCGTGTTCGGCCGCGTCACCGCCGAGCGCAAGCGCGAGACCTGAAACTCCGCAAACCTATCCTTTAGCTTAGGTTGTGCCACCGTCACGACGGTAGTTGCTATTTGCAATGGTATTTGCATATAGCAACATGCATTTCGCAGTTTTGCATTACGCAATACCTCGTGCGGAGTACCCCCTGAATCCCAAAGCCGCAGAAACCCTCAACTTTCAGGGTGTGTCTGCACTTGGCATTCAGGCTGCAATCCTTGGTTCGCATGAAGGCAACAACGCCTCGCCCCAACGAACCGATGGAGACCGACATGACCAAGTTCTTCGCCAAGACCGCTGCTGCCGCCCTGATCGCTTCTGCCATCGTCGCCCCCGCCATGGCCCAGAACGCGTCCGGCACGATCCAGTTGAAGGGTAATGTCGCTCTGTCCTGCACCATCGCCGTCCAGGACCTGAACCAGTCGCTGGCCCTGAAGGCCGGCGAAACCGCCAAGACGGTCGGTTCGGTCACCGAGACCTGCAATTCCGGCTCCGGCTACAAGATCACGCTGGCCTCGGCCAATGCCGGCAAGCTGAAGTCCGGCAACTTCACCATCGATTACTCGGTCAACTATGACGGCCAGGGTGGTGCGCTGACCAGCCAGATGGTTGTTGACCGCGCCACCGCGCAGTTCGGCAAGAAGTCCGACCTGAAGGTCACCATCGCCGCCTCCGACCAGTACATCGCAGGCGACTATGCCGACACCGTCACCGTGACCATCGCCGCCAAGTAAGCGTTCTTTGAGTTCCTCAGACGCCGGCGCCGCATCCGCGGCTTGGCTTCACGCCGCATGTGCGGCGCGGCGGCAGTCGCCGCCGGAGCGGTCTTTCACCGCTCTCCACAGCTTCGTCGGGCAGTTCCAGCCTGCTCCCCCGTCCGGGAAACCGGGCGGGGGCTTTTTCATTTCGGGGTGACCGCAGGCCGGCAATGGCCTATACCCACGCGCGACGGCGTATTTGGACAGGCTTTCCCCCGTGTCGGATTTTGAAACCAGATTTGGCGAACCGCTGGCCAAGGTGATGCGGCATTTCGATGAGCTGCGCGATGGTCTGGCGTCGGGCGCGCTCAGCGGGGATGCCTTTGTGAAGGCCAGCCAGGAATATGCCGAGCTGGAACCCGTCGCCGCCGCCATCACCGAGATGCGCCGCGCCCATGCCGACATGGCGGAACTGGAGGCCATGGCCGCCGGCGATGATGAGGAGATGCGCGATCTGGCGGTGGAGGAGCTGGCCGAGGCCAGACGCCGCCTGCCCGAACTGGAACGCCGTATCCTGCTGGCCCTGCTGCCCAAAGATGAGGCAGACGAGCGCAACGCCATTCTGGAAGTGCGCGCCGGCACCGGCGGGGACGAGGCGGCCCTGTTCGCCGCCGAACTATTCGAGATGTATAAGCGCTATGCCGCGTCCCAGGGCTGGCGATTTGAGACCATGGATGTCAGCGAGACGGGCATCGGCGGTTACAAGGAAGCCAGCGCCACCATCACGGGGCGCAGTGTGTTCCGCCGCCTGAAATTCGAATCGGGTGTCCACCGGGTGCAGCGCGTACCGGCCACCGAAACCCAGGGCCGTATCCACACCTCTGCCGCCACCGTCGCCGTGCTGCCGGAAGCCGAAGAGGTCGATATCCATATCGACGAGCGTGATCTGCGCATCGATGTGTTCCGGTCGTCAGGCCCCGGCGGCCAGTCGGTCAACACCACAGACAGTGCCGTGCGCATCACCCACCTGCCCACCGGCATCGTGGTCAGCCAGCAGGACGAGAAGAGCCAGCACAAGAACAAGGCCAAGGCCCTGAAGGTGCTGCGCGCCCGCCTGTATGAGGCCGAACGTCAGCGTCTGGCCTCTGAACGCGCGGCAGATCGCAAAAGCCAGGTGGGATCGGGTGACCGGTCGGAACGCATCCGCACCTATAATTTCCCGCAAGGCCGCATCACCGACCACCGCATCAACCTGACCCTCTATGGCAAGATCGACCGGTTCATGACCGGCGAAATGGACGAGGTCATCGACGCCCTGATCGCCCAGGAAGAGGCGGAGCGTCTGGCGGAATTACAGTAGCAAGCGCCTTGCGGGGACACCGATCCCCGCTTCCCCCGCTGCCTTTGTTCATCTAGAATCCCTCTAAACAAGGGGTACATCACCGGCTACCGCATGGTGCCGGGCAGATCACCCTACCGGCGGCCCCGCACAGACGCGGCCGCCCCTGAATTGTTGGCGGGTCCACGATAACAAGGCGGAGGAAACCCGATGTCCAATCCAGGCAATCCGGCCAATCCCGGCACACCACCGGATTTTTTCACGCGTTTCCCGATGCGCGAGGTCAGCAGCGCAGAGTTGGACAGTGTCCTGGCCGAGGAAGGGGTGCCGCCCTTGAGCATCCTGTTCCTGTGGGGCCGCGATTGTCCCAACTGCGATATTGCCAAACATGCCATCCTGTCGGCACCGCCGCGCTTCATCTGGCCGGAGGTGCGCTGGCTGCACGACAATGTCTATGACGATATGGAGATGGCGAACCGGTTCAGCCTGCACGGCATTCCCGTCTTCTTCGTGTTCCGGGGCAAGCGGCTGATCGGCAAGATGACCAGTTGGCCCGGCATCGGTGATTTCACCAATGTCATCGCCGGTCAGATCGCCGCCCTGCCGGGATATCACCCGCCGCCGGGCCGCCCGAAACTGACCCTGGTGAAGGGCTGACATTTTTCTCAACGGCCTTGTCGGCATGACGCCCCCTGCCCCGTCCTTGGGATATCGGGGCAGGATGGCAATCCTGTCCCGCGACCAAATCACAAGGGGATGACAATGCGCGTGATGGTGATCGTGAAGGCGACCGAGGATAGCGAGCAGGGCCGGATGCCGTCCATGGAACTGCTGACCGCAATGGGGGCCTTCAACGACGAACTGATCAAGGCTGGCATCATGCTGGCCGGTGACGGGGTGAAGCCCACCGCCACCGGCTATCGCATCGCCTTTGACGGTGACACTCGTACGGTCCGGCCCGGCCCGTTCGGTCACACGACCGAGCAACTGGCCGGGTTCTGGATCTGGCAGGTAAAAGATATGGAAGAGGCGCTGGCCTGGGCCAAGCGCTGCCCCAACCCGATGCCGGGTCCCAGCGAGCTTGAAATCCGCCCCCTTTATGAGGAAGCGGATTTCATGTGAGGAATGCCGCCAAGGACCGGCGTTACTGGCCGCTGGGCTGTGCGCCGGTCCGGGCCTTATAGGCGCGAAGCTGAACATTGAACCGTTCAGCGAAGATCTGCATGGCCGTGACGGTCAGATCATATTGCTGGATCAGGGCCAGATATTCGCGGGCAGAGATCTTGTTCAGGCTGACCTTCACCAGCTTGTCCAGGCAGGCATTGAAGGCTTCTGACTGCGTGACATAGGTCTTCACGGCGACCTGCGCGTTGCGCATTTCCGCCTCGGTCGCGGTCTTGCCGTCGGGCAGCTTGCCCGGCATCTGCGGACGGGTGCAGCCGGGTGCAGCCGCGGCGGCAGCCTTGGCCTGCGCATCCTGCTGCTTCACCACTTCACCCATCGTGGGCAGGTTGCTGGCCGCCGGCAGCTGCACCGCCGGTGCGGCGGCGGGCGCACGGGCCGCCGGCTGATCGGCCTGCCGGGCAATCTCGCCCATGGTTTGGCCGACGGGACGGTTCGTATCCTGGTTGGCGGCCAGGGCCGGCAGTGTGGCCAGGGTCAGGGAGGCGGCGAACAGGGAACGGGTCAGCAGGGACATGGCAGTATGAATGCTCCAACGCGGGACCAGCCAGCAATGCGGCGGAGTTAGGCACAGCTGACCGCAGCTTGCAAGCAGGCGAAATGCCCTTCCTTCGCCGCAAACCCGTGTTAAACAGCGAATAGAGTGTGATTGGGGCGGGTTTGGGGATGATCGGCGTCTTTGATTCGGGCCATGGCGGGCTGACGGTACTGCGGACCTTGCATGCGACCCTGCCGACCCATGATTTCCTGTATCTGGGTGACCATGCCGACGCCCCCTATGGTGATCGCCCGCCCGAAGAGATTTACCAACTGACCCTGGCCGGCGTTTCGCGCCTGTTCGACCGGGGGGCCGGGCTGGTCATCCTGGCTTGCAACACGGCGTCCGCCGTCGCCCTACGCCGGTTACAGCAGACCTGGCTGGATCAGGCCTGGCCCGGTCGGCGCGTACTGGGCGTGCTGGTGCCCATGGTGGAGGCGGTGACGGGTCAGCCCTGGATGGCCGATATCGCTGCCAGCCGGCAGGCGGGGGAACCGCGCACCATTGGTATCTTCGCGACCAGCCGCACCGTCGACAGCGGTGCCTATCCCCGCGAAATCGCGGCCCGCGCGCCGGAAGTGCGGGTGGTGCAGCAGGCCTGCCCCGATCTGGTCCCCCTGATTGAGGCGGACGCCGATCCCGCCCGCCTGCGGGACGCCGTCAACCGCTATGCCGACGGCTTGATGACACAGTTGGCAGGCGTGCCGCCGCAGGCCGTGATGCTGGGCTGCACCCATTATCCGCTGGCCGCCGACCTGTTCACCGCCGCCCTGCCGACGGGCGTGGAGGTGCTGTCACAACCCGACCTGACGGCCAAAAGCCTGTCCGCCTACCTGACCCGCCACCCGGAATTTGACCAACCGGGCCGGGGCGAGGTTGGGTTTCTGACCACCGGCGACAATGCGCGCATCACCGATCTGGCCACCCGGTTTTTCGGCAAGCCGGCGCGGTTTGGGCGGGTGTGATCACAGCCCAAGTGCCGACAACAGTGCCGTGTCCACCTTGTTACCCACGCCGCCCAGGTTATTGTCCTTGCGGAAGCGGTCGGCACCCTTCTGGCTGTTATTGCCCCAGATGCCGTCGGCAGTGCCGACCTCCGTATAGCCACGGCTGTTCAACGCCTGCTGTACCGCCTGGATCGTGCTCTTGGCATTCAGGTCGCGTACGCTTTCTCCGGCCAGGACCTTCTGGACCTTGGCCAGCCAGGCGTTGCGGTCGTCCAGACCGTTCAGGCCGCCATTGATCTTCTCCACCACCGCGTTGAAATCCCCGGTGTCGCAGACCGGGTTCAAGCCCTTCCAGGCCCAGAAGCCGCAGGCAACGCGCAGCGCATTTTCCGGCGCCGCCGCCAGATCGGGATTATTAACCAGATCCAGACCCGCCGCCTGTCCCACGGCGGTATAGGCATCGCGGCCCGTCAACTGGATATAGCCGCGCCCCCGGTAGAGATAGCCATCGCCAGGCTGGGTATTGCCCATGCGCCCGGCATAGACATTGTTGGCCAGCGCCTGCGGATTGTTCACATATGGCTGGGCCGATGCCTCGGTCGGGAAGCGGCTTGGCCAGACGGCACAGAGGCGGGCGGCGGTGGAATAGTTCAAATTCTCATGCGTGATGGTGCAGCCGCCCGATTCATGCCCGACATTGGCCAGGAAATAGGGTAGCCGGTTGGACTTACCCGCATCCGCAAAGCCGAAGGACCCGAACAGTTCATCCGATTGCGCCGCCATCTGGGTCAGGTGGTCCTGCGGGGCCTGGGGGAAAAGCTGCGTGAACATGCCGATATCCATGGGATGCCCCTGATCCGATGCCAAAACAGACCTCAGGATGCATCCGGGCGTAGAGCAGGTTCAATAGTTATTCATAGAATAGCGAGATACAGGCTTATGCCTATTCCCGCGCAAACAACCGGGCCAGACGGCGGGCGGCAGCCAGCCGGTCGAAGGCGGCATCCCCGGTGCTGTCATTGGTGCAAAGCGCAATGGTCAGGCCCAGGTCGGGATAGATCAGCAGCATGGCGGAGCCGCCATTGGCCGTGCCGCCATGATGGACGAACCGGCCCAACTCATCCTCGCCAACCCGGAAACCAAGGGCATATCGTTCCGGATTCATCGACCCATCGGCCAGTGCGACCGGGACCCACAACAGGTCGCGCGTCGACGCTTGCAGCAGCGCATCGGTTGTCAGGCCATTGCCCAGGGCGACCAGATCGATGGCGGTGGCGCGGAAGCCACCGCCCACGTAACGGTTACTGAGATCGTCGGCAAAGACGGGGAACAGCAGACCGCCCACGCGCATATAGCCGGTGGCATCGTCGGCATTCTTCATGCCCTTGCGGTCCAGACCGGTGCGCACCATGCCGGCGGTGCCAAGCACCTCCCCCTTCACCAGCGTTTCAAACCCCTGCCCCGTCGCCTTTTCCAGGGCCAGGGCCACCAGCGTGTAGCCATGGCTGCTATAGGCGAAGCCCCTGCCGGGCGGGAACAATAGCGGGTCGGCGGCAAAGGTAGCGGCGGCGTCGCTGGTGGTGGCATAGGGCGTGTCGCTCCACGCCTCTGCCATGCCCACATAGTGCCGGATGCCCGCCTGATGCGACAGAAGCTGCTTCAGGCTATATCCGGCGGGGGCCGAGGGGAAATCGGGGACATAGGTGGCGAACGGCGCATCAATGTCGATGATGCCCTTTTCCGACAATCGCATGGCCGTGACGGCAGTGATGGGCTTGGAAATGCTGCCGATGCGGTATCGGGTCTCCGGTGTGGCCGGCACTGCCGCCGACAGGTCGGCATGGCCGATGGCACCGGCCCAGAGCAACTGTCCCTTCACGCCCACCGCCGCCGTGACGGACGGCACACCGCTGTCCCGGTAAAGCTCGGCCATCCAGGCAACGGCGCCGCCATCCATGCCGATCGGCGCGCCGGGCATGGGGGCGGAGACCAACGGCGCATCGGGGGGCTGGCGTTCCACCTTCATGAACAGCCAACCCGTGCCCAGCAGCAATGCCAGCAGAAGCAGCAGACCGGACAGTTTCAGCAGGTTTTTCAGCATTACCGTCCGGCGGCCATTTGTTTAATTCACCCGTTCGCGGTCGTCTGGATCGCGGGCGAGGACTTCGCGCTTGCCGGCATGGTTGGCGCGGCTGACCACGCCTTCCTTCTCCATCCGCTCAATCAGCCGGGCGGCGGAGTTGTAGCCGATGCGCAGATGGCGCTGGATGAAGCTGGTCGATGCCTTGCCCTCCCGCGTCACCACGGCCACGGCCTGATCATACAGGTCGTCGCCCGTGGGCTCCCCACCCTTGCCGCCCTCGCCACCGCCGCTGCCAGCTTCGGAAGGATCGAACTCCTCCTCTTCCTCGGTTACGGCGTCGACATAGGCGGGTTCGCCCTGGGCCTTCAGGAAGCGGACGGCCTGTTCCACCTCCTCGTCCCGAACGAAGGGGCCATGGACGCGGGTGATGCGGCCGCCGCCGGCCATGTACAGCATGTCGCCCTGGCCCAGAAGCTGTTCTGCCCCCTGTTCGCCCAGGATGGTCCGGCTGTCGATCTTGCTGGTCACCTGGAAACTGATGCGGGTGGGGAAATTGGCCTTGATGGTGCCGGTAATGACGTCCACCGACGGGCGCTGTGTCGCCATGATCAGGTGGATGCCGGCGGCGCGCGCCATCTGGGCCAGCCGCTGGATCGCCGCCTCGATATCCTTACCGGCCACCAGCATCAGGTCGGCCATTTCGTCGACAATGACGACGATATAGGGCAGCTCCGTCAGGTCGATGGGCTGTTCTTCATAGATCGGCTTGCCCGTATCGGGGTCAAAACCAGTCTGCACACGGCGGGTCAGCACCTCGGCGTTCTGGCGTGCCTCCTTCAGGCGCGCGTTATAGCCGTCGATATTGCGCACGCCCAGTTTGGACATGTTGCGATACCGGTCCTCCATCTCCCGCACCGCCCATTTCAGGGCGACCACGGCCTTTTTCGGATCGGTCACGACGGGGGCCAGCAGGTGCGGAATGCCCTCATAGATGGACAGTTCCAGCATCTTGGGATCGACCATGATGAAGCGGCACTTGTCCGGCGGCATCCGGTACAGGATCGACAGGATCATGGTGTTGATGGCCACCGACTTGCCCGAACCAGTGGTACCGGCCACCAGAAGGTGGGGCATGCGGGCCAGATCGGCGATGACGGGACCACCGCCAATATCCTTGCCCAGAACCAGGGCCAGCTTTTGCTGGCTCTTCTCATAGGCATCCGACATCAGCAATTCGCGCAAATACACCGTCTCGCGGCGCTGGTTCGGCATTTCGATGCCGATGACATTGCGGCCCGGCACCACGGCCACACGCACCGATACCGCCGACATGGACCGCGCAATGTCATCGGCCAGACCGATAACGCGGGAGGATTTGACGCCTGGGGCGGGTTCCAGTTCGTACAGCGTGACCACGGGGCCGGGGCTGACCTTCACGATCTGGCCGCGCACGCCGAAATCCTCCAGCACGCTTTCCAGCATCTCGGCATTGCGCTGCAACGCCTCCTCGCTCATCAGCGGGCCGACGCCGTGCGGCGGCAGTTGCAGGATATCGACGGGCGGCAGTTCGTAGTCGCCGCGCGCCTCAGGTTCCAGCAGCAGGTTGGCCTGCCGGGCCTTTTCCACCTTGCGCGCCACTTCGGGCAGGGGCTTGGGCGCCGGGGCCACAACGGGCGGGGCGTGCCGGCGGCGTTCTTCTGACGCGCTGGCAGGTGGGTCATGCGGCAGGTCAGCCGAGGGGCCCGTGACAGTGGCCGGCGTCACCTCCGGCCCCGCACTGCCCAGGGAGGGGGCGACACGGGAACCACCGGGAGCGGCGGGGACAGCGGGGTCCTTCTTTGCGTTGCCGGGACGCAGCCGGGACAGCAGGCCCGCGGCCCTGGCACGCATACCATCGACCAGCGCGCCGCGCGGCGCGGCGGTGTCGGGCTTGGCAGCGGCGGGCGTTCCGCTCCAGCGCGGGGCGGGTGCGGGCGGCGGCACCGCCGCTTCCTCAGCGTCGTCATCTTCCCCGGCCAGCCGGGCATTCTTGAAACGCCCGGCCTCACGGCGCAGTCCCCGGAAGAACTCCCCAACCTCCCACAGCCTGATATCCAGCGCCCACAGGCACAAGAACAGGGCCGGCACCAGCAGGACCAGACCGATCAGCGGACCCGACACGCCACCCGCCAGTGCCACGACCAGATTGAGGATCGGCTTCACCAGCAGGGCACCGGCCGGCCCGCCCCAGGCGGCATTGCCACCGGCCAGACAGACCATGGCCATGGCCATCAGCAACACCGCCGCCAGCGCCAGCGGCACCCGCAATGCCAGATTATGCACAGGCCGGTGCCGGAAAACGCGCCAGCCCCAGCCCAGCAGAAACAGAGGCAGCAGATAGGCGGCATAACCCAGCGATTGCAGGAACAGGTCTGACGTGTAGGCGCCCGGCGTGCCCAGCAGGTTGCGGGCCATCGCCTTGTCGGCGGGCACCGCCGTGCTCCATGACGGATCGCGGCTGTCATAGGACAGGAACGAGACCAGCAGCGCCAGACCCATCAGGATGATGACCAGGCCCACCCCTTCCACCATGCGGCGCAGCGCGAAGGCCAGCATGCCCTCAGGTAGCAGGCTCGACTTGCGCGAAACCAGCCCCCCGCCGTGGCCAGGGCCGGGCGCGGGACCGCGCGGGGGCACGCGGCCTTGGGGTGGTATCTGGGGTGCGGGGCGGCTCGGCATGGGCGCTCGTCCGGTCAGCGGGTCTAAAAGGATCAGGACAGAATGCGGGCCAGCCGTTCCATCGACCGGGCCACATTGTCAGCATCATGAACAAGGGCGACGCGGATATAACGGTCGCCCGGATTGTAGCCATCTTCATGCGGCTGGGTCAGGTAGGCGCCGGGCAGCACCTTGATGGCGCCTTCGCGCCACAGGCGCTTCGTTGCCTCTTCCCCATTTGCGGCCACACCCGTGACGTCCAGCCATAGAAAGAAGCCAGCATCGGGGCGGTAATAGCCCAGCTTGCCCGCCAGGATTGCCTCCGCCACATCGACATTGGCGCGGTAATAGGCGCGGTTGATCGCCACATGCGCATCGTCGGACCAAAGGGCGGCAGACGCGGCCAGCACCGGCAGTGGCATGCCCGCCAGCGAATAGGCCCGCAGGCGCGTGAAACCGGCGATGAGCGCGGGATCACCCGCCATGAAGCCGGAACGAAGCCCGGCTGCGCTGGATCGTTTCGAAAGCGAATGAAAACAGATCAGGTTGGACAGCGGGTTTTCCCCGCCCAGTTCGCGGGCCGCATCCATGCCGCCCGCCGGTGCCACATTGTGCCAAAGCTCGCCATAGCATTCATCCATGACCAGGGTGAAACCATGGCGGCGGGCCAGGGTCAGGGCACGCTTCAGATAGTCCAGGCTGGCGACGGCCCCTTGCGGGTTGGCCGGCGTGCAAAGATAGAACAGGGCGGTACGTTCCCAGACCTCTTCCGACACGCTGTCCAGATCGGGCAGGAAGCCCGTCTCCTTCGTGCCGTCCAGCATCACCGGTTCGGCCCCCGCCATCAGGGCAGCACCCAGATAGACGGCGTAGAAGGGATTGGGGATCAGAACAACGGGCCGCCCGCCGGCCTTGGTCTTGGGCACCACCAGTTGCGGCAACTGATACAGCGCCTCGCGCGTGCCACAGACAGGCAGCACGGCCTTGTCGGCGGGGACGAAACCGTCGGGCAGGTTGAAGCGACGCGACAGCCAGCCGGCGGCGGCGGCCCGGAATTCCGGCGTGCCGGCAGTCGGCGGATACTTGGCCCAGGCGGCGGGGGCGGATGCCGCCAGCATGTCGGTCAGCAGGGAGGGCGGATTGTTCTGCGGTTCCCCGATGGTCAGGATGCTGGGCGCGACATTGGCCAGCGGCGTGACATCGGACAGCAAAGCCGCCAGCCGGGGAAACGGATATTCCGGCAGCGCCGACATCATCTCGTTACGGCTGGGCGCCTGAAGGGAACTGGCGGCGTCGAACATCATGGCCCTTGCTGCTGGCAAAGCATCAGTATGGCCGCACGGCGGGCGGCGGAGGTACGCCTGAGTGTAGCCGCCGCCCACCCCCGGCACAAGCAGCCCATTCGGGGCGGCCGGGGGTGAAGAATCATCTTGTTACAAGGGCTTGTGGATAAATATTGAGAAAAACGTTGAAAACCTTCGTAAACCCTTGATGCGAATCGCAAATTTCCTGCGAACGAATCAGGAAAACCCGTTCGCGGAAGGTTCCGCGAACGGGCCTGAACGCCTTCGGATGACTGGATAGTGCCGCCCCTTACAGGGCGTCGCCATTCTGTTCGCCCGTACGGATGCGCACGGTTTGCACCACATCCAGGACGAAAATCTTGCCGTCACCAATGCGGCCGGTATTGGCGGCCTTCTGGATGGCGTCAACCACGCTGTCCGACAGTTCATCCGTAACGGCTACTTCCACCTTCACCTTGGGCAGGAAGCTGACGGAATATTCAGCGCCGCGATAAATCTCGGTCTGGCCCTTCTGGCGACCGAACCCCTTCACCTCCGAGACGGTCAGGCCCTGGATGCCAAGTCCCGTCAGGGCCTCGCGCACCTCGTCCAGCTTGAACGGCTTGATGATGGCCACGACGAGCTTCATTGCGCTCTCCCTTTCCTCTGCATGGAACAGATCAAGACTAAGGATGCCGGCACCGGCGCAACACCGATGTCCCGGCAGTCTAACTTACAAGAACCGTGCCGCGTGCCATTTCCATGGTGTTCGGCGCGAAAAACCTGGGTTCCCCACAAGGCCGCTGGAAGATTCGGCGCGCACATGGGCAGGTGCTGATTAAATTTTGTGCAATGGCTGCGACGCCGCGCCATCTGGACAGGCGAATGGGCTTGCGCCAAGTTAATTGCCGCCCAAAAGAGCAGCCAAACCCCGGAAAACGCATCATGTCCGTGCAGAATGCCGATCATCAGGCCGATGTCATCATCGTCGGCGGGGGCCTTTCCGGCCTGACGCTGGCCTGTGCGCTGGGAACCGCCGGTGTTTCCACGCTGGTCATCGACCGGGAACCGGCGGAAGACACGTTGCAGCCCGACTTCGATGGGCGCACGACGGCCATTGCCTATGGCGCCGGGACGGTGCTGATGGGGGCGGGGGTCTGGGATCATCTGGATGGCAATGTCGGGCCGATGCTGGACATCCGCGTCACCGACCAATCATCGCCCCTGTTCCTGCATTATGACCATCGGGAGGTCGGCGACCGCCCCTTTGGCTGGATTATTGAGAACCGGGTTCTGCGCCATGCGCTGTACCGCCGACTGAAACAGTTGCCCGCCGTCACGCATCTGGCGCCCGCCACGGTGACCCACATGGAACGGGCCGCGTCGGGCGTGCGCGTCACCCTGGCCGATGGGCAGGCTGCCGCAGGGCGGCTGGTGGTGGGGGCCGACGGCAAGAAAAGCTTCTGCCGCGAACAGGCCGGCATCAAGCAGATCGGCTGGTCTTATAGGCAGCACGCCATCGTCTGTACCATCCGTCATACCGGCCCGCATGGCGGGGTGGCGGTGGAGCAGTTCCTGCCCGCCGGCCCCTTTGCCATGCTGCCACTGGCGGGCGGCCACCATACCAGCATCGTCTGGACCGAGCCGTCGGATCGTGTCGATTTCTACATGAACCTGTCGGAAGAACGGTTCACGGAAGAACTGCAACTGCGCGTCGGCGACTGGCTGGGTGACGTCACGCCGGTGGCCGGGCGCTGGTCCTGGCCGCTGGGCCTGTCGCATGCTGAACGTTATATCGACACGCGTCTGGCACTGGTCAGCGAAAGTGCCCATGGCATGCACCCGATTGCGGGCCAAGGCCTGAATGTCGGCATTCGCGATCTGGCCGCCCTGGCCGAGGTGGTGGTGGATGCCATCCGGGTCGGCCTGGACCCCGGCGCGCCAGACGTGCTGGAGCGGTATCAGCGCTGGCGCCGCACCGACACGGTGACCCTGCTGGCCACCACCGATGCGCTGGTCCGGCTGTTCAGCAATGATATCAAGCCGCTGGGCCATGCCCGCCGGCTGGGCATGGCGGCCATCAACAATCTGGCCCCGCTGAAGCCTGCCAAGCAGTTCTTCATGCGCCATGCCATGGGCATCGTGGGTGAGTTGCCGCGTCTGGTGCGGGGCGAGGCGCTGTAAGGCGCCCAGCCTTAATCCGCTTTGCGCGTGAAGGCGACAACGCCCCGCATCATGCGTTCCATGTCGCGGATCTGATCCGCCTGCCGGGCCAGACGCCGCTGCGCATCCGTCTGGCTCTCTGTCACTGTCGTAGGCCGGCGCCCGCCAGCCTGCTCATGATCATCCGTTTCCATCGCCACCCACCTCAGCAAACGGCCCCCGCCGAATACGATAGTCCGCCAGTGTCGCGGGGGTGGCAATCCGCCTCCTGCACATGGCTGGCGTCAAAACGTCGCGGAGCCGACACGAAACCGCAACAGACAGATGCACACATAAAGATATCTTTATGCTTGCTCGCAACCACTCCGCCTGATACATCCTGCACCAGACGCGGCGGCCATTATGGCATGCCGCTGCTTTGCATTCTGTAAACGCCAAGATCAGCACCTGAACGGGTGCGACCGGAGCCATCCATGACCGCCTTCACCGATTATAAGGTCGCCGACATCTCGCTCGCCGGCTGGGGCCGCAAGGAAATCACCATCGCCGAGACCGAGATGCCGGGCCTGATGGCCCTGCGCGAGGAATATGGCGCGTCCAAGCCGCTGGCTGGTGCCCGCATCGTCGGCTGCCTGCACATGACCATTCAGACGGCCGTGCTGATCGAGACGCTGACGGCGCTGGGCGCCACCGTCCGCTGGTCCTCGTGCAACATCTTCTCCACCCAGGATCAGGCCGCCGCCGCCATCGCCGCCGCTGGCATCCCGGTTTTCGCCTGGAAGGGCGAGACGGAAGAAGAATTCTGGTGGTGCATTGAGCAGACGCTGCGCGGCCCGGATGGCTGGACGCCCAACATGATCCTGGACGATGGCGGCGACGTCACCCAGATCATGCATGAGAAGTATCCGGAGATGCTGGCCGAGGTGAAGGGCCTGTCGGAAGAGACCACGACGGGCGTGCATCGCCTGTATGAAATGGTGAAGGCCGGCACCCTGAAGGTTCCCGCCATTAACGTGAATGATAGCGTCACCAAGTCGAAGTTCGACAATCTGTATGGCTGCCGCGAGTCGCTGGTGGACGGTATCAAGCGCGCCACCGACGTGATGATCGCCGGCAAGGTTGCCGTCGTTGCCGGTTATGGCGATGTGGGCAAGGGCTCCGCCGCCTCCCTGCGCACCCAGGGTGCGCGCGTCCTGGTGACGGAGATCGATCCGATCAACGCCCTGCAGGCCGCCATGGAAGGCTATCAGGTTGTCACCATGGAAGAAGCCGCCCCCGTCGGCGACATCTTCGTGACCGCCACGGGCAATGTCGACGTCATCACCCAGGACCATATGCGCGCCATGAAGGACCGCGCCATCGTCTGCAATATCGGCCATTTCGACAGCGAGATTCAGATCGCCTCGCTCCAGAACTATGTCTGGGACGAAGTGAAGCCGCAGGTCGATGAGGTCGTGTTCCCCGACGGCAAGCGCCTGATCGTGCTGGCCAAGGGCCGTCTGGTGAACCTGGGCTGCGCCACCGGTCACCCCAGCTTCGTGATGTCCGCCAGCTTCACCAACCAGGTGCTGGCCCAGATCGAGCTGTGGCAGAACCATGCCAAGTACGAGAATAAGGTCTATGTGCTGCCCAAGCACCTGGACGAGAAGGTGGCCCGCCTGCACCTGGACAAGATCGGCGCCAAGCTGACCCAGTTGACCCAGAAGCAGGCCGATTACATCGCCGTACCGGTCCAGGGTCCGTTCAAGCCCGATCACTACCGCTACTGATATCGGCGCCCTTTTAGGGATGTTGATATGCAAACCCCCGCCGGTCGCCCGGCGGGGGTTTTGCTTTATGGCTTGGGCAGGAAACGGAAATCCACGCCCTGGCGCCAGTCGATGCCGGGCTTGTAGATGCCGAGTTCGACCATCTGTTTCGTGAAGGCGTCCCAGCGTTCCGGCGTCATGGCGCCGATCCCCTGTTGCAGGGCATCGCCGCTTTCCACCAGCCCATACTCGATCATCTTGGACCGGGCATAGGCCAGCGTCTCATCGTCCATTTCCGGATTGTCGCGCTTGATCAGGGCGTTGGCGGCGCTGGGGTCGCCATTGAGATACTGTTTCCAGCCCTCGATCGACGCTTCCACGAAGGCGCGCACCACTTCCGGCTTCTGATCAGCCAGTTGTTTGCGCACCATGATGGTGGCGGCGTAGGAGAGGTAGCCGTAATCGGCCAGCAGGAACACTTTCGGCTTCGCCCCGGCCTTGATCGCCGTGAGCGGTTCGGAGGTGGCATAGCCCTGCTGGATCGCCTGTTTATTCACCAGGAACGGGGCGATGTTGAAGGTATATTTACGGATCTGCGCATCCTCATACCCGTATCGGGATTTCAGATAGCGCCAGATGGTGTGGACGCTGGGATCGCCGATGGAAATCGGCTTGCCCTTCATATCGGCCAGTGAATTCACGTCTGGCCGGTCATGGGACATCAGGATGAAGGGGTCTTTCTGGAACAGGGCTGCCACCGTCACAACGGGGGCCCCCGCCTCCACCAGATTCAAGGTGAAATAGCCGTTGGACCCCATGGCGGCGTCGATGGCACCGGCGGCCAGCAATTGCTGCGGGTCCATACCCACACCGCCCTGCCGCAGGGTCACATCCAGCCCGCGCGCCTTATAAAGCCCGGCGGCCAGCGCCTGATAGAAGCCGCCATGTTCGGCCTGTGCCCGCCAATCGGTGGCGAAGACCAGTTTCTGCTGCGCCGCCGCCGGAAGGGCCAGCAGCAGAAGGGAAAGGCCGCACAGGATCAGTCGCCGCATCATCATCCCCATTTTCAGGTGGGGCCATGGTCGAGGGCCGCCCCATTCCGTTGTAACGGAGTTGTACGGAACGGAACAAGGCGGCCGGAAGGCCAGCGGTGGTTTATGCCGCCGCACCTTCCCCCAGTTCACGCATCCGCCAATGCGCGGGCTGGGATGGGGTTGGATCGATGCCATAGGTCGGGCGCGGGGCCATGCGGCGGAAGCGCGTATGCTGCTGATCTGCGGGGCGGTCGACGATGTGCAGGACGGAGGTTCCGACCTCCCCGCAGCCCTGGCAGGTGAAGCCCCGGCTGAATTCCGCGACGGGCCAGTGATGGCCATAGCGGCGGGTCAGCATATCGGTCCGCCAGCGGCTTTCCTCCCCACAGCAGACGCAATGCATCTGGAAATCATGGCCCCGAAAATTCGCGAGACCCACATTGCCCGTCAGAGCGCTGTGTCGGATTGCCGGTCGCATCACACCCTCCATCACCTCATGTTCGCTTTATGTTCTCTATCTACAATGTTCTTATTTTGTTCTCAAGCAGATTCATTCCCGCTTGCGCCTGGAAACCACAGGGGCGATAAGCGAAGCGGCACCTGATAACGCTGTCAGAACAAGCGGGGGAAACGATGGGCAGAACATGGATATGCGGGGCGGCCATTGGGCTGTCACTGGCGATGGGAACGGCAATCGCAGCCCTAGGCGGGGCCAACCCGCCCGTGCCGGACGCGAACATCGCGGTGCAGCTTTTCAGCCTGCACAAGGATTTGAGCCGCGATGCACCAGCCACCCTGAAGGCGTTGCGCGACAGCGGTGTGACGCAGGTGGAGGCCTATGGCCTGCTGGGCCGTGACGCCGCCGGATTCAAGGCCCTGCTGGATCAGGCAGGCCTGGTGGCGGTCGGCAGCCATGTCAGCCTGTCCGACCTGCGCGACAATGTGCCGGGCATCATCGCCACGGCGAAGACCGTGGGGTACCGCTACGTCGGCGTAGCCTGGCTGAAGGCACAGGGGGCACCGTTCGACAAGGGGATCGGGCCGGCAGAGGTGGACGCCGCCATCGCCGCCTACAAGGCCGCCTGCCCCGCGCTGAAGGCTGCCGGGCTGCGCGTGATGTACCATGTGCATGGGTATGAGTTTGCCGCTGACCCGGGGGGCAAAGGCACCCTGATGGATCGGCTGCTGGCGGGACTGGATCCGGCCTGTGTTGAATTGCAGATGGATGTGTTCTGGGTACTGAAAGCTGGGATTGACCCCGTCGCCCTGCTGAAACAGCTGGGCGGACGGGTCAAGCTGCTGCATGTGAAGGATATGCGACCGGGCGGCAGCACCGGTGAATTCACGGGATCGGCCCCGGCCAGCGATTTCGCGCCCATCGGGGCCGGCAGTGTCGATTGGACTTCCCTGGTCGCAGCGGCACGGGCCGCCGGCGTCGACTGGTACGTCCTGGAAGACGAATCGCCGACCCCGGCGGCGCATCTGGCCCGCTCACTGGCCTGGCTGCGGGGCCGGTGAGGGGTTACACGCCTTCTGGCCGCCAGACGTAGCCAGTGCCGGGATCATTGCCGATGGCATCGAAGCTCTTGTCGATATCCCGGAACTTCTTGCGGATGCGCTTGATGAAGGCGCGGACATTGGCGCGATAGCCGGCGGTACCCTTGCCAGCCATGAAGCCCGGCCCATGCACCAGATCATACAATTCGCGGTAGGTGACGGGGGTGCCGGGCTTCTGCGCCATCAGGCGCAGCATCTTCATCTCCGTTCCCGTCAGTGGCACGGGCTGGTCCTGCCACAGCGTGCGGCCGGTATCGAAGCGCAGATGCAGGTCCCCCTGGGTCAGCGGCGTCGATCCGCTGGACGGCGTGGTCCCGGCGGCGGCCAGGAAACTGTAGGTGGGCAAGGGGCTGCTGAGTGACATGTGCTTTCTCCAGGTCTGTTCTGCCGGCTTCCTCCCCCGCCGGCTTGTCCTGGATGCACTTCACCCCCCACGCATGGCGCGGAGGGGGCCGAAAAATGGCGGGCCTGGGACAGTTGGCCCGCCTAGCCTTTTGCGTTCCGGGCGGTTAACCCGAACGGATTGCTGCCACCCCTTAATGGCTGGAAAGCCACGCCACTGTCAGGCTGGCCATGGCTTCTGCCCCCTGGACAAGGCTGCTTTCATCCACCTTGAACAGGGGTGAATGGTTGCTGGGGGCCTTGTCCAGCGGCACATCGGGCGGGGTCGCCCCGACCCAGAAGAAGAAGCCGGGGATTTTCTGCTGGAAGAAGCTGAAATCCTCTGCCCCCGTCGTTTTATTGCCTTCCACCAGCTTGCCCGGCCCCGCCACCTGCGCCAGGACCGGGGCGGCCCAGGTGGTGAGGCTGCGGTCATTATCGGTGACAGGATAGCCCGTCTCGATGGTGACAGTGGCCTTGGCGCCGGCACTTTCGGCAATGTTCTCGGCCACGCGGCGGATGCGTTCATGCACCTCCTGGCGCATGCCCTGATCAAAGGTGCGGATGGTGCCGACCATTTCCGCTTTGTCGGGGATGATGTTTGAGCGCACGCCGCCATTCAGCGCACCCACCGTCACCACCGCCGGTTCCTTGATCACCTCCATATTGCGGCTGACGATGGTTTGCAGTCCGACCAGGATCTGGGCCGACGTGACCAGCGGGTCCACGCCCGTCCAGGGGCGGCCCCCATGCGCCTGCCGGCCCTGCACCACGATCTTGAACGTGTCCGCCGCCGCCATGGCCGGGCCTGGGCGATAGGCGATGGTGCCGGCATGGTAGGAGGAACCCAGATGCAGGCCAAAAATCGCCTGCGGCTTGGGTTCGGTATCCAGAACCCCCTGCTTTACCATCAGTTCGGCCCCGCCTTCCTCTCCCTCTGGCGCGCCTTCCTCGGCGGGCTGGAAGATGAACTTGACCGTACCCGGCAGGTCTGCCCGGCGCTTGGCCAGCAGTTCGGCCACCCCCATCAGGATGGCGACATGGCCGTCATGGCCGCAGGCATGCATGACGCCCACATCCTGGCCGTTATAATTGGTGCGCACCTTTGACGCGAAGGGCACATCCACCTGCTCGGTCACGGGCAGCGCGTCCATATCGGCGCGCAAGGCGACCACGGGGCCGGGCTTTCCGCCCCGCAGCACCGCGACGACGCCGGTATGGGCGACACCCGTCTGCACCTCCAGCCCCAGCTTCTTCAGGTGGTCGGCCACCAGCTTGGCCGTCCGCACCTCCCGATTGCCCAGTTCCGGGTGCTGATGGATGTCGCGCCGCCAGGCGATGATCTTAGCCTCCAGCGCCTTGGCGTCGGCCTTCACATAGGCGGGTATGGCGGGGGCATCAGCCGCCTGCACCACCGGGGACAGCAGGGTCAGGAATGTCAGGGCCGCGCCACCGGCGCGCAGGACTGTCTTCAGCGTGAACATCGCAACCCGCCATCAGTGGGAGGAAAGATAGGCGACGGTCAGGGCCGCCATGGACTGCGCCCCGACCAGCAGGCCGCGTTCATCCACCTTGAACAAGGGTGAATGGTTGGCGGGCGCCTGATCCAGCGGCACAGCGGGGTCTGTGACACCGATGAAGAAATAGAAGCCGGGGATTTTTTGCTGATAAAAGCTGAAATCCTCCGCCGCCAGCCCCTTGGGCGCCAGGCTGACCTTGTCCTTGCCGGCCACCTGTTCCAGCACGGGCACGGCCCAGGCGGTCAGGTCCTTGTCATTGACGGTGACGGGATAGCCAAGGTCGATCTCCACCTCTGCCACCGCACCATGGGCGGCGGCGATGCCGGTCGCCACCTCCTTCAGCCGGCGATGGACCTGCTCGCGCATGGCGGGATCAAGGGTGCGGATGGTGCCGATCAGGTCGGTTTCGTCGGGGATGATATTGCTGCGCACGCCGCCATTGATGGCCCCCACCGACACCACCGCCGGTTCCTTGATCAGTTCCAGATTGCGGCTGACGATGGTTTGCAGCCCCGTGACGATGGCCGACGCCGCAACGATGGGATCGGTCCCGGCCCAGGGATAGGCCCCGTGCGTCTGCTTGCCCTTCACCTTGATGCGGAACGTGTCGGACGCGGCCATCACGGGGCCGGGCCGGTAGGAGACCTGGCCGATATGATCATCCGAGCCGACATGCAGGCCGAAAATGGCCTGTGGCTTGGGATCGGTGGACAGAACGCCCTGCTTGATCATCAGTTCGGCCCCGCCCTCCTCCCCCGCCGGCGCGCCTTCTTCCGCCGGCTGGAAGATGAACTTCACCGTGCCCGGCAGCTCCGCCCTCCGCTTGGTCAGCAGTTCGGCCACGCCCATCAGGATGGCGACATGGGTGTCGTGCCCGCAGGCATGCATCACCCCCACATCCTTGCCGTTGTAATTGGTACGCACCTTCGATGCGAAGGGCAGGTCCACGCGTTCGGCAACGGGCAGCGCATCCATATCGGCGCGCAGCGCCACCACGGGGCCGGGCTTGGCCCCCCGCAGCACGGCAACCACGCCGGTATGGGCCACCCCGGTCTGTACCTCCAGCCCCAGCTTTTTCAGGTGATCGGCCACCAGCTTGGCGGTCCGCACCTCCCGGTTGCCCAGTTCGGGATGCTGGTGGATGTCGCGCCGCCAAGCGATGATCTTGGCCTCCAGCGCCTTGGCATCCGCCATCACATAGGCGGGCACGGGCGGGGCATCAGCAGCCATGGCCACGGACGGCAGGAACAGGGCGGCCAGGGCCGCACCGGTCAGCAGGATGGTGCGCATCGTTCCCACCCCTGCCTCAACGGCTTTGCAGATAGGCAACGGTGACGGCGGCCAGCGCCTCCGCCCCGGTCAGCAAGGATGCCTCATCCACCTTATACAGGGGCGAATGGTTGCTGGGCGCCTTGTCCAGCGGCACGTCGGGTCCGGTGGACCCAACCCAGAAGAAGAAGCCCGGGATCTGCTGCTGGAAATAGCTGAAATCCTCGGCCCCGCCGGCCTTTGGCCCGATGGAGACATTGCCCGCCCCAGCCACCTTTTCCAGGATGGGGGCAGCCCAGGCGGTCAGCGCGGGGTTATTGTCGGTAACGGGATAGCCCGGGTCGATATGCACCGTCGCCGTGGCCCCCTGACTTTCGGCGATATTCTCCGCAATCTCCTTGATGCGGCGGTGAATCTGGTCGCGCATCTTGGGATCATAGGTACGGATGGTGCCGATCATCTCTGCCTTGTCAGGGATGATATTGTCGCGCACGCCGCTATTCAGCGCGCCGACCGACACGATGGCTGGCTCCTTGATCAGTTCGACGTTGCGACTGACGATGGTTTGCAGGCCGGTCACGATCTGTGACGCCGTCACGATGGGATCGACCCCGGCCCAGGGATAGGCCCCATGCGTCTGTCGGCCCTGCACCGTGATGTGGAAACTGTCGGCCGCCGCCATGGCGGGACCGGAACGGTAACTGATGGTCCCAGCGCGACCGGCAGAGAACAGGTGCAGGCCGAAGATCGCTTCCGGCTTGGGGTCCGTGGACAGCACGCCCTGCTTGATCATCAGTTCGGCACCGCCCTGCTCCCCCTCTGGCGGGCCTTCCTCCGCCGGCTGGAAGATGAACTTCACGGTGCCGCGCAGCTCGCCTTTGCGCTTGGCCAGCAACTCCGCCACGCCCATCAGGATGGCCACATGACCGTCATGGCCGCAGGCATGCATGACGCCCACATCCTGGCCGTTATAGGTGGTGCGGACCTTCGACGCGAAGGGCAGGTCCACCTGCTCCGTCACGGGCAGCGCATCCATATCGGCGCGCAGGGCCACGACCGGGCCGGGCTTGGCCCCTTTCAGCACGGCCACGACACCAGTATGAGCCACGCCCGTCTGAACCTCCATGCCCAGCTTCTTCAGGTGATCGGCCACCAGCTTGGCCGTCCGCGTCTCGCGGTTACCCAGTTCGGGGTGCTGATGGATATCGCGGCGCCAGGCCACGATCTTGGCCTCCAGCGCCTTTACGTCGGATTTGATATAGGCGGGAATGTCGGGCGTGGCCGCATTCTGCGCACTGGCCGGGGCCATCAGGAATGGCAATACCAGTGCCGCCAGCAGCCCCGTCCCCACCCGCTTCACCCCCATCCGACCCGACACTGGCATTTATTTTCTCCGCATGGATGCATAATTGCAAAAGAGGGTGACAGGGGATGGGGATGGGCGCAATGGGGGTGATGGGGAAAGAGTTGGTGTTATTCAGGTATTTGCCGTAACGGACGGCGGCATCACGCTGCCACTGCCCCCGCCGTCAGGCCCGCAAAACGGTTGCGGAATGCCGTCGCCTCTGCCTCCGTCAGGGTGAATTTCACATGGCCGGCACCCTGTGCCTGTTCCGGCGTACGGAAGGGCAGGCGCAGGCCGGCCAGCAAGAGCACACCCGGTGTCGCCGTAATGCCCTCCACCGCCAGCATGGCCCCGCCTTCCGACAGGTTCACGACCTGGCCCGACAGGCTGCGCCCGCCCTGTTCCACCTGACACGGGATCGACACGGCAAAGCGCGGGCGGCGGCGCCGGTCCACATCGGCCGACGCGGTACGGACCACACGGACCAGCGTTTCGCGCAGATGTTCGACACTGTCCGCCATCTGGTGGGCGGCGGTCTGTACATCATTGGCGCAGCGGTCGGTCTGTGCCGCCTCCGCCGATACCTCGGCAATGCGTGCGGCCACTTCGCGGGCGGCGTCGGCGGTCTGTTCGACATTGCGGGCGATTTCGGTGGTGGCGGCGGATTGTTCCTCCATCGCCGCCGCGATGCCGGCGGCCACCTGATCCACCTGCTGGATCTGATGGGTGATGTCGTTGACGGCGGTGACGGCCCGGTCGCGGACGGCGCCGATGCCCTGGATACGCTGGGCAATATCCTCTGTCGCGCGTGCTGTCTGGCTGGCCAGGTTCTTCACCTCCGACGCGACCACGGCGAAGCCCTTGCCGGCTTCCCCGGCCCGCGCCGCCTCGATGGTGGCGTTCAGGGCCAGAAGGTTGGTCTGCGACGCAATGTCGGCGATCAGGTCGGCGATGCCGCCGATCTGGGTGACGCTGTCGGACAGCGCCTCAATGGCGGTCGCGGCCTCGGCGCTGGCGGCCACGCTGTCGCGGGTCACGGCACTGGCATGGGCCACCTGGGCCGTGATTTCGCCGATGGAGGCGGTCAGTTGGTTGGTGGCCGATGCCACCGTCTGGGCATTGGCCAGGGCCTGTTCGGCGGCGGCGGCCACGTTCTGGGCATTATTGCCCATGCGGTCGGCGGCGGCGGCCATCACCTTGGCCTCTGCATCCATGGACTGGGTCTGTGCAGCGACGGCATCGACGGCGTGGCGCGTCTCATCCTCCACCGTGTCGGCCATGGTGCGCAGCGAGGCAATACGGGCCTGTTCGGCCTTCTGTCGCTGCTGCTCCTGCTCCCGCCGCAAGCCCTCGGCCTCCATCAGGGTCAGGCGGAAGCTTTCCACGGCGCGGGCCATCTCGCCCACATCATCCTGCTTGTCCAGATCGGGCACAGGCTGATCCAGCCTTCCCTGGCGCATGCCGTCCATCCGGGCGCTGAGCCGGCCCAGGGGTGCTAGCAGCCAGCGGGCCAGCCCCAGGGCGGACACCGACATCACGATGGTCAGGACCAGCGCGCCCAGCGCGATCCAGGTGATGCCCCGGTTGAATTCCGCCAGCAGGTCATCCTTCTTCAGCCCGACATAGAGCACGCCGACAACCCGGCCATCCTTGTCCTTCAACGGGTCATAACCGGCATAATAGGTGTGGCCCAGGATATCGACGGTGCCGCGATAAGCTTGCCCAGCCCCCAGCACAGCATCGCGCGCCGGCCCCGCCGCCAGGGCCGTGCCCACGGCCCGGCTGCCATCCTCCTTCAAGACCGTCGTCGCCACGCGCGTGTCACCGCGGAAGATGGTGGCGCTGCCGCCCGTCGCCTTTGCCATCGCATCGACCAGCGCCATGTCACCATCGAGCACCCGCCCACCCTGGCTCAGCTTGCCATCGGCCAGGGCATAGGCATCGTCACCATTCTCCACAATCGAATGGGCCACCCGCATGGACAGGGCCTGGGTGGCAACGGCCTGCCGCTCCATCACCCCGGTCATGACCATGTAACCCAAGGTCAGGGTGATGGCACCCAGCACCACCAGCCCCAGCGCATTGAACAAAGTGACCTTGCCCGCAACGGGCAGACGGCGGAGATCCAGCATGGAAGCACGTCCCGGATTGGTTCGATGATCAGATTTCCGGGGGCTTCTACCCTGCGTAGCAAGGCAGCGACATGATGTAGGTCAGTTGTGGAATGGATGGCGGGGGGAAGTTTGGGGGTTGAGCTTGGGCGTGCCCGCCAGCCGCCGGATCGGCTTGCCATTACGGGAAGCACCACTTCCCCGTCATCCCGGCGAAAGCCGGGACCCAGGGGCCATGCGCGCGACGTCAGTACTGCGGATAGCGAAGCAGGCGGAAATGTTGACGCTTGCCGCCCCTGGGTCCCGGCTTTCGCCGGGATGACGGTGGGAGAGCGACACGCGGCTACGAAGTGCCCGAACCCTGCTACCGCCCGTTCATGGATACAGACAGCGTCAGGGCAGTGATGGGGTTTTCGTGATCGTGGCGTTGCCCATGGTCCGACGATAGCGCGCCACCGTTTCCCGCACCCGGTCGTTGGGCGGCGGCGGGTTTAACAGCGCCTCAAGGAAGGCTTGGCTGTCACGCAGGGAGAGTTCCAGACGTTGATCCCTTTGATGGTTTGCGGAATCACTTCCGGTGCCCAGATCATCAAAATCACCCGTTCTGTTTAGTATGGTACCGCCGCCTTCAGATTGATCTGTTGCAAACTCAGAGAGGGCAGAATGGTCCGGGAACTGCTCCGCACAAGCGCGTAGACACCTGACCATGTATAGGTTCAACGGTCGTACGCGTCCGACGCGTTGGAGATCAGTTCCCGCAGGAAGACATTCTTCTCCGAGTAGAGGCTGTGCGCCACGATATCGAGCAGGCGGCTGACCTCGGCCTGGAAACTGAGCCGTTCCTCGTTCATCTCTCTCACCTTGCTCTGCGATTTACATCCATTGAAGGTGGCTTAACGCCGACGCTGGATATGGGGCAGGGCGCAGCGAAGCGCAAGCGGCGTGATGGGGGCGTCGGATTGCAAGGCGACGCTGTCCATGAGCATGAAGAGTTTCAGCGGATGTCCGGGGGAGAGGCGTTTGAAAAACATACCATCATAAGTGGTGCTATTTATCCACGACTGAATGCATTTTCCAATAGATAGCAATGAGACTGTAGTTCGTTGAAAGTGTGGCGGTAAGCACTAAGCGCATACACTATTAACATGTTTATGGTTGACGGCAGGCTTATCCAAGTTGCTTATCGGCTGAAGGAGTGCATATATTATTACTAATAGGCTAATGCCTCCAGTGAGGCATCTTCAGGCAGCTAGTAAGCGGGGGAAAGCTGTGGACGAGAAGGTGTGTTTCGTCATAATGGGATTTGGGAAAAAGCTGGACCCCGCAAGCGGTCGCCTGTTAGATTTAAATAAAACTTATGAATGTATCATTAAACCAGCCGTCGAGCGAGCTGGAATGCGCTGCGTAAGAGCTGATGAGGTCATGCATTCTGGTTTAATTGACAATGAAATGTACAGCCTTCTCCTAAAGGCAGACTTGGTGATAGCTGATATATCCACTGGGAATCCAAATGCACTTTATGAGCTTGGGGTGAGGCATACGATGCGCCCATACTCAACTATAATAATGAAGGAGTTGGATGGAAATATATACTTTGATTTAAGTCATAATAATATATTTCAATATAAGCATATGGGTGATGATATTGGGTATTCTGAGGCAATTCGCGCCCAGGTAGATCTAAAGAATCTAATCGAAGAAGTTATGTCCAATCCCAAGAACGACAGCCCGGTTTATACGTATATTCCAAATTTGACCCAGCCGATATTATCGAGTGAACAAATGGAGAGAGTTATTGAAAGAATGGAGAAAACTGAGGAGATTTATCAGTCCAGCCTCGGGGATGCCAATTCCTTTATGCGGCAATCAGACTTCTCTAGTGCATTGAAGCCATTGTCTCTTTTGCATGCAAGGAGGCCAAACGATCCTTACATCGTTCAGCAATTAGCGCTTGCAACCTATAAGTCAAAGCAGCCATCTATTATTTCGTCATTGGTCTCAGCTAGGGAGATAATTAATAAACTTGAGCCCGACAATTGTATAGACCCTGAGACTCTGGGTATTGCGGGATCTATTAATAAAAGACTGTATAGTGCGACAGACGACGAGTCATTCTTAAATCAGTCAATTTTCTATTATCGTAGAGGATATGAAGTTCGTAGAGATTATTATAACGGAGAAAATTACGCAACTTGCCTACTTTTGAAGTCAAAAATCCAAAAGGATAAGGTTGAAAAAAGATACTACATGATGAGTGCTCAAAAAATATTTGAAGAAGTTCTTTTGATAGTAAGCGCTCTGGAAGAGTCTGATTTTAGTGAAAGATCAGATGCTAAATGGATTATGGCAACAAAGCTAAATTGCTTAAGGGCAACGAACGCTGATTATGAAAAATTTAAAAATTTTGAAGATCTGAAAAGTAAAATGAGTGAGTGGGAGTATGAAAGTTTCTTGGAAGCGAACTCTTTCATAGGACATATCGTAGGAGGAAAATGATGCCTTACTTGAAGACTTACGTGGTTTTTATCAGCCATGCGTGGAGATACCATGATGATTACGAGAGACTAGAAAATCTATTAAATAATGCTAACCTATTCAGTTGGAGAAACTGCTCTGTACCTAGGACTGACGCCTTCGATAAGGGGTTAACAAATCAGCAACTTTTGCGTGCTCTTGATGAGCAGATCAGAATATCAAATGTAGTTGTTATGCTATCTGGTATGTACGCAGCTCACAGCGACTGGATGCAAACTGAGATCAACATAGCCGCGAGATATGGCAAACCCATAGTTGGAGTTCTGCCCTGGGGGTCTGATCGTGTTCCTATTGCTGTGCAGCAGTCAGCATCAGAGATTGTGAAATGGAACACACAAAGTATCGTCGATGCAATACGCAAGGTGGTTGCGTAACCAACGGGTGGGGGCCGAGAGTATCATAGTCTAGGCCCCTGCCCCACTCACTCACACCACCCGAATATTCTTGAATTGCCACGGATCGGACGTGTCCACGTCTTCCACGAACAGCTTGTTGCGCCCGTCGAGCGGCGTCCAGTCCGTGTAGGCGCCGACCACCGGGCCCAGATAGGGCATGCAGATATCCAGGCAGCGCTGGAAATCCATGTCGTCGGCTTCGACGATGCCGCGGTCGGGGTTTTCGATGGCCCAGATCATGCCGGACAAGGCGGCGACCGTGACCTGCAGGCTGGTGGCGCTGTTGAATTCCACCAACTGGCGGGCCTCGGAGCAGGTGAGCTGGGAGCCGAACCAGTAGGCGCCCTTTTCATGGCCGGCCAGCAGCACGCCTAACTCGTCCACGCCGTCGATGATTTCCTTCATCAACAGGCGTTGGGTTTCCTGCTGCACGAAATTCTTGCCGGCGAATTCGTGGATGGATTTCACGGCATCGTCGCAGGGATGATAGGCATAGTGGCAGGTGGGGCGGTAAAGCGCCTTGCCGTCCGCGTCGCGCACCGTCAGGTAATCGGGGATCGACAGCGCCTCGCTATGCGTGATCAGGAAGCCGTGGAAGGGGCCTTCCATCGGGGTCCAGGTGCGCACGCGCTGCGTCACGCCGGGGCGGTTCAGGATGATGCCGGCCTGACAGCCGAAATCATGACGGATGCCGTCGGGCGGGAACGTCGCCTCATGCGTGCCCCAGCCCAGTTCCGCCGGCTGACACCCCTCCGAGATGAAACCGTCGATGGACCAGGTATTGACGAACTCCCCCCGCTTTTTCGGAATGGAGGAGACCTGGGTGTCGCGCTCGGCGATATGGATGACCTTCACACCCAGATCATGGGCCAGGGCGGCCCAGGCGGCGCGGTCGGCGGGCACGTCGGTGACATCACGGCCCGTATCCTCGGCAATGTTCAGCAGCGCCTGCTTCACAAAGTGGGAGACAAGGCCCGGATTGGCGCCATGGGTCAGCACGGCGGTGGGGGCCTTCGTCCCCAGCTTGCCGCGCAGCGCCAGCGCCTGTTCGCGCAGCGCATAGTTGGAGCGCATGGAGGGCGACAGGCTGGGGTCGGTGTAACCGCCGGGCCAGGGCTCGATACAGGTGTCGAGATAGAGCGCGCCGCGTTCGGCGCACAGCTCCACCAGGGCCGTGGAGGAGACATCCACCGACAGGTTGAGCAGGAAATCACCCTTGGAGAGCAGGGGTTCCAGCATGGCCCGGTAATTCTGCCGGGTCAGCGGTTCCTTGACGAACTTGATGCCGAAATAGTCAGCCTCACCGTGGCCGCGCTCGTCCGCCGTGATGATGGTGATGTTCTGTCGGTCAATTTCGATATGCCGCAGAATCAGAGGCAGCACACCTTGACCGATGCTGCCGAATCCTACCATCACAAGACGCCCGGGAAGGGCACAATGCTTCTGATATTGGGTCATTTTCGTGGGTTCTCCGGGGCTATTACCCGCCTATGGGAGCCTCATGGCTGTGGGGTTGACGTGCTTCAGACGTGATGCAGGACAACAGAAAGGCACGGCCCCGCCCAGATGGATGGGACCGCGCCCGGTTGGAATTGTCACAATGCTATATCAAGCGTTGCGATTAGTGAAGATGATGCGTGTCAAACTATCATCGGCCTGATGCCGGGTGCAACGACGCGCATGTGAAATAATCGTGTAACACCCCGGCGATCATCGGCGAAAGGAACGGCGAACAGCTTTTTTTGCTGTTTCCCGATCTGAACTTTAACCCTGATAAACTTGGGGATAGGCCTGTGGGCGGCACGATCGTTGCGCAGGCGATGCCATTATTCTCCACATCATTGCCAATTATACTCCCTGTGACGCGAACCGCACCGCTTCAGGCCGCGCAGACCGATAGGGTGGCGGCATGGCCGGCGGTCTCCAGCAGCGGGCCATCGCACACTTCGACCAGATGCGCCTGATCGAACCCGTTGAACTCAGTCCGCAGGGTGGCGCCATAGGCACCCAACTGCCCGATCTCGATCCAGTCGCCTTCCCGCACGTCCGCGGGCAGCAGGAAGGGGCCCTTCATGCGGTCGGCACTGTCGCAGGTGGGACCCCAGAAGCTGAACGGGGCGAGCGGTGCATCGGTGCGGCGGATCAGGCGGCAAGGGAACAGGAAGCCGGGCACGCCCGCATCCGACAGGCTGCCATAGACGCCGTCATTGATGAACAGCTCGTCACTGCCCCGGCGACGCTCCACCTGCACCACGACGGACCCGCCGGCGGCCACCAGGGCGCGGCCCGGCTCGCACCAGATGCGGGTGCTGGACGGCAGGTTCAGGGCGGCGATGCCATTGGCGATTTCGTCCATGTACAGCGTCAGGTCGGGCGGGTCCATGTCGGGATAGGCGACAGGGAAGCCGCCGCCGACATCCAGAACGTCAATGGTCACACCGGCGGCATCGATCACCCGGCCCGCCAACTCCAGGGCGCGGCCATAGGCGGCTGGCTCCAGCATCTGGCTGCCGACATGGAAGCACAGGCCGACCCGCGCACCCACGGTCCGGGCGCGGCGCAGCAGGGTGACGGCCTCATCAAACTGTGCCCCGAACTTGCCCGACAGATCATAGGCGGCCTTGCCCTTGGGCATGGCAAGACGGATGAACAGGCCCAGGTCGGTTGCATTGCCCGTGACGGCGGCGATCTTCTCCAGTTCTTCCATGCTGTCGAGCGAGAAGTCGCGCACGGCGTAGTCATTATACGCCTTGGCAATGGCGGCGCGGTTCTTCACCGGGTGCATGTAATGGATCTGCGCATCGGCAAACATCTGCCGCACCACGCGGATTTCCGCCGGCGAGGCGCAGTCGAAATGCCGGATGCCGCCATTATACAGCGCGCGCAGGAAAGCCGGATCAGGATTGCACTTCACGGCGTACAGCACATCGCCCCGGCCATCCGTCGCCGCGCCGAACAGGTCCAGAAACCGGCCAGCCGTGGTGCGCAGGGTGGCGGGGCGGATGCAATGCATCGGTTCCGCCGGCTCCAGCCTTGCCACCATCTGATCGACGCTGGGCAGGCGGGGCGTGGTGCTGCGCGCGGTGGCGCGGCGCAGGGGGGCGACGGCGGTGCGGAAACGGACCTGGGCCATGGCGTGAAGCCTCCGGGGGACAATCCCCCATGCCACCCAGCCTCGCCGATCAATGGGCGCAGAACAGGGCGGGAATATGAAATGATCGCGGCGGCGGTACGAACCGGCCAGCCGGATGGTGCGGGGAAGATCGGGGTCTGGTGCCGCGTCGTGATTGCCGGGTCGAACAAGACCGCAAAGCGTCAACGGACGAAGCGAACCAGCGGGGTCCTTACCGGACCATGCCTTCGCGGCGGGAAACGGCGTTCATGTGACTATCCCTCTCGGGGTACCGGCCCACGGTTGACCGGTGCTGCCAAAAAGGACGCCTGACGTCGTTGCATAAACACCAGGGGCATCGCCGATTTCCGGCGGTGTCGCCACAAGGGCCAGGGGCACGTGCGGGTGCGTCGTAGCGTCAGCTTATCCATGCGAACGGGCGGGCGCGCAAGGGGTTGTTGCGCTGCGTTTCGCATGGCTGATTTCACCCCTGTGCGGGCGGGGCGATGGTGCCCATATGCCTCACATGACAAAGGCGATGATCCTGCCCGCACTGGCTGCCCTGTACCTACTGTGCCCCCCGGTGGGAGCGCAGGAGAACCCGCTTCTGTCGCCACCGCCGGGACTGCCGGGACTGCCCGCCAGCCCCAGCCCGCTGGACGCCGAACGCGGGCGGGCCCAGGCGGATATCCTGCGCGGCGGGGCCGACCTGTCCCTGCGGCCCGATCCCGACCCGATGCGCCAACGCGACGCCGATAGTCTGCGCTTGGATGCCGAGCGGGCTCAGCGCGCCCTGCAGGACCTGATGCTGCCGCCGCCAGTCCAGGGCAGCGCCGCCGGTCCTGACGCGCCGCGCATCGACCCACCCGAACCCCGCATCAGCCATGGGCGCAAGAAGGGGACACCGACACCGGTGCAATCCTCCCCCGTGCCCGGCCGCAAGCCGCCGGGGCCTTGACGATTGGTTGGTCTCAGCCACACTCTGAAAGACGTCCCAACACGGGGTCTGCATGCCGCTCTATCGCCCAATTTCCATTGCCGTGATAACCGACGCCATCTGTAACAATTGCGTTCGCCCTGATTGGGTCATTGGCAGTGATCTTGTCCGCTTTGACTGGTCGCGGATCGGTGTGGAGGCTGATTTTTCAGTAACGTGCGCGGACGATCTGATCATTAGGGTCAGTTTCAATCGGCCCTGCATTGTCCGGCTTCTGGACGAATTAGCCCTCAGCACGGAAGAAGATGGGACGGCGGAGGGGTTGGTCCCCTACAACTTCGCCTATGAGGTGGAGGGCAGCCGCTTCGCCGTAGCGCAGTCGGCGGGATGGAAACAGTGCGAAGGGGCCGTAAGGCATTACTGCTTCGTTACAGCCAGCACTTGCTTGGACGTGCTGTCGGGTGCAGTGCCAGCATTCAACCTCCTGGAAACTGACTGATGCCCGTCGAGTATCCTGCATATGAACTCCAGGCCGAAAGCGAGGCCTTGCGCGCCATCGCAAACGGCCTGACGGGAATGAAGGTCGAACTGGCCGACCATGTCTGGCTTGGCGACAATGCAGGCCGCCCTTGGCTCATCACTGTCCGTCCGCGCGATCTATGCTTCAAGTTCGAGGTATTCTCCCTTGCCATTTCGAGCATCGAGCAGCTTCAAGCCCGCTGGCGGGAGTGGAAACCGCCCATTCTACCGACCGGAATACCAGAGCCCTTCCGATCACAAATGTCGGCGCGCCCGCCAGAACCGACCGCCCCTCTGGTGCTCGACAATTGGCCATTCGTGACCCGACAAGTCGAGGTATTGCGCCGTGTGGAGTGGATAGCGGACCTTGCCGATGCATGTCCGGCTACCGGCGACAATCCCTATGTCCAATCGGCGACAAAACCGGGGCAGATTCCACCTTCGGCTACAGCCACATGCGAGGTCGCGGTCGGCTTGCTATTTAACGGCACGCAAGATGAACGCCTTCTGATCGCCGCCGACCGCATGCCGATGAACCTGATTGTCACGCGGGAGACCGACAAGATCGATGCGTTCCTGGTTGATTGTAACCGTATCGAACTCCGCACCTAAATGAAATCGCCCGGCCCTTGACGATCGACCCTGATTGCTGTTGTTGACGGGCAGCAGCAGCGGAACCGGCCCCATGATCCCCATCACCCCCCATATCGCCATTGACGAGGAGGAGCTTCAGGAGAGCTTCCTGCGCGCCGGCGGTCCGGGCGGGCAGAATGTCAACAAGGTGGAAACGGCGGTACAACTGCGTTTTGACGTCGCCAACTCCCCCACCCTGCCCGACTGGCTGAAGCAGCGGGTGCGTGGGGTGGCGGGGCGGAAGCTGACGGCGGACGGGGTTCTGGTGCTGGTGGCACAGGCCCACCGCAGCCAGGAGCGCAACCGCGAGGACGCCAAGGCGCGGCTGGTGGAAATCCTGGCCAAGGCGGCGGAACGTCAGGCGCCGCGCCGGCCCACGCGCCCCACGCTGGCGTCGAAGACCCGCCGCCTGGACGCGAAAACCACACGGTCGGGCGTCAAGAAGATGCGCGGCAAGGTGGATATGGATTAACCCCTGTGATCTTCGCGTGACGCTCGCCTGACCTTTCGCATTACCCCTTTGCGTTATAGGCAGCCCGTGTCTTAATGCGTTTACAAGAGCCGGGATGTTTCCGGTAGGGTTTCCAGGCCACAAGACCGCGATGTCCAAATTCACCCGCACCGGCGGTTCCTCAAACGCCAATCTCAGCCGCGTAGCGATCCAGAAATCGCCTTCGCTGCTGGATGAACGGCTGGGCGTATACCGGAATAAGATCGCGCAGAACGACCTGGACGTGATGCTGAAGCAGCATCAGGCCTTTGTGGAACAGCGCGTCACCGGCGTCCGCGCGCATTTCAAGCTGTGCGAACTGTCCAACCTGGATTTGTCGGGTTCCGTGCTGGCCTCTGCCGATTTCACGGGTGCCAAGCTGCACAACACCCTGATGCGCGGGGCCGACCTGCGAATGACCAATTTTTATGCCGCCGATCTGGCCGAAGCCGATCTGATGCATGCCGACCTGACGGCGGCCGACATGCGCGGGGCCATCCTGCGCGGGGCGGTGATGATCAGTTGCAACCTGACGTCGGCCGATTTCCGCAACGGCACCCTGGCGCTGGCCCGCAACGGCGAGCTGGTGTCGGTGCAATCCTCGTCCGAGGCCGACCTGTCCAAGGCCGTGATCATGCGCGCCACCCTGTCCAAGGCGCGCCTGTCAGACAGCTTTGTCATGCAGACCGACCTGCGCGATGCAGATCTGCGCGGGTCGATCCTGGTCAAGGCCAACCTGTCGGACAGCAACCTGACGGGATGTGATCTGACCAGTTGCGACCTGACAGAAGCGAACCTGGAAGGTGCCAATCTGGAAGGCGCTATCATGACGGGCGCCATCCTGCGCCATGCCAACCTGAAGGGCGCCAACCTGATCGGGGCCATTCTGGACGGGGTCGACCTGACCTTGGCCAATGTGGAGGATATCAAGACCGTCGAGCAATTGGCCGGGATGGAGGAAGACCTGGCCACCATGCTGACGGCGCACGCCAAATGGATCGAAACCAATGGCGGGGCTGGCAAGCAACTGGACCTGTCGGGCAAGGACCTGACCGGCATGGACCTGTCACGTATGACCCTGTCGGCAGGCATCTTCCGGGGTGCGGTGCTGCGCAATGCCAACCTGTCCCGCTCTGCCCTGCTGATGGCCGACCTGTCATCCGCCGACCTGCGCGGGGCCAATCTGCGCAACGCCAATATGCGCGGGTCACGGATGATCCGGTCCATGCTGGTAGGGGCGGACATGACAGGCGTGCTGGCCTCGCCCATCAATATCCAGGGCCATGACTGGCAGACCAATATGGAACGCGCCCGCCTGGGCAAGGCGGTTCTGGTCGGGGCCGACCTGACGGGTGCCAACCTGACCGGGGCCGACCTGCGTCAGGCCCAGATCCGCAATGTCAGCATCAAGGGCGCCGACCTGACCGATGCCAACCTGACCAATGCCGACCTGCGCGGCGTGGATTTCAGCAAATGCAAGCTGGCCAATACTAAGGGCCTGCCCGATGATGATCTGGAAGGGGATGATTGATCGCCTTTGCGTTCCCTGGTAACGCAACAGCATGAACAATCATCACGACATCATCATCGCCGGCGGCGGGGCCGCCGGGCTTTACGCCGCCATCTTTGCCGGGCGGCGCGGGCGGCGCGTTCTGGTGCTGGACCATGCGGAGAAGGTGGGAAAGAAGATCCTGATCTCCGGCGGCGGGCGCTGCAACTTCACCAATCTGGACGCCAAGCCCGACCGGTACCTGTCGGCCAACCCGCATTTCGCCATCTCCGCCCTGAAGCGCCATACGCAGCATGATTTCATCGCCCTGGTCGACCGGCACGGTATCGGCTGGCACGAGAAGAAGCTGGGGCAGTTGTTCTGCGACGATGGGGCCCCGCGCATCCTGGGCATGCTGCTGGATGAATGCGCCGATGCCGGCGTGGCGATCCGCACGGAATGCCGGATTGATGATGTGGTACCGGTCGATGGCGGCGGGTTCCGCGTGGTGACCAGCCATGGCACCTTCACGTCCGACAGCTTCATCCTGGCGACCGGCGGCCCGTCCATTCCGAAGATGGGGGCGACCGACTTTGCCTTCCGGCTGGCGCGCCAATGGGGGCTGAATGTGGTGGAGCCGCGCCCCGCCCTGGTGCCCCTGACCTTTGCGCCCGTTGATCTGGACAAGCTGAAGGATTTGTCGGGTGTGCCGCTTGAGGCCAGCGTATCCTGCGGCAAGGGCAAGTTCCGCGAAGCGCTGCTGATCACCCATCGCGGCCTGTCGGGCCCGTCGATCCTGCAAATCTCCTCCTACTGGCGGGAGGAACAGGGGGTACGCATCGACCTGTCGCCCGATCTGGCCCTGGCTGAGCATCTGAAAGGTCTGAAGAAGACGCGCCACAAGGCGGAGCTGAAGACCATCCTGGGCGAAATCCTGCCCCGCCGCTTTGCCGAGCGGTTGTTTGATGTGGCGTTGATCGGCCCCGCCCCCCTGGCCAACCGGCCCATGGCCGATATCAAAGATGCCGACCTGATGGCGGTGGCCAGCGCCCTCCACGCCTGGACCGTTCACCCGGACGGGACCGAGGGTTACCGCACGGCGGAGGTGACGCTGGGCGGCATCGATACGGCCGAGCTGTCATCGAAGACC
This sequence comes from Niveispirillum cyanobacteriorum, assembly GCF_002868735.1. Lineage (GTDB taxonomy): Bacteria > Pseudomonadota > Alphaproteobacteria > Azospirillales > Azospirillaceae > Niveispirillum > Niveispirillum cyanobacteriorum. Next base: position 3,152,594 of record NZ_CP025611.1, on the reverse strand, counting down.
ATGGAAGCCCGGAAAATTCCCGGCCTGTTCGTGGTCGGGGAAGCGGTGGACGTCACCGGCTGGCTGGGTGGCTATAATTTCCAGTGGGCCTGGTCCAGCGGCCATGCGGCGGGGATGGCGGCGTAGGGGCGGATGGGCCATGATCGGGCATCCCCCCATCACAAGGCCCGCGACCATGAGCGAACTGACCATCTGGACATTGGATTGGGTACCCGACGGCCCGCGCGGCTTTGTTCGCGACCTGCGCCTGCGCTGGGCGTGTGAAGAGGCGGGCCTGCCCTATACGGTACGGACCATCCGGTTTGAGGATCGGGACACCAACCATCTCGACCGACAGCCCTTTGGGCAGGTGCCGTTTCTGGACGATGGCGGTCTGCAACTGTTTGAAAGCGGTGCTGGCCTGCTGCATCTGGCGCGCAAAAGTGCCACCCTGATGCCGTCCGATCCGGTGGGGGAGGCGGATACGCTGCAATGGACCCTGGCCGCCCTGAACTCCATCGAGATGGTCAGCGTGCCTTGGTGGTTCCTGGGTATGTCAGGCCGCAAGGATAATGAGCTGACGGGCTGGGTGACCAAGCGCCTGGATCAGCTTGAGACCGTGCTGCGTGGGCGCGAATGGCTGGCCGCCGGCCGCTTCACCGTCGCCGACCTGCTGATGGCTGATGTGCTGCGCGTACGGGATGTGCGAGCCTTTGGCGACCGGCCCGCGACGGAGGCCTATGTGGCCCGTATCACGGCCCGCCCCGCCTTTCAAAAGGCCCATGCCGACCAGATGGGCTTTTATGAGGCAGCGGACCGGGACCGGGCGACGACAAAGGGCTGAAGCTCCGCGTTACGTCCCGATCAGGCCCAATTCCGGGCTGGACGCCTCCGCGCGCAGGCGCTTGGGAATGCGGCCGGCCAGCCGGGCCATGCGGCCCCCCTCCACCCCGGCCCGCATGGCCGCCGCCATCATCACCGGATCGGTGCTTTTGGAGACGGCAGTGTTCAACAACACGGCATCGCAGCCCAGTTCCATGGCCAATGCCGCATCGCTAGCGGTGCCAATGCCGGCATCCAGGACGACGGGAACCGTGCTGTTCCGGCAGATCGTCTCGATATTGTAGGGGTTCAGGATGCCCAGACCCGTGCCGATGGGGGCGCCCAGCGGCATGACGGCGGCACAGCCAACATCGGCCAGCCGGCGGCAGATGATGGGGTCATCAGTGCAATAGGGCAGGACCACGAACCCGTCACGCACCAGCTCATCCGCCGCGCGCAGCAGCTGTTCGACGTCGGGATACAGTGTCTCCCGATCGCCGATCAGTTCCAGCTTGATCCAGTTGGTGTCCATGGCCTCACGCGCCAGCTGCGCGGTCAGGACGGCATCCTTGACTGTGGAACAGCCGGCGGTGTTGGGCAGCAGCCAGACCTTGCCCGCCACCAGATCCAGCAACCCCTCGCCATACCCGGTCAGGTCGGCGCGGCGGACAGAGACGGTGAGGATTTCGGAGCCGGAGGCTTGCAGACTGTCCAGGAACACCTGCTGGTTGGGATAACCGGCGGAGCCTAAGAACAGGCGGGACCGGAAGCTTTTGCCGGCGATCTTCAGCGGATCATTCATCTCAACCACCTTGCAGAACCTTGACGATTTCCACCCGGTCGCCGGGGGAAAGAATGGTATCGGCCCAGCGCCCGCGCGGGATCACACTATCGTTGAGCGCCACGGCAATGCCGCGCGCACCCGGATCAATCCCTTCAACCGCCATCACAGCGGTCAGGGCGTAATTGTCCGGCTCCAGGTTCTTGCCATTGACGCTGATCATTAGCTCCACCCCTTAAGCGGCGCGTGCCGCATCGAAACGGCCAGCCCCGAACGGGGCGATATGCGGATCGACACGCCCGGTCAAGACCAGATCGGCGATGGCGTCTGCGGTGATAGGGGCCAGCAGGATACCGTTGCGGTGATGGCCCGTGGCCAGCACCAGCCCCTCCAATCCCGCCGCCGGCCCCAGGATGGGCGCATCATCACGGCAGCCGGGACGGTGGCCCACCCACATTTCCTTGACCGGCAGTTCCTCCACCCCCGGCAGGGCGCGCCAGGCGGCATCCAGCAGGGCCAGGACCCCGCCCGCCGTCATCTGTGCGTCAAACCCCTTTTCCTCTGTCGTCGCCCCGATGATCAGGGTGCCATCGGCGCGCGGCACCAGATAGCATTTGGGCGCCCAGACGACATGGGTCAACAGCGGGTTGGCGGGGTCCATGGCGAGCGACATCATCTGCCCCTTTACGGGCCGCACCGGCGGCGGGCTGGCCTGTCCGGGAACAAGGCGCGACCAGGCACCGGCGGCCAGGACGACCGTATCGGCAGGCACCACACGATCGCCCAGGACCACGCCCGTCACCCGCCCGGCCTGAACATCCAGGGCCGTAACATCCGCCCCTTCATGCAGACGGGCGCCCATCTTTTCCAAGGCCACGCGCAGGGCGGCAGCTGCCAGCCTGTTATCGACCTGTCCGTCCCTGGCGCTGAACACGCCCGCCGCCGTACGCGGGTTCAGGAAGGGTTCCTTCTCCTTGGCCGCCGCCCCCGACAGCCAGGTCAGGTCCAGGCCCAGCCCGCGCTGAAATTCGTAATTCGACCGCAGCAGTTCCACCTCGTCCCGCGTGCTCGCCACCACCAGCGTCCCCTCGGTCCGCAGGCCGACGGGCAGGCCCGTCAACGCCTCCAGCTCTGCGGCGAAACCCGGCCAGCGGGCCTGGCTTTCAAGGCATAGTGGCAGCAGGCGCTGTTCTCCCGGTTCCGCCTCCACCCCCGCCGCCAGCATGCCGGCGGCGGCGCGGGTGGCCCCCTGGCCGGCATTGGCGCGCTCAAAGATATCGACCGACGCCCCGGCCTGGGCCAGACGCCAACCGATGGCCATGCCGATGATGCCGCCGCCGATGATGGCGACGCGCGGTCTGTCATGTCTGTGCAGCAAACTCATTTCCGCCTTCTCCCTTCGCCGGCATGACCCGGATCAGGTTCGATGGGTGTGATCTCAGCCGCATGGCGATAATGCATGCGGCACCCCAGGGTCCATGCGCTATGTCATGGGCCTGTCACGTCCGGAATGCAAGGGGACGCGCAGCATCATTTCCGCCCCGCCGGGATCGCGCTTGACCATTGGCGGTACTGGGCATATTTGCCCCTTTGGGGACAGTCCCGTCCCGCCCCTTTTTTGCCCGGACTCCGCACCCATGTCGCTTCTGCCCATCCTCACCATCCCCGACACCCGCCTGAAGGCGAAGTGCAAGCCCTTGACCAATGTCGATGGCCGCGTGGCGACGCTGATGGATGATATGCTGGAGACCATGTACAAGGCGCCGGGCATCGGCCTGGCCGCCCCACAGATCGGGTTGCTGGAACGGGTCATCGTCGTGGACGTGTCGGAAAACCGCAGCGACGCGCTAGCCATGGTCAACCCAGAACTGATCTGGACGTCGGACGAACAGGCCATCACCCAGGAAGGCTGTCTGTCGATCCCTGAGATCTATGCCGAGGTGACGCGGCCCAAGATGGTGCGCGTGCGCTATGTTGATCGGGGCGGCGAGGTGCGGGAAATGGATGCGGACGGCCTGCTGGCCACCTGCATCCAGCATGAGATCGACCATCTGAACGGCGTACTGTTCATCGACCATCTGTCGTCGCTGAAGCGCAACATGCTGCTGCGCAAATATAACAAGGCGAAAAAGTAAGGGGAGCGTTCGCGTTCCTCAATCGCCGGCGCCGCATCCGCGGCTTGGCTTGACGCCGCACGTGCGGCGCGGCGGCGGTCGCCGCCGAAGCGTTTTACGGAGGCCCGTAAAACGCTCCCTTCCACTCTCCGCCGGGAGGTGCCCCATGCCGCTGCGTCTCGCCTTCATGGGCACGCCGGATTTTTCCGTCTCCATCCTGGATGCGCTGGTCGCCGCCGGCCATGAGGTGGTGTGCGTCTACAGCCAGCCGCCGCGTCCCGCCGGCCGGGGGCAGCAATTGCAGGCCAGCCCCGTGCATCGCCGGGCCGACGCCCTGGGCATTGAGGTGCGCACGCCCAAAAGCCTGCGCAAGCCTGACGAACAGGCAGAATTCGCAAGCCTGAACCTGGATTGCGCCATCGTCGCGGCCTATGGCCTGATCCTGCCGCAGGCCATTCTGGACGCACCTCGCCTCGGCTGCATCAATGTCCATGCCAGCCTGCTGCCGCGCTGGCGTGGAGCCGCCCCCATCCAGCGATCGATCCTGGCGGGGGATGCAGAGACGGGCGTGACCATCATGCAGATGGATGCCGGTCTGGATACGGGCGCTATGCTGCTGAAGGACGCCCTGCCCATCACGGCGCGGATGAATGCCGCCGAATTGCATGACGCGCTGGCCGCCATGGGCGCGCGCCTGATGGTGGCGGCCCTGCCCGGCATCGTCGATGGCACCCTGCCCCCGGTGCCGCAGCCCGATGAGGGCGTGACCTATGCCGCCAAACTGTCCAAGGATGAGGGCCGGCTGGACCTGACCCGCCCCGCCCCGGAACTGGACCGGCAGGTGCGCGGCCTGACCCCCTGGCCCGGCACCTGGATTGATCTAGCCAATGGCGAGAAGTTGAAGGTGCTGGAGGCGGTGGCCGTCGATGGCGCGGGCGAACCCGGCACCCTTCTGGATTCTGGCCCGACCCTGGCCTGTGGCAAGGGGGCGCTGCGCCTGATCCGGGTGCAGCGGCCCGGCAAGGGGCCGGTGGATGGGGCTGCCTTCCTGCGCGGCTATCCCCACCAGATCGGCGGAAGGCTGACGGCGTGAGGCCTCTGCCCGCCCCACCCCTGCTGCTGATCACCGACCGGTCGCAGGCGGCGGGCGGGATACTGGCCGCCGTGGCGGCTTCGGTAGCGGCGGGCTGCCGCTGGGTCAGCCTGCGGGAAAAGGATTTGCCCGTGGCACAGCAGGCGGACCTACTGCTGGCCTTGCGGCCCCTGCTGGACGGCGTCGGTGGGACGTTGACGGTCCATGGCATGCCGGAACTGGCGCCACTTTGCCATGGCGTGCATCTGCCAGACGGGGCGGACATTGCCGGCGCACGTCGCATTCTGGGGCCGGACGCCCTGATTGGCGCCTCCTGCCATGACCGGGATGGTGTGGCGGCGGCGGCGCGCGACGGGGCGGATTACGCTACGCTCAGCCCCATTTTCCTGACCCCATCCAAGCCGGGCTACGGCCCGGCCATGGGGCCGGCGGCGCTGTCCGGCATGCCGCTGCCCACCCTGGCGCTGGGTGGGGTTGACGCTGGCAATGCCGGGGACTGTATCAGCGCCGGGGCGGCCGGTGTTGCGGTCATGGGCGCAGTCATGCGCGATCCGGCGGCGTCGGGGCCGATCCTGTCCGCCCTGGCTGCGACGCGGGGCCGCAAGCCCGGCATTTGACCAACGGGCCGTATCGACCCCATATCACGGCATCTTTTCACCCACCGAACGGCCTGTCATGACCGCCGCCCCTCTCGTCCCCGGCCACCGCGCCGTTGCCAACTGGCTGCTGGCCTGTGCCGGCATGGTCTTTGTCATGGCCATCATCGGCGCCATCACCCGCCTGACGGAAAGCGGCCTGTCCATCACCGAATGGAAGCCCATCACGGGCACCCTGCCGCCGCTGAACGAGGCGCAGTGGCTGATCGAGTTCGAAAAGTACAAGCAGATCCCCGAATATCAGGTCCTGAACCGGGGCATGAGCCTGGATGAGTTCAAGCAGATATTCTTCTGGGAATGGTTCCACCGCCTGTGGGGCCGTCTGATCGGCGTGGTCTTCGCGGTGCCGCTGATCTGGTTCGCCGTGAAGGGCATGGTGACCCGGTCCATGCTGCCCAAGCTGGTGGGCCTGTTTCTGCTGGGTGGGCTTCAGGGCTTCATCGGCTGGTTCATGGTGCAGTCGGGCCTGTCGGTGCGGACCGATGTTAGCCACTACCGGCTGGCCATGCATCTCTCCATGGCGTTGATCCTTTACGCCCTGCTGATCCAGGCGGGCCTGGGCCTGCGCCATCCCGGCGCTGCCCACCGCTCTGACCGTGCGGACTTGCGCCGTCATGGCTGGGCCGCCATGGTGCTGGTGTCCATCACGGTGGTCTGGGGGGCGTTCGTGGCGGGGCTGGATGCCGGCTTCGCCTATAATACCTGGCCGCTGATGAACGGGGAATTCGCCCCGCCGGAGGTCTGGAACCTGTCGCCGGCTTGGCTGAACTTCCTTGAGAATACCGCGATGGTGCAGTTCACGCATCGCTGGCTGGCCATCGCCACGGCGGCGGTGGTTCTGTCCTATGCCTGGCGCGTAGGTCAGCGGGCAGACCTGCCGGAAGTGGCGAAGCGGTCGGCCCTGTGGCTGTCGCTGGGCATTGGCGGACAGGTGGTGCTGGGTATCACCACCCTGCTGCATGCCGTACCGGTGGCGCTGGGGTCGGCCCACCAGGGGGGCGCCCTGGTGGTTATCGCCCTGCTGATCCGGTCGATCCACACCCTCCGGCGGTGATTACAGCAAATCCCGCAGGATGGGAATCAGCGGGATATCCGCCGGCGGCATCGGGTAATCCCCCATCCGCACCGGCTTGACCCAGGCCAGCTGCTGCCCCTCCAGCGGCGTAGGCGTGCCCTTCCAGACGCGCGCCGCATAGAGCGGCATCAGCAGGTGGAACGTCTCATAGGTATGGCTGGCAAAGGCGATGGGGGCGAGGCAGCTTTCCGCCGTGTCGATCCCCAGTTCCTCTTTCAATTCCCGCACAAGGGCCGCCTCCGGCGTCTCGCCCGCATCGACCTTGCCACCGGGAAATTCCCACAGGCCCGCCATGGACTTGCCCGGTGGACGCTGGGCCAGCAGCACGCGCCCATCGGCATCGACCAGGGCAACGGCGGCCACCAGGACGGTGCGGACCGGCCCCTTACGGACCGGTTCCTGCCAGCAGGGTGTGTCGCCGCCGCTCACGACCGGTAGCTGCCATTAATGTCGATATAGCCGTGAGTCAGGTCGCAGGTCCAGACCGTCGCGGTGCCCGTGCCCAAGCCGATATCAACCTCCATCAGGATTTCCTGGCCCTTCATATGGGCGGCCACCGGTGCCTCGTCATAACCCGGCACCTCCATCCCATTGGCGCAGATCTGGACGCCACCGACGGAGATGACCAGCAGGTCGCGGTCGGCGCGTTCGCCAGAGCGGCCCACGGCGGCCACGATGCGGCCCCAGTTGGCATCCTCCCCGGCCACGGCGGTCTTCACCAGCGGCGAATTGGCCACCGTCAGAGCAATGCGCTTGGCAGCGGCATCGCTGTCGGCACCGGTGACGCGGATTTCCACGAACTTGGTCGCCCCCTCGCCATCGCGCACGATCTGCTGCGCCAGGTCCAGGCAGACGGCATCCACGGCCTTGGCGAAGGCGGCCAGACGCGGATCGTCGGTGCCCTCAATGGCCGCATGCCCGGCCTTGCGCGTGGCGCACAGGACCAGCGTGTCGGACGTCGAGGTATCGCCATCCACCGTGATAGAGTTGAAGCTCCGGTCGGTGGCTGACGACAGCACCGCCTGCAAGGGCGCGTGGGCGATATTGGCGTCGGTGAAGACATAGGCCAGCATCGTCGCCATGTCCGGCGCGATCATGCCGCTGCCCTTGGCGAAGCCAGCAACAGTCACAGTCACGCCGTCGATGGTGGCCGTGGCCGACGCCCCCTTAGGAAAGGTGTCGGTGGTCATGATGGCGCGGGCCCCCACCTCCCAGGCCTCCCCTTCTGCCGGGACCAGCTTGGTGAAGGCTTCCGGCAGCGACTTGGCGATCAGGTCGGCGGGCATCGGCTGCCCGATGACGCCGGTGGAGGCGGGGAACACTTCTGTGGGCTTACAGCCCAGCAGGGCGACGGTGGCATCGATGGTGGCGTCCACAAACGCCTCCCCGGCCTTGCCGGTGAAGGCGTTGGAATTGCCGGCATTGACCACCAGGGCGCGCACGGAGCCGCCGGCCAAATGGGCGCGGCAGCGATGAATGGGGGCCGATGCTGTCAGCGACCGGGTCAGGACGGCGGCCACGCTGGAGCCTTCATCCAGCACCGCGACCATCACGTCGTTGCGCGGCGTCTTGTACCGGATGCCGGCGCGGTGCCCGGCCAGACGCACGCCGGCAATGGGCGGTAGCGACGGGAAGGATGCGGGGGCGAGCGGCGAGACGGCCATGGGTGCGGGCTCCGGCTGGAGGGGAGTAAGGTTCGCGCATGAAGCCGATGCAGGGGCCGGCGGTCAAGTGCAGGTTCGATGACACTGCTAAGGCTGGTCAGGGAACCAGGGGTTCCAGCAGGTCCGGCACCCGGTCCTTTTCCAACGCTTCACGCCAGCAATCGGCCAAGCGGTCCGTCTCCGCCACCGCCGTCCGCCAGTATTTCTGCCGCGTGGCGGTATCCATACGGCGGAAATCGCCACGGTCGGGGATCTTGCCGAAGGGTAAGGCTTTGGTGAATTCCACGGAAGGACACAGGACCAGCATGCGCGAAAGGTTGGCAGCCCGCGCCCTGCGCCAGGGCAGCGTCTTATCGAACCAGCCCGGCACAATGCGGTGGGAGAAATGCGGATAGAGGACAAGGCCCGGCGGCGTGAAGCCCATATCGAGATGGTAATCCATGATCCCGCCATCCAGATAAAGACCGGGCCGCGCGCCTGCCATATCCACGACCCCGTCAAAGACGAAGGGTACGGCAGACGATGCCAACAGGGCCGGCACCAGATTGGCAGGTGTCAGGGGCACTGCCTGGGTCGGGAACTCCGCATTCAGATTAAATGGTGGGGCATCGCGGCCATCATGCAGGACGGTGCGTTCGAAGAAGGCCGGCAGGGTGCGGCGGCTGACCAGATTGGCAAGACCAGCGGCGCCTAAGCCCAGACCCAGACCCACCTTCCCCGTGCCGGGCCGTATCGGTCCCCGGCCCCGAACCGCCAGGATGGATTGCCGCATGAAGGGATGGGCCAGGACATGGCCGATCCCGTCGGCCCCGAAGATCACATCCAGGAAATCCCGGCAATGGGCGGTCAGTTCGCTTGCACTGACCGGCCCGTCGACGGCGTAGTCAAGATAACAGGCTTCAAACCGCTGGCAGGCGGCCACCGGGTCGGGTTGGGCCAGACAGGCAAAGCGCCATGTGCCGATGGAGCTGCCCACCATATGCAGCGGGCGTACGCGGTCGCGGAACCAGCTACCGAACAGGGCCTGATCCAGCCTTGTCAGGGCCAGCCATTTCGCCCCGCCGCTGGCGCCCGCCACCACATCGAACAGATCCTCGTGCAGCCCGTCACGGCGGATGCGGGCCATGGCCTCTGAACCGGCCAGGAAACGCAGGGGCGTGGGACGCATCGGGGGCCGCCGCATGGTTAAAGGGTCTATCGCGCCGCAACATAGGCAGCGCGCGACATTCCGGCAAGGGGCCGCCTATTGACGCGGGGCGTGGCAACGTGATGATAGGAACCAAGCCATACACATAAACATCAGGCCTAAGGCAACAGACCCATGTTCAATATCGCCACCGTGGATTACCGGGCGCCCGATGCCGCACAGCAGTTCGTCACCTCGCTGCGCGAAACCGGCTTCGCCGTCCTGCGCAACCACAGCATCGACACTGCCCTGATCCAGGACCTGTACAAGGTCTGGTCCGGTTTCTTCGCCTGGGACGGCAAGCACGAGTACACGTTCGACCCGGAAATCCAGGACGGCTATTTCCCGTTCAAGTCGGAAAACGCCAAGGACAGCGCCGTCAAGGACCTGAAGGAATTCTACCATGTCTATCCGGGCCGCCGCCTGCCGCCGCAGGTAAAGGACGCGACCGACCGGATGTATGCCGATCTGTCCGCCATGGGCCTGACCTTGCTGAACTGGATCCAGGACAATGTGCCCGAGGACCTGCGCAACAGCTTCAAGCAGCCGCTGCCCAACATGATGGATGGCTCGACCAGCACCCTGTTCCGCGTCCTGCATTACCCGCCCATCGGCGAGGGGTATGAGCCGGGGGCCGTGCGCGCCGCGGCGCATGAGGATATCAACCTGATCACCCTGCTGGTGACGGGAAGCGAGCCGGGGCTGCAGGCCCAGGACACTGCCGGAAACTGGCACGACGTGCCCTGTGATGCCGGGATGATCGCCGTCAATGCTGGCGACATGCTGAAACTGGCGTCGGGCGGGTATTTCCCGGCGACGACCCACCGCGTGGTGAACCCGCCGCCGGAACATAATGTCTCCCGCTATTCCATGCCGCTGTTCCTGCATCCCCGCCCCGACGCCCCCCTCTCGGATGAGCTGACGGCCGGTCAATATCTGGATCAGCGCCTGCGTGAGATCGGCCTGAAGAAGTAAGGATGTACGGGAGGCATGAGGTTCCCCTCATGCCTCCGCTATGACCTCACAGCCCTTCCAGCTCGGTAATGAAGCTGTCCAGCAGACCCAGACCCTTGTTCCAGAAGGACGGGTCCTTCAGGTCAAGCCCGAACGGGGCCAGCAGGTCGGTATGGTGGAGCGTGCCCGCCGCCGACAGCATTTGCATATACTTGTCGGCAAACGCCGCGCCCTCACCCTTGGCCGCCGCCTCCTGGTACGCCGCATACAGGCTGTTCACCAGACAGTCGCCGAAGGCGTAGGCGTAGACATAAAAGGGCGAGTGGACGAAATGCCCGATATAGGTCCAGTAGGGCCGGTAGCTGTCTTCCCAGCGGAAGGCCGGGCCTAAGCTTTCGGTCTGCACCTCCATCCAGATATCGGCAATCCGCTCGGCTGACAGCTCGCCCTCACGCCGTTCCGTGTGCAGCTTGCGTTCGAACTGATAAAACGCGATCTGGCGGACGACGGTGTTGATCATGTCCTCCACCTTGCCGGCCAGCAGCGCCTTGCGCTTCTTGGGATCGGTGGTGGCATCCAGCAGGCCGCGGAAGGTCAGCATCTCCCCGAACACCGACGCGGTTTCAGCCAATGTCAGCGGTGTGGAGGCCTGCAAGTGACCCTGTTCGCGGCACAGATACTGATGCACGCCATGGCCCAGCTCATGCGCCAGCGTCATCACATCGCGCGTGCGGCCCATATAGTTCAGCAGCAGGTAGGGATGGGCCGAGGGCACCACCGGGTGCGCGAAGGCGCCGGGATTCTTGCCCGGACGCGGCGGCACATCGATCCAGGGATTGTCGAAGAACTCCTGACCGATCTCCGCCATGCGCGGGCTGAAGCGGGCATAGGCGTCGCGCACGATGCGCTTGGCCTCGTTCCACGGGATCTTCTGATCATCATCGCCGGGCAGCGGCGCGTTGCGGTCCCAGTAATCCAGCTTATCCTGCCCGAACCATTTAGCCTTCAGCGCATAGTAACGGTGGGACAGGCGCGGATAGGCGGCACGGACAGAGGAGAGCAGCGCGTCCACCACCTCATCCTCCACCTGATTGGCCAGGTTGCGGGATGACCAGGGGTTGGCATAGTGCCGCCAGCGATCCTCGATCTCCTTATCCTTGATCAGCGTGTTCATGATGTGGGCAAAGGTACGCTGGTTCTTCCCCAGCACCTCGCCCAGCACCTGCGCCGCTTCCTTGCGGATAACAGGATCGGTGGAGGAAAGCAGGTTGAGGGCCTGGGCCGATGTCAGTTCCTCCCCCCGGACGGGGAAGCGCAGGTCGGCCAGATGTTCGTCGAACAGCCGGGTCCAGGCGGCACGGCCCGCCACGTACTTCTCATGCAGCAGCTTTTCCAACTCGTCCGATAGCTGATGCGGGCGGAAGATGCGGGTATCGCGCAGGAAGGGGCTGTAGGCGGCCAGGGCCGGGCTGGCCAGCTTGGCCTCCAGGGCCGCATCCTCAAGCCGGTTGATCTCCAGCGTGAAGAACAGCAGATGGACGGAAATGCCCGTCACCCGCTCGCTCATCCCCTGATAGAAGCGGCCAATATTGGGATCGGCCATATTGGAGGCATAGAGAAGGCCCGCGAAGGACATGACCTTCGACAGAACCTCATCCAGCTTCTCATAATCGGCAATTGCCTGGGCCAGTTCAGCCCCGCTCAACCCCGCCAGCTTGCCCTGATAGCGTTCGGCAAAGGCGGCGGCATCAGCCTCCGCCTGGGTCAGGTCGGCTGCTAATGCCGGGCAGTCGGGCCCGGCATACAGGTCGGACAGGTCCCAGGCGGGCAATTCGCCCAGGTCGGCATGGTTCAGGCTGTCGGGCACGATACCCCTCCGGCATTGCAATCTCACAATTGCATATGGCACGGGGGCAGCGGCAGTTCAATCGGACGGGCGACCGCCCCGTCCGTCATATCAGGTGCAAAAGGTCAGGCGGCCGATATGGCCGCACCGACGGGACCGCAATCATTGCTGGCGATCCGTCCCGCTGTGACGCGGACAATGCGCAGCACATCCTCTGGCATCACACCATCACGATCCATCAGCAGCAGGGCGATGGGGTCGGACAGAAGCTCACCAAGGCTGACCTCGCCAAGCAGGGTATCATCAAGCATCAAATCATTGTTTTCCATGGGCGTCCTCCTGTCCGGGCCCCTTGAGGGCCTGCATACGCGGTTCCACGAGGCAACGATGTGATCATGCGCCGGTTCCATGACATTTCAATGGCGACATGATCAATTTCAGCCACCCTATCCATTTGCGCGGCGGTCCGCCGTGATGGCGGTCACCCGGTCTATGAAATGGTCTATGGCTTCGGTGGGAGCGGCATGGTCAGCCCCCGCTCTTCCCCGGTCCATGCAACGCCGTGCAACACAAAAACAGGGGATGTTTCAGGAGACACGAGGAGCCGAACGCCGAAAGCCGGCGGCTCCGAATTGCGCTGAGCGTGGGTTGGGACTTGATCGGGGGATGATAGGAGAAAAGGCGGCGGAAGTCAGCAGATGTCGCCGTTACCCCTTCCCCAGCCCATGAAAAAGGCCGCCCCGGTTGCCCGGCGGCGGCCTTTTCCAAACGGTGGGCCAAGCCCCTTACTGGTTCATGCTGTCGAAGAAATCGTTGTTGGTCTTCGACTGTTTCAGCTTGTCGACCAGGAACTCGACAGCGTCCTGCGGACCCATCGGGTTCAGGATACGGCGCAGAATCCACATCTTGGCCATGGCGCCCTTGTCGACCAGCAGGTCTTCCTTGCGGGTGCCCGACTTCTGGATATCCAGGGCCGGGAAGATGCGCTTGTCGGACAGCTTGCGGTCAAGGACAATTTCGCTGTTACCCGTGCCCTTGAACTCTTCGAAGATCACCTCGTCCATGCGGCTGCCGGTATCGATCAGGGCGGTGGCGATGATGGTAAGCGAGCCGCCCTCCTCGATATTGCGGGCGGCACCGAAGAAGCGCTTGGGGCGCTGCAAAGCGTTGGCGTCAACACCACCGGTCAGCACCTTGCCCGACGAGGGAACCACAGTGTTATAGGCGCGGCCCAGGCGGGTGATGCTGTCCAGCAGGATCACCACGTCGCGCTTGTGCTCGACCAGACGCTTGGCCTTCTCCAGCACCATCTCCGTCACCTGCACATGGCGGGTCGCCGGCTCGTCGAAGGTGGACGACACCACCTCACCGCGCACGGAGCGGGCCATGTCGGTCACTTCTTCCGGACGTTCATCGATCAGCAGAACGATCAGATAGACTTCCGGGTGGTTGGTGGCGATGGAATGGGCGATGTTCTGCAGCATCACCGTCTTACCGGTGCGCGGCGGCGCCACGATCAGGGCGCGCTGCCCCTTACCCAGGGGGGCGACAAGGTCGATGACGCGGGTGGTCATGTCCTTGCGGCCCTTGCCGCTATTATCGACCTCGACCTCCAGCTTCAGCCGTTCATCCGGGTAAAGCGGGGTCAGATTGTCGAAATTGATGCGGTGACGCACCTTGTCCGGGTGGTCAAAATTGATGGTGTTGACCTTCAGCAGGGCAAAGTACCGCTCGCCATCCTTGGGCGCCCGGATCTGACCCTCCACCGTGTCGCCGGTGCGCAGGCCGAAGCGCTTCACCTGGGACGGGGAGATGTAGATATCGTCGGGGCCGGGCAGATAGTTGGCTTCGGGTGAGCGCAGGAAGCCGAACCCGTCGGGCAGCACCTCCAGCACGCCTTCGCCATAGATCGGCACGTCATTGTCGGCCAGCTGCTTCAGGATGGCGAACATCATGTCCTGCTTACGCAGGGTGCCGGCATTCTCGATCTGCAGCTCTTCAGCAAAGGCGAGCAGCTCGGCGGGGGTTTTGGCCTTGAGTTCCTGGAGATTCATCGGATCTGGCTGTCGGTCGGCCATACGGCCGGTTGCGGGAACGGGGGCGGCACCCCCATGGATGCGCCCCGATTGGGGCGGGATCACGGCCAAGGTTCGGCAACGGAATCGGAACCAGGGGCCGGAAGTACGGGACTTCGCTTTGGACGAATGACCTGAAAAGGGAGGGGGGCGGTGGGTGAAGCGGTAGGGACGGTCGGGAAACCAACCCCGGTAATGGCCCTTGTCGAAGGCGGTTCGGGTAGAACCTGCTTTCGGCGATTCGCGCCGGCCCACCCTGCGGCAGTCCGGAAAGGACGGGGATATGCCAAGACACCCCGGCGAACGGCATCACCTTTCACCTGCTCAAACCGTTATCCCAGCCGGGCGGCCAAGTCAAAACAAAACAGCAGGGGCCATTTGCCATACCCCTGCGGCTTAAGGTCATAGGCTAAGGGCACCTATTCCGGTGGTGGACCAAACAGGGGGCTATGCGCAATCGCCCGTTGCTGTAATATTGAGGCGTTAACGTGAACTCCTTGGGCAGAAAAACATGCGCCTGCTGATTGCCGACGATCATGACCTTCTGCGTGATGCCCTGCGCTCGCATTTCGAGCGTGAGGCGCCGGGCACTTTCGTCCAGGGCGTGGGCACGGTCAGCGAGGCGTTGAAGGTCCTGGATGACGGGGCGCCGTTCGACATTCTGCTGCTGGATCTGCGCATGCCCGGCATGAACGGGCTGAACGGTCTTGTCCGCCTGCGCGAACGCTACCCATCGCTGAAGATCGCCCTGATGTCGGGCGAGGCCAAGAACGAGGATATCCGTCTGGCCATGGCCCACGGCGCCGTGGGCTTCCTGCCCAAGACGCTGCCGGGGTCCATCCTGTTGCAGGCCGTGCAGCGCATGGCCGCAGGCGAGACCTTTATGCCCGATAATCTGGCCGAAAGCGCCATGGCGTCGGACGGCAATGCGCTCAACAGCACCTTCACCCGGCGCGAGCGTGAGGTGCTGGACTTCCTGCTGAAGGGTCAGTCCAACAAGGAGATCGCCCGCGCACTGGACCTTGAGGAGGTGACAGTGAAGCTGCATATCCGGGGCCTGTGCCGGAAGCTGGGCGCCAAGAACCGCACGCAGGCCGCCATGCGCGCCGTGGAGCTGGGCCTTGCCCGCTGATGACGCGCAAACCCCCGCACTGGAGGCCAATGGCCTGCCGCGCGGGCTGCGCCATGACCTCGTCAATGCGCTGAACGCCCTGCTGGGCTTCGCTTCCTTCCTGGAGTCTGACCTGCCCGACGGGCCGCAGCGTGAGTTCGCCCGCCAGATCCAGAGGGCAGGCCGTCAGGCCATGGAACTGGCCGAACGCATCCCGTCCAGCCGGCGTGAGGCGGCGGTGCGGGTGCTGATGGTGTCGGCCTCTGAAGATGCCGATGCCCTGATCCTGGAACTGGACGGGTATGGGTGCGAGGTAACGCTGGTCCCCACCCCGTCGCGCGCGGTACAGGTGCTGCGCAAGGCCGCCAGTTCCTGGGACGTGATCCTGGCCGACCAGCCGGGCCCCGCCGATCATGCCGGTCTGGCCGCCGCCGCCGATGGTATGGTGATCGTGCCGCGCGATGCCGAAAGCACGGCAACCACCCTGGCTGTTGCCCTGCGTGGTGCGGGCCGGCGTGGCTGAGGCATTTTCCGCACGCGTGCCGAAGTTGGCGCTATAACCTTTCGGTGTGAAATAGGCACTGTCATGGCCTGCGCATTCATGCGACTCTCAAGGCGATGCACAGGGGTAATGGCCGCTGTTATCATTCCTGTCGCGACCCTCCATCGGGTATCCGCATGTCCACCAAATCCTGCACCCTCGCCCTGACCGCTCTGCTGGTGGCCGGCCCTGCCTTTGCGGGTCCCTGCACCCTCCCTCGGATTGATGGCGGTATCCAGAGCGGCCATGCCGACAGGATCGACAGCGACCGCAATGCGCTGTTGAGCTATGAGGCCTGTCTGGCGGAGCAGGAGGAGCTGGAGACGGCGTTCAACAATCCCGCCGCCGGTCGCACCGCCTTGCAGCGGGAAGCCGCCGCCAATCTGCGCCGGACCCTGGACGCCTGGCAGCGTACCCGCCGCGCCGCCGACGCAACGCCGGTGGACAAGAAGGGGTCATAGGCTTTTCCCGCTGATGCAGGGTATTGAACGGCCCCCCCCCTCGTCATCCCGGCGGAAGCCGGGACCCAGGAGCCACAGGACCAACCGTTGATGCTGCCTGGATCGGCACTGCTGACAAGTCGGGCGCTTGACCCCTGGGTCCCGGCTTCCGCCGGGATGACGAGGGGAGTTACACAAGAGGTAAAGCCCCCTTAACCCAGCAGCTTCTCCATCGCCTTCTTCACCGCCGGGTCCAGGGGCGGTGGCGTCACGTCCACGCCCGCCGCCAGGGCATCCACGACATGGCGCAACACGGCCACGCGGGCATGCCATTTGGCATCGGCGGGCACGGCGACCCAGGGTGCCTGATCCGTGCTGGTCCGGGCGAACATCTCGTCAATCGCCTCCTCATAGGCGGGCCGCCGGTCGCGGTTGCGCAGGTCCTCCGCCGTCAGTTTCCAGCGCTTATAGGGATTGTTCAGCCGCTCTTTGAACCGGTCCAACTGTTCGTCCGGTGACAGGTGCATGAACAGCTTGACGATGCGCACGCCATCATCGGTCAAAAGCCGTTCGAACTCGTTGATCTCATCATAGGCGCGTTGCCATTCGTGGGGCTTGGCAAAGCCTTCGACCCGTTCCACCAGAACGCGCCCATACCAGGACCGGTCGAAAATGGCGAAGGTGCCGGGTTCGGGCAGACGCTGCCAGAAGCGCCACAGATAGTGCCGGCCCTGTTCGGCTGCCGTGGGCGCGGTGATGGGCCAGACATGGGCGCCACGCGGGTCCAGGTTCTCCGTCAGGCGGCGAATGGCCCCACCCTTGCCGGCAGCATCCCAACCTTCGAACACGATCACGGCCCGGCGCTTGCCATGCCAGTAGGCCTGCTGCACATGCAGGATCTTCTCCTGCAATTTTTCCAGTTCCTTTTGATAGGCCCCCTTGTCGGCATAGCGGTGGGCCTTCATGTCAAGCTCAGCCAGACGGGGAACGGGCTTGTGTGCGGCGTGCATGGCGTGTCCGGTGATGGGTGCGGGAGGGCAGTGTAAACGAGCCTTTCATATCGCCACCAGTCCTGGGTTGACATGATCCGCGACAATTTCGGCGAAGATGACGGTTCATTGTAACGGAAATGTTTCGCCTCTTGTCAGTTGCGGCGCGATGCCCGACCCATGACGGTTCGGACAATCCCTCAATAAGAATTAAGGGGACAGGCAGTGAAAGCGGTGTTGAAGAACGGGGCTTCGGCCCTGATCCTGGCCATGGCAGGCACGTGCATGCCGATGATGGCGCAGGCAGCGGACGCAGCCCTTCAGGTGGCGCAGGCGGAGACCAAGGTGACCAGCGACAATCCCTTCTTCCATCCCTGGAACACGCGGTTCGGCGTGCCGCCCTATGACGCCATCAAGCCGGAACATTTCAAGCCGGCCTATGAGAAGGCGATGGCCGACCATCTGGCGGAAATCAAGGCGATCACGGACAATAAGGACGCCCCCACCTTCGCCAACACCATCGACGCGCTGGAGAAGAGCGGCAACATGCTGGGCACGGTCGCCCGTGTGTTCGGCAGCCTGACCGCATCCAACACCAATGACCAATTGCAGAAGATCCAGCGCGAAATGGCGCCGGTCATGGCGGCGCATGGCAATGCCATCAATCTGAACGCAGCCCTGTTCGCGCGCATCGACACGCTGTACGCCAAGCGCGACAGCCTGAAACTGTCGAAGGAGCAGGCCCGCGTTCTTGAGCGCTATTACATCGATTTCGTGCGCGCCGGGGCCAAGCTTGAAGGCAAGGACCGCGACCGGATGGCCGCCATCCTGCAGCGCCTGGCCGTTCTGTCCACGCAGTTCAGCCAGAATGTCCTGGCCGACGAGAAGGAATACAAGCTGGTCCTGACCAGCGAGGAAGAGCTGGTGGGCCTGCCGGAATTCGTGCGTGCCGCCGCCGCCCAGGCCGCCAAGGAGCGCGGGGATGAGGGCAAGTATGTCATCACCCTGTCGCGTTCCTCGATCGAACCGTTCCTGACCTTCTCTGCCAACCGCGCCTTGCGGGAGAAGGCCTGGAAGGCCTGGACCGCGCGCGGCGACAATGGCGATGCCCAGGACAATAACGCTGCTATCAAGGAGATCGTGCAGCTTCGGATCGAGCGCGCGAACCTGCTGGGCTACAAGACCTTTGCCGAGTACAAGCTGGCCGACACGATGGCCAAGAACCCGCAGGCCGTCAGCGATCTGCTGCTCCAGGTCTGGGAACCCGCCAAGGTACGCGCGGCGGAAGAAAAGGACGATCTGGCCAAGATGGCGGCCAGCGAAGGCCAGAACATCCAGATCGAACCCTGGGACTGGTATTACTACGCCGAGAAGGTGCGCAAGGCGAAGTACGACCTGAACGAGGAAGAGATCAAGCCGTACTTCCAGCTCGACAAGATGATGGAAGCGGTGTTCTTCACGGCCAATCAGCTGTTCGGCGTGACCTTCCATGAGCTGAAGGACGTGCCCCGCTACCACCCCGACGTGAAGGTGTATGAGGTCAAGGACAAGAAGGGCCAGCACGTCGCCGTCTTCTACAGCGACAATTTCGCCCGGCCGAGCAAGCGTTCGGGTGCCTGGATGTCTTCCCTGCGCGAACAGGAGAAGCTGTCGGGCAAGGTGACGCCCATCGTCATGAACAACAATAATTTTGCGAAGGGGGCCGAGGGCCAGCCGACGCTGCTATCGTTCGATGACGCCACCACCCTGTTCCATGAGTTCGGCCATGGCCTGCACGGCATGCTGTCGGACGTGACCTATCCGCAGCTTTCGGGCACGTCGGTGCTGCGCGACTTCGTGGAATTCCCCAGCCAGATTCTGGAGCATTGGATCGAGCAGCCTGAGATTCTGCAGCGCTTCGCCGTGCATTACAAGACGGGCGAGCCGATCCCCAAGGCCCTGCTGGACAAGATCCTGGCGGCCCAGACCTTCAACCAGGGCTTTGCCACCGTCTCCTACACCTCGTCCGCGCTGGTCGATCTGGCCTATCACAGCCTGACCGACGCCAAGGACCTGGACCCGGACAAGTTCGAGCGCGATGAGCTGGCCAAGCTGGGCATGCCGAAGGAAATCGTCATGCGCCACCGCAGCCCGCACTTCACGCATGTCTTCTCCGGCGACGGCTACTCGGCTGGCTATTACAGCTATATGTGGGCCGAAGTGCTGGACGCCGACGGGTTCGACGCCTTCAAGGAAGCCGGCAACATCTTCGATCCGAAGCTGGCCCAGAAGCTATACCAGGAAGTGTACAGCGCCGGCGGGTCGAAGGACCCGATGGAGGCCTATGTCGCCTTCCGTGGCCGCGCCCCCAAGGTTGACGCGCTGCTGCGTAACCGTGGCCTGCTGGGCACCGGTTCCCGCGTGAACTAAGAGGTCTGTAACGTGAAAGCCCCCGCCGGCGCGATCCGGCGGGGGCTTTTATTTACCCGCCAACCGTAGTGGTCAGCGTCTGGTCCCCGCGCCGGACGGCGATGGTCCAGCGGCGGACCTGTCCGGCCAGGGCGGCATCCAGGTCGCCCACCCGTTTCACCTCGGTATTGTTGACCGACAGCACCACGTCGCCGGGGCGCAGGCCCAGCGATGCGGCGGGCGATCCACGCCCGACCTCCAGCACGACCACACCGCTATCGGCCCCGTCAAAGCGCAGTTCCTCGACCAGGGCCGGGTTCAGGTTGGCAACCTTTGCCCCTGTCAGGGGCGTGCGTCCAGCCAGCGTGGTTTCCTGACGCGGCGGGTCCTCCGGTGGGCCGATCAGGCGCAGGGACAGGTTCTGTTCCCGGCCATTGCGCAGGAAGGTGACATTGGTGGTGCCGCCCACGCCCAGCGTCGCCACGCGATAGCGCATGCTGTCCGGATCATCCACGGCCTTGCCATTGACGGCGGTGACCACGTCGCCGACTTTCAGCCCCGCCTGATCCGCCGGCCCGCCTTTGCGCACCTGATTGATCAGCACGCCGGCAGGCCGCGTCAGGCCCAGGGAGGAGGCGATATCGCTGGTCACCGGCTGCCCGCCGGCCCCGATCCAGGGCCGCACCAGCTTGCCGCCATTGCGGACCGCGTCCACAACGGTGCGGACCATGTTGGCCGGAATGGCAAAACCGATGCCGATGGACCCGCCGGACCGGCTGTAGATGGCGGTATTGATCCCCACCAGCCGCCCATCCATGCCGATCAGCGCGCCGCCGGAATTGCCGGGATTGATGGCGGCATCGGTCTGGATGAAGAAATTATAGTCGGAAATGCCGACGGCGGTACGGGCCACCGCCGACACGATGCCGCTGGTCACCGTCTGGCCCACCCCGAATGGGTTGCCGATGGCCAGGACCAGATCGCCGACTTCCAGATTGTCGCTGTCATGCATCTCCAGCACGGGCAGCTTTTCCTTGCCCGGATCGATGCGCAGGACGGCCAGATCGACCTGTTCGTCCGTGGTGATCAGCTTGGCCGCGAACTCGCGCCGGTCGGACAGGACGACGGTGATCTCGTCACTGTCCTTGATGACATGGGCGTTGGTGACGATGAGACCGTCGGCCCCCAGGATCACACCGGAACCCAGGCTGCTTTCCACCCGTTCGCGCGGGATACCCGACAGGGCATCCCCAAAGAAGCGCTGGAACAGCGGGTCCTGCAACAGGGGGGAGATGCGCTGCTGCACCCGCCGCTTGGTGTAGATATTCACGACCGCCGGCCCCGCCTGCTTCACCAGCGGCGCGAAGGACAAGGTGATATCGGCCCGGCTGACCGGCACGGCACGATCCTGCGCCAGCACGGGCAAGGGGGCCGCCAGCAGCAGGCCCGCCAGGCAGGAGATGACAAGCTTCTTCATCTTTGACCGACTCCAGGAGACGGAAGCGGGGTTCAGCAGCGGGCCTGGCAGCTCTGCAATTCGGCCTTGCAGGTCGCCCCCATGCCATAGTCGGTGCGACCGACCTGCGAGGTATTGCCGGGGCTGGCCGACTGCTGGTCCATGCAGATATTGTTGTCGCGGTTGCATTGCGCAAGGCAGGCCCGGCGCGGGTCCAGACCTTCGCGCGACTCACGCTGTGCCGGGGCGGCCATGCAGCCGGCAAGGCTGGACAGCGCCAGCAGGGCGGCGGCGATACGGCGGGCGTTTTTCATGGCGTGCAACATCCAAGGGGGAAACCTGCCGCGCATCCTAGGCCGATCATCGGGAATGGCAATGGGATGCTTGTCGCGGGATGGGTTACGAGCAGCTTGCGGTTACCGGACGCTGCTCCGGCGGCGACTGCCGCCGCGCCGCTCGTGCGGCGTAAGCCTAGCTGTGGACGCAGCGCCGGCGATTGAAGAAAACAAAGGTGTAGAGCGTGTTTCCACTCTACGCCACCGCCTCGGGCCTCAACCCCGGCGAACCGCCGCCCACGGCCTCCGCCGCCTGGATCAGGTCGCGCACGCGGGTGCTGACCGGGGCGGACAGGCCGTGGCGGGCCGCCAGCGCGATCACGGCACCTTGCAGCTGGTCAATCTCTGTCGGACGACGGCGTTCCAGATCCTCCCACATGGAGGACCGGGCCAAAGGATCAATAGACAGCATCCGCCGGGCCAGCACCCGGAACAGCGGATCAGGCAGGCGCAGGATGTGGGGCAGCAGGCGCGGGGATACGGCCCCCAGCTTCGCCGGGCGGATTCCCGCCCGCCTTAATGCTGCCAGCCCCTCCATCTGCTGTGCCGCCAGCAGCCGGCGCCAGGGACGTGCAGCCAATTGCTGTGCCAATGGCAGACCTGACAGGGCGTTCAGCGCATTATTCAGGTTGATCAGCAGCTTGCCCCACAGAACGCCGTCCATGTCCGCACTTTCCGCCACGGGCAGACCGGGCACGTCCAGTTCCTGGCGCAGGCCGTAAAAGCCGGCAGCAATCAGGATGGTACCGCCGGTGCCGCGATGAATGCGGCCATCGGGCAGTTGCACGATGTTGAAGGGCACCATGCCCGCCACTACCCGTCCGGGACCCAGCCTGTCCGCCAGGATACCGGCATTGCCGACGCCATTCTGCAAACTGACGACCCAGGCGTCGGACGGGGCGTGTCGGGCGATCAGGTCGGCCATGGCCGCCGTGTCGGCGCATTTGACGGTAACCAGGATCAGACCGGCATCTTCCATGGCCGCCGCCGGATCGGTATCCAGCCGCAGGCAGGGACCGGGCAGCGTCTTCCGGTCCAGTCCGTCCAGATCACTGACCCGCAGGCCGCGTGCCCGCACCCGCTCCATCAGGGCCGGGCGCCCCAGCAGCGTGACGGAACGCCCCTCCAGCGCCAGACAGCCACCCGCATAGGCACCGACACTGCCGGCGCCGGCGATCAGAATGCGCCGCCCCTGCCCCATGGCGGATCAGCCCTGATGCGCCGGCAGGCCCAAGGCGCCGGGACCACCGATACCATCGGCCACCAGTCGTTCAACCTGCGCCTCCACGTCCTTGCGCAGGCCCAGGGCGAAATAGGCCTCGGCCACCAGGAACAGCGGGGCCACGAAGATTTGCAGCAGATTGGCCGTGAGGGCCGGCTTGTTGCCCTCAAACTTGTGGCCCAGCAACTGTACGGCCCAGCCGCCGATGAAGGTGACGGCCCCGATGATGGCGGCTGTCTGTCCCGGTAGCGTGGTGACATGGTCGGCCAGCATCAGGAACGGCACCGACAGGGCCGCCAGGGTGCCGCCGATCATCGGGTCCAGATAGACATAGTAGGCAGCCAGAACCGCCATCAGGATCAGCGCCACACTGACCTGCATCCCGCCCAGCGGCACCGGGATATAGGACAGGCCCAGCATCACCGCGAACACGATGGTCGGCACGCCGAAATAATGCGTCAGCCGGTTATGCGGGTGCCGGTGATAGGCCGAATAGAAAGCCATGCTGCGCGCCAGCCGCCCGACATTGTCCGTCTGTGCCATCCGATCCTCCCGCTGCTAGTTTATAAAAACAGACCGATTGGTTTGTTTTTACATCGACCTGGCTTTTGTGGCAATGATGAAAACGGAAAAAGTTGAAGCGGGTGAAGGAACGTGGCGGAGCAGGCAAAGCCCGAACGGCGCAGCCAGGCGGCACGGCGCGAGGAGATGCGGGAGCGTCTGGCGGCGGCCACGCTGGATGCGCTGGCCGAACATGGCAGTGCCGGCGCCTCGCTGTCGGTGATCCTGGAAAGGGCCGGCGTGTCGCGCGGAGCCTGGGCCCATCATTTTGAGACGAAGGCGGAAATGCTGGCCCTGGCGGCAGAGGGGTTGCTGCTGGGCGCCGTGGCGTCGGCTCGCGCCCTGGGACCGGCGGAGGCCCCGGACCCGTCCCTGCCGCTGGAGGATAGACTGTCCGCCATGATTGAGGCGGCCTGGACCCGGTTCTATACGGGCCGCCACCGCGACCTTCTGTTCGAGGTGGCGATGGCGGCCCGCACCGATGCCGAGCTGCGCGCCCGCCTGGCCCCGATCTTTTCCGGCTTCCTGGCCGCCATCGGCAGCAATTGGGGCCTGTCACTGCGCCCCGACGCGGACGATGTGACGGAAATGGCCGACCTGATGGTGCTGACCATCTACATGCTGCGCGGCATGGCCATGCAGGAACTGGCCGCCGGCCCCGCACCGGGGCATGAGGCGCTGCGGCGGCTATGGGTGCGGATGCTGGCGGGGTGGGTGGGGCGGTAAGAAGGGACTTGCACTGGATCGGCGACTTGGCGGGTCCTGTCCTACGCGTCGGAGGGTAAGAGGACGGATGAGCATACAATTCGCCCGAAAGCTGAGAACAGCCCTCCTGTCGATGGCTGCATTTCTACTGCTGTCGGTTCAAGTGGCGGCACAGCCGCCAAAGGCTTTGTCGGACTTGACCAGTGCGACGGCTCTGCGTGACCGTTGCCGGACCATGATCCCGAAATTCGGGGTTGAACGGTTCGAGGATGTGATTTGTTTCTATGGCAATATAAACGCGGAAACAGCTGGTCAGTTCTTTGATCTGGTGAAGAAAGATGACATCAGCATCATCGTCATGAAGAGCGGTGGCGGCGACGTCCGCTACGCCATGGATATCGGCGATTACATGGTCGCCAAACAGGTCGGCTTGGTCATCGATAAGCAATGCCTGTCATCTTGTGGCAACTACATCTTTGTGGCTGCTGCTTTCAAATTTGTTCTGCCCGACAGTTATGTGTGCTGGCATGGCGGTCCCGGGGGCAGCGAGTTTCTGGGACCGGAAGCAACGGCAGAGCAGCGTCAGGCTCAGGACGCCATTGTAGCCCGCAGCAATACCTTCCTTGACCGCCTTCATGTCAGTCGCGACCTGTTCAATGCTTGGCCCGAAAGCTGGACAGAGGAACAGAAGGCGCAGGTTGCCACGCGATTCTGGTGCTATGGCAAAACAAAGCTGGAAACCCGCTATGGCGTTACCAGAATTCTCTATTACGAGAATGAAGATAACGAGTAGACGGACTCACCGAACCACCGACAGATACCGCGACAGGTGCAGGTTGCGGATATTGTCCTGCCAGCCGCTGACGCGGGCCGACACCATGTGGGTGGTGACATAGGTGTAGATCGGGATCACGGGATGGTCGGCCAGCATCAGGGCCTCGGCCCGCTGCAACAGCTGCCGCCTTGCCGCCGGGTCCACCTCTGACGAGGCCGCGCGGACCAGACGGTCATAGTCGGGATTGGCGTAGCCGCTGTGATTCTGGCCCTTCACATCCGACAGGAACAGGGACAGGAAGGAATAGGCGTCGTTGTAATCGCCGATCCAGCCGGCGCGCACCAGATCCTGGAACTTGCCCTCGGCCCGGGACTGCAACACCACCTTCCATTCCTGGTTGGTCATCTTGACCCGGATACCCAGCTTCTGCCGCCACATGCTGTCCAGCGCGATGGCGATCTTGCGGTGGTTTTCCGAGGTGTTGAACAGGATTTCCACCTCCAGGGGCTTACCCCCCGGACCATAGCCCGCCTTGGCCAGCAGCTCCTTGGCCTTGGCATCACGCTGTGCCTGGGTCCAGCGGGCCCATTCCGGCAGGGGGGCCACGTAATTCTCCGTCCCCGGCGGGGTGATCGTATAAGCGGGGATTTCGCCGGCCTGGGTGATCTTGTCCACGATCAACTGCCGGTCGATGGCCAGTGACAGGGCGGCACGCAGGTCGGGGTTCGACTTCCACGGCTCGTTGCGCAGGTTGAAGCAGAACCAATAGGTGGAGAAGAAGGGCGCCAGCCGCAGGTCGGCGGGCATGTTCTGCCGCACCCAGGCGATCTGGCCATCGGGCAGGTCGTAGGTCACATCCAGTTCCCCGGCCCGAAAGCGCTTCAACTCGGACTCGCGGTTTTCCGTGGGGTAGAAATAGACGGCATCCAGGGTCACCGTGGATGCTGCATGGAAATGCGGGTTGCGCACGAGCTTCACATGGCCCTGCGGCACCGCCTCCTCCAGCATGAAGGCGCCGTTGGAGACAAGATTGCCGGGCTTGATGAAGTCATCCCCGAACCGTTTCACATTGGCCTGCGACACGGCATAGGTGGAATGGTGCTGCAGGGAGGATATGAAATAGGAGGTCGGCGCCTCCAGCGTGACGCGCAGGGTCAGGTCGTCCACCGCCTCCACACCCATGGCACTGGCCGGCATGTCGCCCTTTGACACGGCCTCTGCGTTCTTCACGGGCCACAGGAAGAAGGCATAGCGGGAACGGGTGGCGGGCGACACCAGACGGCGCCAGGAGAATACGAAGTCCGACGCGGTCACCTTGGTCCCGTCCGACCATTTCCCATCGGGCCGCAGCTTGAAAGTATAGGTCAGGCGGTCATCGCTGATGGTCCAGGACAGGGCGGCACCGGGAATGATGCGGCCCTGCGCATCCGCCGTGACCAGCCCTTCGAACAGGTCCATCTCGATCCAGCTTTCGCCCTCGCCGGTCGATTTATGCGGGTCCAGCGTTTCCGGCTCCGACCCGTTGCCACGGTGCAGCACCATCTCCGCCCGCGCCGGCGCCACCAGAAGGGTGACCAGCAACAGCAGGCAGGACACGCACGTCGCCAGGAACCGCACCGGACATTCTCCATTCCACCAAAGGGCCGAAACCCAGGATAGACGGCCCCGGCATGCGGGCAAGAAAAAACCCCGGCCGTTGCTGCGGCCGGGGTTTCGAGGAAGGGTGACCTTACGGTTTCAGGTCAAGGAAGCGCGACGGGTGCAAATCCTGAAGATTGTCAGTCCAGCCGATCAGCTTGGGGCTGACCATGTGCTTGGAGCTGTAGAAATGGATCGGGAAGACGGCCACTTCCTCGATCATCAGGCGTTCAGCCTGCTGCAACAGGGCCGCGCGCTTGGCCGTGTCGGCGGTGGTGTTGGCCTCTGCCATCAGCAGGTCGAACTGCGGGTCGGAGAAGGCGGACGGGTTCTGCTTGCCGATATCGCCACGCAGCAGTTCCAGGAAATTATTGGCATCGTTATAGTCGCCAATCCAGCCGTGGCGGGTGATGTCCTTGAACTTCTTCTCGTCACGGGTATTCAGGAACACCTTCCATTCCTGATTGTTCAAGGTGACCTTGGCACCCAGCTTCTGCTGCCACATGGCGGCGATGGCGATGGCCACCTTGCGGTGGTTTTCCTGGGTATTGTACAGGACCTCGATCTCCAGCGGCTTACCCCCCGGCCCGTAACCGGCCTTGGCGACCAGCTCCTTGGCCTTGGCGTCACGCTGAGCCTGCGTCCATTTGGCGTAGTCGGGAAGCTGCTGGGTATAGTTGGTGGTGTCGGGCGGCACGAAGCTGTAGGCCGGGATTTCACCGCGCTGGTTCACCTTTTCCACGATGATGTCGCGGTCGATGGCCAGGTTTAGGGCCAGACGCAGGTCCTTGTTGGACTTCCATGGCTCCTTGGTCATGTTCGGCGCATAGAAATAGGTGCCGAAATAAGGGGCCAGATGCAGCTCGCTCTTCAGGTTCTCGCGCAGCCACTGCATCTGTGCCACCGGCACCTCGTAGGCGATGTGCAGCTCACCGGCGCGGTAGCGCTTAAGCTCCGCTTCCTGGTTTTCGGTCGGGTAGAAGAAGACCGTGTCGATCTTGGTATTGGCCACGTCGTAATGGTGGGGGTTCTTCACCATCTTGATGTGGCTCTGCGGCACCGACTCCACCAGCATATAGGCACCGTTGGTGACCAGATTGCCGGGCTTCACGAACTCCGCCCCGAACTTCTCCACATTCGCCTTGGACACGGCATAGGTGGAGTGGTGGTGCAGCATGGACAGGAAATACGGGGTGGGTGCGCCCAGCGTCACCTCGAACGTGTAATCATCGACAGCGCGCACGCCCATCGTTTCCGGTGCCTTTCGGCCCAGCGTGATGTCCTGCGCGTTCTTCACCTGCCATAGGAAATAGGCGTAATCGGCCATGGTCTTGGGATCGACCAGACGGCGCCAGGAATAGACCCAGTCCTGGGCCGTCACCGGCGTACCGTCCGACCATTTGCCGTTGCGCCGCAGATGGAAGGTGTAGACGCGGCCATCGGCACTGACATCCCATTTCTCGGCGGCGCCCGGAATGAAATTGCCCTTGCCGTCGGGTACCAGCAGCCCATCGAACAGGTCATATTGCAGCCAGCTTTCGGGCACGCCGCTGGATTTGGCGGGGTCAAGGGTTTCCGGCTCCGCGCCATTGCCCCGGTGCAGCACCTTTTCCGCCTGCGCCGGCAGGGCCACCAGCCCCATGCCCGAGACGACCAGAGCCGTGGCGGCCACCAGACCGCGCATCTTCTTCCACAATGATGACATGCCCGATTATCTCCTGTTCCTTACATGTAGGGTTGCGAACCGCCTGTTTGCTCCGGGCCTTGTTGCTGATGGCCCGGTTGGGGACGCCCGTCATTGGTGACGGGCGTCCCTTATTAAAACCGCTTGTTAACGGTTGACCTCGATATAGCGCGTGGGCTGCACGCCCATCGGGCTTTCGAACCAGCCCTTGACGCGCGGATGCACCAGATTGCGGTAAGAGGTGTGGTAAATGGGGATCATCGGCGCATCGGCCAGCATCATCGCTTCCGCCTCTGCCACCAGGGTCAGGCGCTTAGCCGGATCGGTGGTCAGGTTGGCCTCTTTCAGCTTGGCGTCATAGGCGGCGTTGGTATAGCCAGACCGGTTCATCTTGCCGACATCGGCCAGGAACAGCTTCAGGAACGTGTAGGGATCGGGGAAGTCCGCGATCCAGCCCAGCACAACCGTGTTGGCATAGGATTTCTCGCCGGCATTTTGCAGAACGACCTTCCATTCCTGATTATTCAGGCTGACCTTGGCGCCCAGCTTGGACTGCCACATGGAGGCGATGCCCACCGCGATCTTGCGGGTGCTTTCGTTGGTATTGTGCAGAACCTCGACCGTGAGCGGCTTGCCGCCCGGACCATAACCGGCCTCTGCCACCAGCTTCTTGGCCATGGCGTCGCGTTCGGCCTGGGTCGCCTTGGCCATGTTGGCGTCGGGCAGGGTATAGCCGGGCACGCCCGGCGCCGTAAGCGTATAGGCCGGGACCTCACCGGACTTGGTGATCTTGTCCACGATGATCTGCCGATCCACGGCCAGCGACAGGGCCTGACGCAGCTTGGGGTTGGACGCCAGCGGCTCCTTCGTCATGTTGACGGCCAGATATTGCGTGCCCAGCACCGGATAGAACTTCATCACCTCTGGCATATTCTGCTTCAGCCAGTCGATCTGGGTGACCGGCGCCATCTGCACGATATCCAGTTCACCGGCGCGGAAGCGGCGCAGTTCGGTTTCCGGGCTGTCAGTGTGGTGGAAGACGACCGTGTCGACCTTTACGCTTTTGGCTTCGCGGAAGAACGGGTTCTTCACGGCCTTCACGAAGGATTGCGGCATATAATCGGTCAGCTTGTAGGCGCCGTTGGAGACCAGATTGCCCGGCTTCACGAAATCGGCGCCGAACTTTTCCACATTGGCCTTGGACACCGGATAGGTCATGCGGTGGACCAGCGAGGCCAGGAAATAGCCGGTGGGACGTTCCAGCGTCACCTTCAAGGTACGCGGATTGACGGCAACCGCCGCCAGACTGTCGGGCGCCAGCTTACCATTGCTGATCGCCTCCCCGTTCTTCACGGGCCACAGGAAATAGGCATAGTCGGATGCCGTCTTGGGATCGACCAGCCGGCGCCAGGAGAAGACGAAATCCTCTGCCGTCACCGCCGTGCCGTCCGACCATTTGGCGTCGGCGCGCAAGGTGAAGGTATAGGTCAGGCCATCAGGGCTGATTTCCCACTTTTCCGCCACGCCGGGGATGGTCTTACCATCGGGTCCGAAGGTCATCAGCCCTTCGAACAGGTCGTAACCGATGCGGGCCGACTGTACGTCGGTGCCCTTATGCGGGTCCAGCGAGGTCGGTTCCGCCTGGTTACCGCGATTAAGGACCATTTCAGCAAAGGCCGGCATGGCACCGGCGGCGAAAAGGGAAAAGGTGGCCATGGCCGCAATGGCGGCTGGCGCGATACGACGCGCAAAACCCATGATGTAACTCCAACTGCACCGGTACATTTGCCCCGCGTCTATGTGCGGTCTGTGGGCCGCCATGTCCAGGGCTGTTACGGAGAAATTCCCGGCAAACATGGCCTTTGCAGGACCAATTCCGAGAACAGGGGGCCACTACGCGCCAAACCCCCAAAGGACATCGATATCACCCGCAGCCCGCCTGTTTTTCAGCAGCAGTGATGACGCGCACAGACCGGCCATGGGTCGGACGGTTAATCATATGGTCAGGAGCCGGGTTCGGGGTTACCCTTTCATCTGCCGGTCTCTTTCAGTCCATTCCCGCCACGCCCGCCCCATCCCTGACCATCCCTGTCGATGATGACAGCATAGCCGGGTTGGCGTCGGCCCGTGGCGATCCATGTTGATGAACCAGCCCCGCGCCCATGCTGGTGCCGGTTCAGACAGGGGAGATGCCATGCCCGTTCCGCCGCCCGATTGTCTGCCCCCGCAATTCACCGCCTGCATCGCCGCCGAGACGGAGGGGGTGGAGGCCGTATTGGCCCGCCGCGCTGGCACCGGCACCGATGTCGGCAACGCCCTGTCCGCGATGCAGCTTCGCCGTGTGCTGCTGTTCGTGGAACAGAACCTCGATGACGACCTGTCGCTGGCCACCCTGGCCGCCGTGGCAGGGTTGAGCGCAAGCCATTTCGCGCGGCGTTTCAAGGCGGCCCTGGGCGAGGCACCGCACCGCTATGTCCTGGCCCGCCGCGTGAACGGGGCCAAGCGGCTACTGCTGGAAAGCGATCTGCCGCTGGCCGAAATCGCCGCAGAAACGGGGTTTTCGTCGCAGGCCCATCTGACGGGCATTTTTGGCCGCACCGTTGGCATGACGCCCGGCGCCTATCGCACGCGACGCAATGAATGCCTGGCTTTCCTGATGGCGGGCGGCGTCAAGGAGCATCTGGGCAAGGCGGCTTAATGCCCTCAATCGCCAGCGCCAGCATCCGCTGGCTTGCTACGCCTCATGTGCGGCGCGGCGGCGGTCGCCGCCGTACCAACAGTCATAGTTTATGACCGTTGGTATAACCGCAGGGGTCAACCCATAAACTCCGTGCCTGCTTCCACAAAGCAGAGCGGGTTGCCAAACGGGTCGCGGCAATAGAAGCTGCGTTCGCCCCAGGGGCGGGTGTCGATCCCGCCCTCCATCACGGCACCAGCCGCGACCGCGCGGGCGTGGAAATCCTCCAGATCATGCACGGCGAAATAGACCGGCTGCGGCAGCGGCGGTACCGACCCCTGATCGCCCTCTGCCTCTGCGTCGTAACAGGCCAGCGCCATCTGACCCAGATCGAAATAGTGCCGGCCCGCCGAAACGCGCCGACCCGCCTGCGCCAGCAGCGCGCCATAGAAGACGGCCGCATCATCGATGGCGGTAACGGGAAGGATGATACGGAACACACGCATGGCGCGACCCTCCGCTGAACCAGATTTTTGGTCTTCCTTTCAAGATAGGGTGTGGCCTGCCCTTCTGCCATCCCGACCATTGGTGACAGCCGGTCAAAAAAGGGTGGTGGTTTAAGTACTACGCAAGCATCTGTCGCAGGGCTGCCTTCCAACGATCATGTATTGCGCGATGCAGCAGGCACATGGCAGAAAAGGGGCCGTTTCGTCCCCTTTGTCGTCGGGTATGCCCCATGGAAAAGTTTGTTCAGCTCACCGGTGTTGCCGCCCCGCTGCGCCTGATGAATGTCGATACCGACATGATCATTCCCGCCGACTATCTGAAGACGATCAAGCGTACTGGCCTGGGTGCTGGCCTGTTCGCCTCCATGCGTTTCAAGGATGGCCAGGAAGTCGCCGATTTCGTGCTGAACAAGCCGGCCTATCGTCAGTCCAAGATCCTGATCGCCGGCGATAATTTCGGCTGCGGCTCCAGCCGTGAGCACGCGCCCTGGGCGCTGGCCGATTTCGGCATCCGCTGCATCATCGCGCCCAGCTTTGCCGACATCTTCTTCAATAACTGCTTCAAGAACGGCATCCTGCCGATCCGTATGCCGACCGAGGTGGTGGACCGTCTGATGGCCGCCGCCGACAATGGCGCCAACGCCACCTTCACGGTCGATCTGGAAGCACAGAGCATCACCCTGCCGGATGGTGAGAAGATTGGCTTCGATGTGGAGCCGTTCCGTCGCCAGTGCCTGCTGAATGGCTGGGACGATATCGGCCTGACCCTGCGCGAGGCCGGGTCCATTGATGCCTTCGAAACCAAGGCCAAGGATGGTCAGCCCTGGCTCTGGGCCTCCTGATCCACCTGTACCTTTGGCACCACCCCCAAAGCGCGCCGCCCCTTGGCGGCGTGACCGGGAAGGTCTATGAATTCAGCCGCGGCGAAGACACGCCGCCAATGCCAAGCAAACATACAGAGGTATTTCATGTCGAAGCGTTCGCTCCTTCTGCTGCCGGGCGACGGGATCGGTCCCGAGGTCATGCGTCAGGTCCGCCGCGTCATCGACTGGTATACCCGCAAGCGCGGCATTGAGTTCGCGATTGAGGAAGGTCTGGTCGGCGGCTGCTCCTATGACGCGCATGGCACGCCCCTGACCGACGAGACCATGGCCCGCGCCCTGGCCGTGGATGCGGTCCTGCTGGCCGCCGTGGGCGGTCCGAAATGGGACAATCTGGGCTTTGACAAGCGCCCCGAGGCCGGTCTCCTGCGCCTGCGCAAGGAGATGGAGCTGTTCGCCAACCTGCGCCCCGCCAAGGTGTTCGACGCGCTGGTCGATGCCAGCACGCTGAAGCCCGATGTGGTGCGCGGCCTGGACATCATGATCGTGCGCGAACTGACGGGTGGTGTCTATTTCGGTACGCCGCGCGGCATCACCGACCTGCCGAACGGCGAGCGTCGTGGTGTGAACACCCAGGTCTATGACACGCACGAGATTCACCGCGTGGCCCGCGTGGCCTTTGAACTGGCGCGCAAGCGCGGCAACAAGGTCTGCTCTTCCGAGAAGGGCAATGTCATGGAGTCGGGCCTTCTGTGGCGTCAGGAAGTGATCGCCCTGCACAAGGCCGAGTATCAGGACGTTGAACTGTCGCACATGCTGGCCGATGCCGCCGCCATGCAGCTGGTGCGCAATCCCAAGCAGTTTGACGTTATCGTCACCGACAATCTGTTCGGCGACATCCTGTCGGACGAGGCCTCCATGCTGACCGGTTCCATCGGCATGCTGCCCAGCGCCTCGCTGGGTGCCACCGACGCCAATGGCAAGCGCAAGGCCCTGTATGAGCCGGTTCATGGTTCGGCCCCGGACATTGCCGGCCGTGACCTGGCCAACCCGATCGCCATGTTCCTGTCCTTTGCCATGGCGCTGCGCTGGTCCTTCGACCTGCAGGCGGAAGCCGATATCCTGGAAAATGCCGTGGAGAACGTGCTGAACACCGGTCTGCGTACCGGCGACATCATGCAGCCGGGCATGGCCAAGGTGTCGACCTCCGTCATGGCCGACAGCATCCTGCGCGAAATGGACAAGGTCGCCGCCGCCTGATCGCGGTCCCGTGATCAGCCAACCCAAGAAACAGATCGGCGTCCGTCGGGCCACCCCGGCGGACGCCGATCTTGTTTGTGCCTTTGTCGCCGCCTTGTCGGCGGAAGAAGGCATGGAGCCGCCCGCCCTGAGCCCTGCCCTGTTCCGCCGTCAGGGGTTCGGGGAGGATGCGCTGTTCCGCTGTCTGGTGGCGGAATGCGGGGACCGGATGGCCGGCATGGTCCTGCTGACCCCCGGCTATGACAGCCAGACCGCCACGGGCGGCATGATGCTGGAAAATATCTATGTGGAGCCGGGGTCACGCCGCCTGGGTATCGGCCGTGCCCTGATGGCGGCAGCGGGGCGCATGGCCCAGGATCAGGGCCTGTCCTGGATCTGCTGGCACGCCCGGCCCGCCAATATCCGCGCCGGCCTGTTCTACCGCGCGCTGGGGGCGCGAACAGAGACTGTCACCCTGCTGGGCATCGATGTGAAGCTGCTGGTGGGAACGGGCAGCAACCGATTGTGATTGTCCACGACACCACACGCATTTATACTATGCCTACTCTTGATATGGAGGTCGGCATGGCATCGCGCGCATGGTTTGGACCCAAGCAGTTTGGCATCGGCTACGGCCCACGCAGTTGGCAAGGCTGGCTGCTTACGGCTGCCTATGCCCTGGTGGCGGTCGGCGGTATTGTTGCGATACAGGCCCTCTTTGACGCCCCGCCCTCGCCCTGGAAACTGGTGATCCCGTTGAGCTGGCTCCTCGCCGTGACGGGTCTGTATAGCTGGATCGCCGACCGCCACACGGAAGGCGACCTGCGCTGGCGGTGGGGTCGCGACTAAGCCAATGGCGAACCGCTACTGGTTCCGGCAGAAGACGCACGGTTATGGCGTGGTGCCCGCGACCTGGGAAGGCTGGGCGGTTTCCGCTTCGTACAGCGCCCTGATCCTGTTCCTGATCTGGGGTTTGCCGTTCATCGCACCGGTCCGGGGCACCCTTCTTCATGTCGGCATCGTCTTTACCGTTGTTATTCCGGCAACGGCCTTGTTGATCTGGATAAGCTGGCGGCGGGCGGAGGGGGAATGGCGCTGGCGCTCCTGATCGCCCGCCGTTACCCGGCCCGCCGGAATTCCCCCGGCCAGACGCCATGGAAGTCCTTGAACCGCCGGGCAAAGGCGGCTTCTGACTGATAGCCCAGACGGCTGGCCAGTACCGACAGCTTGTCGTCCCCGGATTTCAGCCATTCCGCCGCCCGTTCCATGCGCAGGCGCATCAAATGGGCCATCGGCGCCTCCCCCACCAGCGCCTGGAAGCGGCGGATCAGGGTGGCTTGAGACAGGCCACAGGCGTCGGCCAGGCTGGCCAAGGTCCAATCGTCTGACAGCCGGTCCTGCATCAGCACCAGGGCGCGGCCCACCGATGTCGCCGTGCGGCTGGCCCCCAAGGCGTAGGTCTCATTGGTTTCCAGAAAGCGGCGGACGGCGATGATGAACAGGCTTTCCAGCAGCCGCTGCGCCACCAGCCGGCCGGCCAGATCGCCCTGGGCCAGGGCCGCCTCGACCATGGCGAAGGTGCCGTCCTGCCATTCCATGCCCAGCGTGCGGGACGGGCACATGAACAAAAGCGGCGGCAGCCGGTCCAGCAACGGCGCTACCGCGCGGCGGTCCAGGGTGGCCGTCCCGATCAGCAGCGCGGCGGCGGGATGATCCTTATCAGGGACCAGACGGAAGCCATGCCCATGGGGCAGGGCCGCGAAACTACCACGCCGGATCAGCACGGGCTGCGCCCCCGGCTGCATCAGGGTGATACGGGCCGCCCCATCGCGGGCAAACAGGAACAGCGGCCCCTCTCCCGTCTTCTCCCGAAGATAGGGGGTCAGCGGGGTCACCCGTACGCCCGACAGATCCATATTGTCGATCCGCACCCCCGTCAGCAGCGGCGCCAGTTCATCCAGTGCATCCGTCCCCGTCGGCATGCCCATCCCGATCAATCTCCTGCCCGCCCCGCTCACCTTGCAGTTTTCTGCTTGGCACAGGTACCCGTCAATAACAGGAAGGGTGCCGGATGACCGATCCTTTTGGAGACAATTTCATGCGTCTGGCCGTTCTGCTGACCCTGCTAACCCTTTCTCTCATCCCCC
Source organism: Niveispirillum cyanobacteriorum (assembly GCF_002868735.1). Classification (GTDB taxonomy): domain Bacteria; phylum Pseudomonadota; class Alphaproteobacteria; order Azospirillales; family Azospirillaceae; genus Niveispirillum; species Niveispirillum cyanobacteriorum. The sequence goes on along the minus strand of NZ_CP025611.1, from coordinate 3,117,114 downwards.
TGCCCGCCCGCGCGCAGGCCGATGCCGCCACCATCCAAGCCATTGAGGCCGTGGCCTATGATTATGTCGACGGACAGTTGGACGGCGACCCGGCCCGCGTGGCCCGCGCCCTGCATCCCGACCTTGCCAAGCGTGCGGTAAGGTCTGTGCCCGATAAGGACGAGGTTCTGGGCCTGCGCCGCATGTCCAAGGATGAGTTGGTGGAACTGACACGCCAGGGCGTGCTGAAGACACCGAAGGAGAAATGGGACCGCAGTGTGCGGGTGCTGGACGTCACCGGCACGGTCGCCGTGGCGCGGGTGGAGACGCCCTGGTTCGTGGATTATTTCCATATGGGCCGGTTCGGCGACCGCTGGGTCATCGTGAATGCCATGTGGCAGCCCAAGGCGCGCTGAACGCTCAGCCTTTCAGCTCATAATCGTAGCGCAGGAAGCCCTTGCAGGCGGCGACCTTGTCGTACAGCGCGCGGGCGGTGGCGTTGTCCTGGTGGGTCAGCCAGTAGAGCCGTACCGCGCCGGCCTGTTCCGCCGCCCGCGCCACCGCCTCGATCAGCAGGCGCCCGGCACCACTGCCGCGCACGCCCTCATCCACATACAGGTCCTGGAGATAGCAGACGGGCGCGTCGGCCCAGGCGGTGGCGTGGAACATGTAATGGGTCAGGCCGACGGGCCGACCGGATGCATCCCGCGCCACAAAACCCCGGATCACCCCATCCGGCTTCAGCAGTTCGGCCCAGTTTCGCTGAAACAGTGTCTCCTCCCGGCTGGTGCCGTAGAAGGCGAGGTAGGCCGCCCACAGACGGTGCCAGTCGGCATAATCACCGGGCTGCGGCAGGGTGATGGTGGCAGCGGACATCGCATGGCGCCTTTGCGGAAGGATCAGGACCACGCTGTTGTCGCGCAAAGCATGGCGGTTTCCAATGATCAACCGCTGATGCGCCGCTGATCATGGGATGATGACAGGGGCGGCATGCGTGGCCGGGGGCTATCCCCCGGATCAAACGCCCCTTACCCTTTGATCCACATTCCCGCCCGCCGCCGGATCCAGGCACCATGACCGCCGTCACCCCCCGCCCCGCATCACCGCAGGCGGAAGAGAATTTCCCCCTTGGCATCGCCCTGGCCTTTGTCGCCTTCGCGCTGTACAGCGGCATGGATGTTACCATCAAGCTGCTGACCAAATCCTATGCGGTGCCGCAGATCATCGCGCTGAACAGCCTGTTCGCGCTGGGTCCCATCCTGATCTATGCGGCGGTCTCAGGCGGGCTTTACAATAATCTGCGCACGCGGCGGCCCCTCTATCACGTTATCCGTGCCACCTGCGGCCTGTTCAGCAGCTTCTTCGCCTTCTGGGCCTATTCGCGCATGCCGATCGCCGATGCCTATGCGCTGGCCTTTACGGCGCCGTTGTTCATCACGGCACTGGCCGTTCCGATCCTGAAGGAACCTGTGGGCTGGCGCCGCTGGTCGGCCATCGGGGTCGGGTTCGTGGGCGTGCTGATCATGCTGCGGCCTGGCAGCGGGCTGATCAATCTGGGATCGCTGGCCGTGCTGGCGGGGGCGCTGTTCTATTCGGTTGGCATGCTGGTCACGCGGCTGGCCCGCAACACGGAAACCAGCGTCTCTTTCGCCTTCTACGCCACGCTGGCCAGCGGCACGGTGTTCGGCGCCATGACGCCCTGGCTGGGCCGGATGCCCAGCTTGCATGATCTGGGCCTGTCGGCCATAGGCGGCACCCTGTGCGGCGTGGCCTTTGTCTGCCTGCTTACGGCGTTTCGCAAGGTGCCGGCGGCGGTGGCGGCACCGTTCCAGTATACGCAGATCATCTGGGGCGTGATGTTCGGCTACCTCGTCTTTGGCGATGTGCCGGACCGTACCCTGTTCATTGGGTTGGCCATCGTGGTGTCCAGCGGCCTCTATATCATTTATCGCGAGACGGTGTTGGGCCGGCAGGTCACGTCGCGCGCAGCGGCGGAGTAAGGGCGATGGGCGGGCGCACCCTGGCGGGTATCGGGTTCTTCGTCCTGGCGACCCTGCTGTTCGGGATCATGGATAGCCTGATCAAGCATGTGGGCCGGGATTACGGCACCTGGCAGATCATGTTCTTCCGCGCCATATTCTCGCTGCTGCCCATCGGCATCCTTATCGCGCGCACGGGCGGGCTGGTCAGCCTGCGCACCAAAAGCGTGACCAGCCATGCCGCCCGCTCCCTGATGGGCGTGGCTGCCGCGTACGGCTTCTTTTACGCCTTTTCCGTGATGCCGCTGGCCGATGTCTATGCCATCGGCTTTGCCGCACCCTTGTTCATGACGGCCCTGTCGGTGCCGGTGCTGAAGGAAAAGGTGGGCTGGCGGCGGTGGCTGGCGGTGCTGGTCGGCTTCGGCGGGGTTATGGTCATGCTGCGGCCTGGCCAGGGGATGTTCAGCCTGATCGCCCTGATCCCTCTCGGGGCCGCCTTCTTCTATGCCCTGTCCATGCTGTTCGTGCGGGCGTTGAGCCGGACGGAGAGCAATGGTGCCATCACCTTCTATTTCGTCACCACCATGGGTGTGGTCAGTGGTGTCTGCATGATCCCCGGCTGGCGCACGCCCGATGCCACGGGATTGGCGCTGCTGGCCCTGATCGGTGTGGTTGGCGGGTTGGCACAGATCATCTTCACCCAGGCCTTTCGGCTGGCCGCCCCGTCGCTGCTGGCGCCATTTGAATATATCGCCATGATCTGGGCCGCCGGATTCGGCTATTTCTTCTTTGGTGAGGTGCCGGATGCCGCCATCTGGACCGGCTGTGCCATCGTGGCGGCCTCAGGCCTGTACATCATCCACCGCGAAACCATCCTGCACCGGCAGGCGGCCATGGCCAGCAGCGCCGATGGAGAGACAATTCGTTAACGAAGCGGTTCGGACCGGCCCGCAACCTCTTGGCGCGGGTCCCACAAGTTTGGCATGCTGTTTCCCGATTGACCCGTCCCGAGGAAGGTAGCCCCCGCCCCATGCGATCCACCGGCGCTGCGCGAACCATTGTCCGGCCGGGCCGTCCCGACCCGCTGGGTGCCACCTGGGATGGGTTGGGGGTGAACTTCGCCCTATTCTCCGCCCATGCCGAAAAGGTGGAACTCTGCCTGTTCGACAGTGATGGCAGCCGGGAGATTGAGCGTATCACCCTGCCGGAATGTACCGACGATGTCTGGCATGCCTATCTGCCCGAGGCGCGGCCCGGTCTGCTTTATGGCTATCGCGTCCATGGCCCCTATGACCCTTCACGTGGGCACCGGTTCAACGCCAATAAGCTGCTGCTCGACCCCTATGCCAAGGCGCTGGAGGGGCCGCTGCGCTGGTCAGACGCGCATTTCGGCTATCGCATGGGGGCGGCGCGCGAGGATTTGTCCATCGACCGGCGCGACAATGCGCGCGGCATGCCGAAATGCCGGGTGATCGACCCGGCCTTCACCTGGGGCCTGGAACGCCGCCCGCGCGTGCCCTGGACCGATACCATCATCTATGAGGCGCATGTGCGCGGCCAGACGCTGCGCCATCCCGACATCGCGCCGGGCCTGCGCGGCACCTTCACGGGCCTGGCCAGCCAGCCGATGATCGACCATTTAAAGGCGCTGGGCGTTACCGCCATCGAACTGCTGCCCGTCCATGGCTTCACCGATGACCGGCATCTGGTGGAACGCTCGCTGCATAATTACTGGGGCTATGCCAGCATCTGCTTCTTCGCGCCCGAACCCGCCTATATGACGGGCCGTTCGACGCGCGAGTTCAAGAACATGGTGGCCCGCCTGCATGATGCCGGGATCGAGGTGATCCTGGACGTGGTCTATAACCACACGGGCGAGGGCAATCATCTGGGCCCCACCCTGTCCTTCCGCGGCATCGACAATGCCAGCTACTACCTGCTGCAACAGGATAAACGCTTTTACCAGGATCATACCGGAACCGGAAATACCCTCAATCTGGCTCACCCGCGCGTGCTGCAGATGGTCATGGACAGTCTGCGCCACTGGGTCGTGGACATGCATGTCGACGGGTTCCGTTTCGATCTCGCAACGACACTGGCGCGCGAGGCGCATGGCTTTGACCAGGGGTCGGGCTTCCTGGATGCCGTCCGTCAGGACCCGGTGCTGGCCGGCGTGAAGATGATCGCAGAGCCGTGGGATATCGGCCCCGGCGGTTACCGCGTGGGGCAGTTCCCATCCGGCTGGGCCGAGTGGAACGACCGCTACCGCGACACGGTCCGCCGCTTCTGGCGCGGGGATGAGGGGATGCTGCCGGAACTGGCGGCCCGCCTGACGGGATCGGCGGATATTTTCGACCATGCCCGCCGCCGCCCCTGGTCCAGCGTCAATTTCGTCACCTCCCATGACGGCTTCACCCTGGCCGACCTCGTCGCCTACAACACCAAGCATAATGAGGCGAACCAGGAGCAAAACCGCGACGGGCACGATGCGAATTTCAGCCATAACCATGGGGTGGAGGGGCCGACCGACGACCCCGCCATCAAGGCTGTGCGGCGGCGGCAGTCGCGCAACATGCTGGCCACGCTGCTGCTGAGCCAGGGCACGCCCATGCTGACGGCGGGTGACGAATTGCTGCGCAGCCAGCAGGGCAATAACAACGCCTATTGCCAGGACAGCGAGGTCAGTTGGATCAATTGGCCGGACCTGGGCGCCGATGAACAGGCCATGACCCGGTTCGTGTCGCGCCTGACGGCGCTGCGCCGCGCCCATCCCGTGCTACGCCGGGGCCGGTTCCTGCATGGGCGGGAAACCTCTGCGGATGGTCTGAAGGACATTACCTGGATCAATCCGCAGGGTGTGGAAAAGGCGCCGGAACAATGGCGCGACGGACAGGCGCGCTGCCTTGGCCTGCTGCTGAACGGCAAGGCGGGGCCGCATTTGTCGGCGGACGGCACGCCCGAAATCGACAGCGTGCTGCTGCTGATCGTCAATGCCGGAGAGGCAACGGCGGATTTCATCCTGCCCGCTGTGCCGGGCGGGTCGGGATGGCGTTGTCTGCTGGATACAGGTGACGAGGAAGGGCGGCCCAGCAGCCAGCCCGGCGCCCATCTGGCCATGACCGGTAAACCTGTCCCTTTGCCGGGGCGCACATGCTGGCTATATGAATTGATCGAAACGGGTGGCGGTGAACGCGCCCCGCTTTCCGGCCTGGGAGGGCCGGCGCATGCCTGATTATGATTTCCGCTCTACCGCCGTCGTCATCGTGGACCGCGAAAGCAATACGCGGCGGCTGTTACGCGGCATCCTGGCGCGCATGGGCGTGGACAAGATCCTGGATTTCGCCAGCGCCGCCGATGCGCCGGCGGCCCTCATCGCCGTTCAGCCCGACCTGTTATTCATCGACGCCGACGCACCGGACCCGGAGGGGCTGAAATTTGTGCAGGGTCTGCGCCATGCTCAGGCCCCGCACAATCCCTTCATCGGGGTCATCGCCACCACCTGGCAGCCCACCCAGCCGCTGCTGATGCGGTTCAATGCCACCGGCGCCGACGACATGATGGTGAAGCCGTTCAGCGCCAAGCAGGTGCAGGACCGGCTGATCAACCTGATCGAGGCGCGCAAGAGCTTCGTGGTTACCGCCGACTATATCGGTCCCGATCGCCGCCGGCAGCCGCGCGAAGGCATCCAGATCCCCCTGTTCGAGGTACCGAACACCCTGCGGCAGAAGGCCATGGGCATGTTCGACCGAAACAAGGCCGCCGACGCCATCGCCAACGCCCATGACGCCATCAATGTGCAGAAAATCGTGCGCAGCGGGTTCCAGGTGGCCTTCCTGATCGATTTCGCCTGTCCGGGCCTGTCCGCCGGGGCGGACCGAATGGCGGCGGACCACCTGATCCGGTCGGGGACCGCCCTGGATGATCTAATGCGCCGGCTGAAACCCGATGCCGACCTGCGCGGGCAGGCCGAAACCTATGCCGCCACCATCCGCGCCACCATCGAACAGTTCAAGGCCGCCCCCGATCTGCCGCTCGGCGGCGTGCAACCGCTGCGCGCCGCCGCCATCGGCATAGCGGCCCTGACATCACGCCGGGCCGATTTGTCGCTGGTGGAAAACGAGGTACGCGGCGCCGTCACCGCCTACCGCAATCGCCTGGCGCAACTGGCCCAGGCCAAGCAGCAGGCGGCAGCGGAGAAGGAAGAGGATAAGCCGGCGGATTGAGGGGGCTTAGCCCTTAATCCTCAACCTCTTCATTGGCATAGATGCCCCAGAAGTCAGTGCGTTCCAGCCATCCGTGATAGCCCTGGATTTCAACCTCGCACCACGGCCCCTTGCAGGAAACCAGCCGGCCCATCACGCCCGGCTCGGCCTGGGCCACGGCGGCGGCGGACGCGCTGGGCCGTTCGCGGATGGTGCGCAGTTCGCCGGTGATGACCAGGGTGCGTCGGCCCGACAGCATGGATTGATGCACCCAGCCCTGGGTCCCCTCCACATCGCGGATGCGGCGCCATGTGTCGAATTCCGCCGTGATCTCCACGGGCATGCCGGGGCGCACGAAGACCCAGTCGATCGGGTAGGAACGGCCGGGACCGGTACGGACATTCACCTCACCCGACCGGAGCGACACGAAGCGCGGGACCGGTAAGCCGGAGCGCACGATCATGTCCGACCTGGGGTCGGTTTCCTGGCCCATGCCGGTGGCGGGGCAAAGCAGGGCCGCGACCGACAGAAGACCGGCCAGCAGCAAGCGGGTCATGCCCGCCGCCACAGGTGTACGCATCTTTCCCGTCCGCGTTTCCAGCAACACAACGCCCCATGCAAGGCAGGCCGGCAAATCCCGGCATTATTCGTTAACAACCCTTTGTGCCGTACCCCGGTTATCCGGGTCAAGCACCAGCGACCATCCGTCCCGCCATGCCGGCATCATGGACAAGGGCGGCTGGCGCTTGTACTGCTATGGCAAACAGGTCTCGGGAGGATCATCGCACATGGCCGAACGCCGGAAGCCCCTGGTCATCGTCACGCGCAAGCTGCCGGACGTCATCGAAACACGGATGATGGAGCTGTTCCAGACGCGCCTGAACCTGGATGATCATCCGATGACGCGGGCCGAGTTGGAAGAGGCGGTGAAGACCGCCGACATCCTGGTGCCCACCGTCACCGACACCATAGACGAGGCTCTGCTTAACCAGGCCGGGCCGCAATTGAAGATGATCGCCAATTTCGGCAATGGCGTGGACCATATCGACCTGCGCGTGGCCCGCAACAAGGGCATCCTGGTCACCAACACGCCGGGCGTGCTGACCGAAGACACCGCCGACATGACCATGGCCCTGATCCTGGCCACCGCCCGCCGCCTGTCGGAAGGGGAGCGGTTGGTGCGGTCCGGGCAATGGACGGGCTGGGCCCCCACCGTCATGCTGGGGTCGCGTTTGGCCGGCAAGCGGCTGGGCATTATCGGCATGGGCCGCATCGGTCAGGCGCTGGCGCGCCGTGCCAAGGCCTTCGGCCTGTCCATCCATTACCATAACCGCAAGCCCGTCCACCCGGAGGTGGAGCAGGAACTGGATGCGGCCTATTGGGAAAGCCTGGATCAGATGCTGGCGCGCATGGACATTGTCGCCATCACCTGCCCGCGTACGCCGGCAACGTACCACCTGCTGAACGCAAGGCGCCTGGCCCTGCTGAAACCCACGGCTATCCTGGTCAATATCAGCCGTGGTCAGGTGGTGGACGAGGCGACGCTGGCCCGCATGCTGCAAAGACGCGAGATCGGGGCCGCCGGCCTGGACGTGTATGAGGATGAACCCAATGTCGATCCCAAGCTGCTGAAGCTCGACAATGTCGTGCTGCTACCGCACATGGCGTCCGCAACCCTGGAGGGTCGCATCGACATGGGCGAGAAGGTGATCGTCAACATCAAGACCTTCGCCGACGGCCACCAGCCGCGCGACCGCGTGCTGGAAATGATGTTCTGAGAATGGGAACGCCACCGGCGGTTCCCCCGCCGGTGGTTTTCACCCCACCTTATCATCCCGCACGATGCCGGGAACCGGCTCCAGCCCATGGCCCAGCGCCACCCGTTCGTCGAAGACGAAGCAGCCGCCTTCCCATAAACTGTCATCGGGCACGATGCGTTCCAGATAGTTCAAGATACCACCCTTCAGATGGTAGACCTCCCCGAACCCCTGTTCCAGCATATAGGCCGTCGCCTTTTCACAGCGGATGCCGCCGGTGCAGAACATGGCGACCTTGCGGTGCTTGGCCGGGTCCAGGCTGCGGCGGACATAATCGGGGAACTGGCCGAATGTGGTCGTGCCGGGATCGACGGCACCCTTGAAGGTGCCGTACCCAACCTCAAAGCTGTTGCGCGTGTCGATGACCAGCGTCTCTGGATCGCTGATCAGGGCGTTCCAATCCTCCGGCTCCACATAGGTGCCGACGGCCCGCAGCGGGTCGATGCCGGGCACGCCCATGGTCACGATCTCCTTCTTCAGCCGTACCTTCAGGCGGCCAAAGGGCGGCGTATCGGTGGTGGACCAGCGGGGCGCGATACCGTCCAGCCCCGTGATCTGCCCGATCTTCGCCACCACGCCCGGCATGGCGTCCGCGGGGCCAGCGATGGTGCCATTGATCCCTTCTGCCGCCAGCAGCAGCGTGCCGCACACGCCATTGGCCGCCATCATGTCGAACAGCGGCTGGCGCAGGTCCTGAAACCCCGGCAGCGGGTGGAAACGGTAAAGGGCGGCAACGGCGATGGCAGTCATGTCTGTGCGATCCGGGGTTAACGGCCCCGCTTATACCCCCCGTCCCCCTTCCCGCCAAGTTGGTCTACAGCGTGGCTGCCAACGCATAGGCCTGCTGGGTGGCAAAGACGATGCGGCGGGGGGCGAAGGCGTCGCCCAGCAGATGCAGGTTGGCCTGCTGGCCTTTCAACTCGTTATAAAGCCCGGCATCGGCCACCGACCCGCAAGCCAGAACCACGCTGTCCACCCCGTCGGCCATCTCCTCCTTGAAGGAAAAGACATTGCGCAGGCGGATGCGGCCTGGCTCGATGGCCATGGCCTGCACCTGATGGCGGAACATCACGCCGCCGCGCGACAGCCGGGCCAGGAACGCGCCCAGCGTATAGCGCCCCACAAGCGGTGCTGGCCCCGGCGTCTGGTACAGCATGGTCACCACATGCCCGCGCTGCGCCAGCAGGTCGGCCAGAGCCAGCGGGGCGGAATGATCATCCTGCACGATGATATGCACCCGCCGGCCCAGTGCGGCCCGGTCGGTCAGGACATCGCGCATATCATGCACGAAGGGCAGGTCCAGGCCCTTGATATCGGGGCGGCGGGCGACGGCGCCGGTGGCCACCGCCACCATGTCCATGCCTTCCGCCAACACGGATTCCACCGTGGCCCGGCGCCCGCGATGGACATGCACGTCCAACTGATCCAGGCGCCGGGACAGATGATTGATCCAGCCCAGGAACCCCTCCTGCGTGGGCAGCAAGGCCGCCAGCCGCACCTGTCCGCCCAGCCGGTCGGCGGCCTCCCACAAGGTCACTTTGTGTCCGCGTTCGGCAGCGCGCACCGCCAGTTCCAGGCCCGCCGGACCGCCACCCACCACCAGCAGGCGTTTTCTCACCGCCACGCGGGGCAGCGGCCCCTCCACCTCCCGCCCCGCATCGGGATTGACGGCGCAGGCGAAGGGCAGGTTCTCGACATAGCGGCGGCTGATACATTCATTGCAGCCGATGCAGGGCCGGATATCGGCAGCCCTGCCTTCGCGTGCCTTGGCCAGCAAGTCGCCATCGGCGAAATGCGCGCGTGCCATGCCCACCACATCGGCATGTCCCTCTGCCAGCGCCCGTTCCGCCACGTCCGGCCCTATGATGCGCCCCGTATAGACGATGGGGATGGATAGAGACCGGCGATAGACAGCAGCATGGTCAGCCCAGCCGCCGGCAGGGTAATGGTGCGGCTGAATGTAGGAGGGATCGCCCCAGGGGCTGCCCATCACCAGATGCACATAGTCCACGAGCTTGGCATCGGCCAGTCGCCCGGCAATGGCCGCCCCACCCAGCAGGTCGTACCCGCCCGGCTCACCTTCTGCCATGTTCATGCGGATGCCGACGGTGAAGCCTGGTCCCGTCGCGTCCCGGATCTCGGTCAGGATTTCCGTGATAAAGCGCAGGCGGTTGGCGAAGGAACCGCCATATTCATCCTCGCGCCGGTTGGTCAGGGGCGACAGGAACCATTCCATCAGATCGTCATGGTTGGCGTGGATCTCCACCCCGTCCAGCCCCGCCTTCTGCGCCTGGGAGGCTGAGAAACGGTATTCCTGCACAAACCAGCGGATTTCATCCCGGTCCAGGGCGTGGGGCACCTGATGGATCAGGGGGCCGGAAAGCCGCGCACTGGGCCCGTGCGGCATGCCGCCCTGGATCACCAGTTGCGTGGTCGCCACCGCCCCTTCCGCCTTTACCGCCGCCGCATAGGCACCGGCCCTTTCCAGATAATGCGGCAGGCGGAAGACGCCGTTCTTCATGGCCCCCACGCCCGTGGGCTCAAACCCCGGCGGCATCCGGTTTTCGACAAAGCCTGTGATCCCGTCGATCCAACCGGCCCCGGCGCGGGCGCGCGATGCCCAATAGGCAATGTTGCGCGCCGCCTCTGCTTCCGTGCCCCACAAATTGCCCACGGCACTGGCATGGGGTGGCAGCATCACGCGGTTGCGCAGCTTCATGGACCCGATGGTCAGGGGGCGGAACAAGTGCGGGTAATGGTTGGTCATGGTCTGCCCTCCCTTATCGCGCATTCGACCGGGCCGCCGCACGGCCCGCGCGCCAGCCGAAGATCATGGCGGGGCCCAAGGTGCCGCCCGCCCCGCCATAAACCTTGCCCGTCACCCCGCCCATAGCATTGCCGGCGGCATACAGGCCTTGGATTGGCTGACCCGACAGGTCCAGGACGGCCCCGTCGCGGTCCGTCTTCGGCCCGCCCTTGGTGCCCAGCGTGCTGGCATGCACCGGCACGGCATAGAAGGGCCCGCGATCCAGCGGCCCCAGGGTACGGGCAGGACCGGCGGGACGGTCGACATCGCCGTTCCAACCGTCATAGGCGCTGGTCCCCCGGCCGAAATCCGTATCCTGTCCGCCTTCCATCATCCGGTTCCAGCCGGCCACCGTGTCGGCCAGGGTATCGGCGGGTAGGCCGAGGCGGTGAGCAAGGTCCGGCACATTGTCGGCACGCGTGATCCAGTCCGGGGCCACGGCACCGGGCGTCAGCCCGAAGAAACCGTAGCGGTCCAGATAGGTCTGGCAGAAGATCAGCCAGCAGGGCTGATTGGCATAGGTGAAGCCGACGGGATCAAAGGCATGCAGGACAGCGCCAAACGCATTGTAGTTCGTCGCCTCATTGGCAAAGCGCCGGCCCTTGGCATTGACCATGATAGACCCTGGCAGGGTGCGTTCCCGCAGCAGCAGGAAATGGCGGGTCGGATCGTCACCCGCCTCCTCCCCACCCCAGGCGATGGTGGGCACCCACCAGGCCTCCGCCATATTGGTCAGGGCCGCACCCGCCCGCATGGCCATGCGCAGCCCATCGCCGGTGCAGGTGCGGGCCGTGGGCAGATGGCCGATGGGGCCGCGCAGGAAATCGCGCGCCAGATCACGGTCCCATTCAAAGCCGCCGGTCGCGATGATCACCCCGCGCCGGGCATTGATCGTGACCTCACCGCAGCACACGCCCGTCACCCGGCCCGTCTCATCGCGCACAAGGTCGGTGACGGTCTGGTTCAGGCGTGGTTCGATGCCCCGGTCCAGGCAGGCCTTCAACAGCCAGCCGACCAGGGCGCGGCCACAGCATTCGATACCGGCGGCACGGCGCGCCTGAATGGTGGCCGCATCCACGCCGCCGCTGCCGTCACCGCGCGGGCGTTCGCCGATCATGGTCCAGGGATTGGCCCGCCCGCGCAGCACGCGGTCGGCCCAGCCCCCTAGGGATGGCATGGCAAAGGGTCCGGGTTCCAGCGACCGGCCGCCATCGGGCATGCCGCCTTGATGTTCGGGATGGTAATCGGGAAACCCCTCCACCAACCTGATCTCCATCCCCACCGGCCCCGACAGCCAGTCGACCAGAGCGGGCACCGAGTCCACATAAGTTTCCGCCATGACGGGATCGATCAGGCCCAGCGACAGGGCATCCAGATAGGAGAGCGCCTGTTCCCGACTGTCGCGATCGCCCGCGAAATGGTTGGCGGGCAGCCAGAAGACGCCGCCGGACAGGGCCGTGGTGCCGCCAATGGCACCCGCCTTTTCCAGCAGCAGCACCCGTGCGCCGGCATCGGATGCGGCCAGGGCCGCCACCAGACCGGCGGCCCCGCTGCCCAGCACAATCACGTCTGCCAATTCCATCCCCGGCCCTTCCATCTTTTCCTCCCGCGCGGCATGATGGCCTGACGCCCGTTATATAACGGTTGTTATTTATAACGTATGTTATAGGAAAAGCAATGCCGGCCGTGGTGGATCACGAGGCGCGTCGACGCGCCGTGGCGGAAGTGACGGCGGACCTTGTCGCCAAGGCGGGGATCGAGGCGGTGACCGTGCGCGAGGTGGCGCAGGCCGCCGGATACAGCACGGCCATCGTCAGCCATTATTTCGCGTCCAAGGTGGAACTGCTGTTCTACACCTACCGCGCCACGGTCCTGCGCGCGCACCAGCGGATGGAGGGCGCACTGGAAGCCGGCGGCGGCCCGATAAGGCCTTATTTGGCTGCCCTGCTGCCGCTGAATGCCGAACAGCGGCGTGACTGGTTGGTCTGGTTCGCCTTCTGGACCATGGCCATCGCCGACCACACCCTGTCTGCCGAACAGCAGGTGCGGTCCCGGCAGATCACAGCGCGCGTGACCAGCCTGTTGATGGAACGCGGGCTTGCGGAGGATGCCGCCAAGGAAGGGGCACGGCGGCTGCTGGTCACCATCTATGGCATGGCCAGCCAAGCCTTCTTTGACCCCGAGCGCTGGCCAGCCGAAACGCAGCTATCGGTGCTTGACGCGGATTTGAAGATGATCGGGGTGGCCTAGCATCAGGCCACCCCAACCGGCGGTCAGTGCGCGTGGCCGCCCAGTTCGTATTTCGCCTGGCCAGTCTTACCGTCCCTGGTGCGCAGGCTCAGCACGATATCCGCACCTGCGGGCACCTCGCCCTTGCCTTCCAGACGGTCACCCGCCGGTTTCAGGGCGATGGTGCCGACACGGGTCGCCCCCTGTGTCAGCAGAACGCTGCCCATGGCACCATCCGGCGAGAGGACGGCGGTGCCATGGTTGGACAGATAGACGGCGACGGTGCCGGGCGTGACGACCAGTTCGGCCTCCACCCCTGCCACATCCTGCACGATGCCGCCATGCTTGCCCTTTTCGGCCTCGCCATGGCTGTGATCTTGGCCCTTTTCGGCAGCCACGGCCCCGGACAGGGGCAGCAGCGTGATCAGGGCGGCGGTCAGGAACGGCTTCAACATGATGTTTCTCCTCTATCTTTACTTGGACGGTGTGCAGTCATGGCCGTCGGCATGGGCGCGCACGCCGTCATTGCCGTGCAGGACAGTGTGGGGGCGGACGAACCGTTCCCCGCTGGGACAAGCCGCATCGGCAATGCGCGGTAGATCACGCGGTCCCTGGGTACAGGCAGTCAACGCCACGGCCAGGAATAGGACGGGCAACAGGCGCTTCATGACACTCTCCCTTCGGCAAGATTGTCTTCGCTGGGCTGGATGGGGGCCGCGAACCGGCGGTAAAGCGCCGGCAGCAGGATCAGGGTCAGCAGGGTGGCGGTGATCAGGCCGCCAATGACGACGGTGGCGATGGGCCGCTGCACCTCCGCCCCGACAGAGGTGGACAAGGCCATGGGCACGAAGCCCAGGCTGGCCACCAGGGCCGTCATCAACACGGGCCGCAGGCGCGTCATTGCCCCTTCCCGCACCGCCTGATCCAGCGCCATGCCCTTCAGCCGCAATTGCCGGATGAAGGACAGCATGACCAGCCCGTTCAGCACGGCGATGCCCGACAGCGCGATCATGCCGACCGCGGCGGAGATGGAGAACGGCATACCCCGCAGATACAGCGCCAGGATGCCGCCCGTCAGCGCCAGCGGTACGCCGCTGAACACCAGAACGGCATCGCGGGCGGAGCCCAGTGCGCTGTAGAGCAGCAGGAAGATCAGGGCAAAACAGGCCGGCACCACGATCATCAGCCGGTCGCGCGCCGCGATCAGGTTTTCGAACTGCCCGCCCCAGGTGACCCAGTAACCGGCGGGCACCGCAACCTGGGCCGCCAGCTTTTCCTGCGCCTCGGCCACGAAGGACCCGATATCGCGGCCCCGGACATTGGCCTGCACCACGATGCGGCGCTTGCCATTCTCCCGGCTGATCTGGTTCGGCCCTTCGGCGAAGCGAATGCTTGCCACCTCGCCCAGCGGCACCGTCCGCCCCTCTGTCAGGGGGATCGGCAGGGTCGCCAGCGCGTCGGGGTCGTTTCGCAAGGCGTCGGGCAGGCGGACCAGGATGTCGAAGCGGCGGTCACCCTGATAGACCAGCCCCGCTTCCCGCCCGCCGACGGCGATGGCCAGCACGTCTTGCACATCCGCCACCGACAGGCCGAAGCGGGACGCCCGGTCGCGGTCGACCTCCACATTCAGAAAGGACGCCCCCGACACCTGTTCAGCCCGCACATCCGCCGCCCCCGGCACTGTCTGGATGACAGCGGCGATCTGGTTGGCGGTGGTCAGCAACGTATCGAAATCATCGCCAAACACCTTGATGGCGACATCGCCGCGCACCCCGGCCAGCAATTCGTTGAAGCGAAGCTGGATGGGCTGGCTGACCTCGTACACCTGGCCCGGCAGGCTGCCCACGGCCTTTTCCAGCCGCTCTACCAGTTCCGCCTTGGACAAGCCGGGATCGGGCCATTCATCGCGCGGCTTCAGCATCACGAACATGTGGGAAATGCCGGGCGGCATCACGTCCGTCCCGATCTCCGCTGTGCCCGTCTTGGAAAAGGCGAAGGCCACTTCCGGGAAGGCGGCGACGGCCTTTTCGATGTCAAGCTGCTGTTCGGTGGCTTGGGGCAGGCTGGTGCTGGGGATGCGGAACGCGTTCAGCGCCACATCGCCCTCATCCAACTGCGGGATGAATTCCTGCCCCAACTGCGTGAACAGCAGCAGCGACAGGCCGAACAGGGCCGCAGCGAAGCCCGCCGCCTTGACCGGTGCGCCCAGCGCCTGGTCCAGCCAGGGGCGGTACCAGTCGCCGGCCCGGCGGATGATGGCATTTTCCTTTTCCTCAACCCGGCCCGACACGAACAGGGCGATCAGGGCGGGGACCAGGGTCAGCGACAGGATGAAGGCCGCAACCAGGGCGATGATCACGGTCAGCGCCATCGGCTCGAACATCTTGCCCTCGACCCCCGTGAAGGTCAGCAGCGGCAGATAGACAGTGATGATGATGGCCTGCCCATAGACCGAGGGCTGGATCATCTCCTTTGATGCCTCCATCACCTCCACCAGCCGTTCATTCAAGGTCAGGACACGGCCCAGATGATGCTGCCTTTCACCCAGCCGGCGCAGGCAGTTTTCGGCGATGATCACGGCCCCGTCGACGATCAGGCCGAAATCCAAGGCGCCCAGGCTCATCAGATTGGCACTGACACCGGCTTCCAGCATGCCGGTCGCCGTCATCAGCATGGTGACGGGAATGACCAGAGCCGTGATCAGGGCCGCGCGGATATTGCCCAGCAGCCCGAACAGAACCGCGATGACCAGAAGCGCGCCCTCAGTCAGGTTCTTGGCCACCGTCTTGATGGTGGCATTCACCAGATCGGTGCGGTCCAGCACCGTCTTGGCCATGATGTCGGCGGGCAGGGAGCGGCGGATATCCTGGAGCTTGGTATCCACCGCATCGGCAACAGTACGGCTGTTCTGCCCGATCAGCATCAGGGCCGTACCCACCACCACCTCGCGGCCATTCTCGCTGGCAGAGCCCGTCCGCAGTTCCTGGCCCGTCTGTACCGTCGCCACATCGGACAGGCGCACGGGCACGCCGCCGCGCGTGGCGATGACGGTGCTGGCAATCTGTTCGGCGGTGGAGATGCGACCGTCGGAGCGGACGATGAACAGCTCCCCGTTCCGCTCCATCTGGCCCGCACCCAAACTCTGATTGGCGCGTTCCAGCGCCGCCCCCAGATCAGCGAAGGTCAGGCCGAAGCTGACCAGCCGGGCCGGGTCGGGCAAGACATGGAACTGCCGGACATGGCCGCCGATCGTGTCGATCCCGGCCACGCCGCGCACGCCCTTCATCTGCGGGGCCACAATCCAGTCCTGGACAGTGCGCAGATAGGTGGCCCGTTCCACCTCGGTCGTCAGGCGTTCACCCTCGGGCGTCAGGTAGGACCCGTCGGGCTGCCAACCGGCGGCACCGGCCTTGGCCTTCTTGGCGTCAAAGGGCGCATATTCGACGGTCCACATATAGACCTCGCCCAGGCCCGTGGAGATCGGGCCCATGGTGGGCGTCAGGCCGGGGGGCAGACGGTCGCGCGCCTCGCCCAGCCGTTCGGCCACCTGTTGCCGGGCGAAATAGATATCGACCTTTTCTTCAAAGATGGCCGTCACCTGCGACAGGCCATTGACGGAGATGGAGCGGGTATCCTCCAGCCCCGCGATCCCGGCCAGGGCCGTTTCGACGGGGTAGGTCACCTGCTGTTCCACCTCGAACGGTGACAGGGCGGGGGCCAGCGTCGTGATCTGGATCTGATTGTTGGTGATGTCGGGAACGGCATCGATGGGCAGGTGCAGCAGCGACCGCAGGCCGAACGCCGCCAATACCGCCACCAGCAGCACCACCAGCACGCGGCGCCGGATGGCGAAGGACAGGATGGGTTCGATCATCATCCCCTCCCGTCAATGCGCATGGCTGTGGGAGGCTTCCCCACGCGAGGCCTCGGCCTTCAGCAGGAAGGTATTGCCCGTCGCCACCTGTTCACCGGGGAACAGGCCGAAGGTGATCTCGGCAAAGCGGCTGTTGCGCCGCCCGACCTCCACCACACGCGGCTCAAAACCCTCCGCATTGCGCACGAAGACGACATTATCGCCGTTCAGCACCTGCAAGGCGCTGGCAGGGACGGCGATGTCCGCCATCTCCCCGCCCGCCTGGATGCTGCCAGACCCGAAATCGCCCGGGCGCCATTCGCCATCGCCATTATCCAGGGCGGCCACGACACGCGCGGCCCCTGTCTGCGGGTCCAGGGTCGCACCGGCGGCGACCACCTTGCCCTCCGCACTGCGCCCACCCTGGCCGGTCAGGCTGACAGGTTGGCCCTCCTTCACGGCCGGCAGGTCGGCGGCATAGACGGGCAGTTCGACCCAGACGCTGGACAGGTCGGCGACGGAGAACACTTCCTTTTCCGCCGCCAGTAACTCACCGCGCACAGCCTCCCGCCCGATGACGCGGCCGGCGATGGGGGAACGGACCTCCAGCCGGCCCAGGCTGAAGGGCTGCTTGTCCAGACCGGCGATTTCCGCAGGCGACAGGCCCAGCACCGTCAGGCGCTGCTTGGCGGCGGCCAGGGCGATGGCGGCGGTTTCGGCGGCGGCGCGGGCGGTCAGGTAATCCTGCTCCGCCGACACCTGCTTGCGCCACAGCCCCTCTTCACGCGAGAGGGTGGTGGCGGCCAATGTGTTCTGGCGCAAGGCCGACAGATATTCCGCCTTGGCGTCGGCCAGATCGCGGCTGTCCAGCACCAGCAGCACATCGCCCGGCAAAACCGGCTCGCCCAGGCGCTTATGCACCTCCGTCACGATACCGGACACGCGCAGGGTGACATGCACCATCTTGTCCGCATCCGCGACCACCGTGCCCGTGACGCGGATGTCGCGGGACACGGGCGCGGGGCCAGCCTCAACCAGCGTGATCTTGGAGCGGGTGATAGTGGCGGCGTCCATACGGATCGCACCGCCTTCCTCCTCATGCTCCTCTCCCTCGCCATGGTCATGGCCGTCACCGGCCTTGGCGACCACCAGCTTCGGGGTGCTGGTGAAGCTTTTGACGGCAAAGCCGCCGGCCAGCAACAGGGCGATGGCGGAGACGCCGATCAGGACATGTTTTTTCGTGATGTTCATGGGGACACCTCAATGTCCGGGGCGGTCAGCCGGTCAAGCTCGGCCCGCGCGTCGTGGAAGCCCTGCAGGGCGTTGATCAGATCGGTGCGTGCATCGACCAGCGTGCGCTGTGCCTCCAGCACCTCCAGATAGGCGAACTTGCCCTGGGCATAGCCTTCATTGGCCAGACCGAAGGCCTGTTCGGCGGTGGGGATGATGCTGTCCTGAAGCGTGCGGGCCGTGTCGCGGGCAGCCGCCAGATTGGCGCGGGCGGCATGGGCGCGGCGGTCCAGGTCGATGCGTTCGGCGGCCAGATCGGCCTCCGCCGCGACCAATTCGGCCCGCGCCTTTGCGATGCCGCCCCGGTTGCTGTCAAAGATCGGGATGGGCACCGACACGCCGACCAGGAAGGCATTCTCCCCATCCTCTCGGAACTGCCGGAAGCCCGCAGACAGGGTGACGTCGGGGATCGCCTTGGCCTGTTCCACCGACAATTCCGCCCGCCCGCGCGCCACATCGGCCTGACGCCGGCGCAGGTCGGCCCCATCACCGCTGGCTGCCGCATCATCGGTGTCGATCCGGGTGAACCAGCCTTCGTCCAGGGCCAGCGCGGCGGGTGACAGACCGGTCAGGCCGGCCAGCGCCTGCCGCGCGATGGTCAGGCGGCGGTTGGCCTGATCCAGGGCCAACTGCGCCTGCCGCCGCGTGATATCGGCGCGCGATGCCTGGATCGGTGCCTCCCGCCCAGCCTCCACCCGCGCCTTGATGGTGTCTTGTACCGCCACGGCAAGGCGCAGGCCATCCTGGGCCAGGGCCACCTGCCGCGATGCTGCCACCGCCTCCGACAAGGCAAGGCGCACATCGCGCGCCAGATCCAGCCGGGCCAGTGTCAGGTCGGCGGCCGCCCCGTCGCGGGCGGCACGGGCGGCATCGGTGCGTCGCCCGCGTTTACCGCCCAGTTCGATGGTCTGCGACAGGCTGTAGGTGCGCTCCGACGCGCGGAAATCACGATAGGGGCCGGAGCCGGAAAAATTCTCCAGCTCGAACCCGATCTCCGGATTGGGGCTGGTGTTAGCCTGATCGACGGCCCCGCCGGCGGCATCCAGCCGGGCACGCGCCGCCGCACCACGCGGCGCATGTTCAAGAGCCAGCGCGATGGCGGTGTCAGGGGTCAGAAGGGCCTGTTTGGGGAACAGTGTTGAAGTCAGGGTGGGGGTGGCGGCGGGCGTGGTTTGCGCCCATGCCGCCGGGGCCCCGGCGATGGAAATCGCCAGGGCGACCGCATGATGCAGCCGCATGAATACTCCGCGAATGACGAACAGATACCAGGCCGCCCGGTCAGGGCGACGGCGAGGGTGATCGGTTCGTCAGGCGCGCGGGGGTTCGTCGGGAAGCGTGGGGTCAGCAGTTTCCGGCAGCAGCAGGGCTTCAGCCGGATAGGCGGTCACGCCCCACACCACGGGTTCCACCACCCGCGCGGCGCGGGCGCGGTCGGCCACATGGATGTGGCTGCACTCGTGGTGGCAATCCATGGACAATTTGCCGGCGGGCGCATGATCAGCCCCGGCCAGCATCTGCGTATGCCCTGTCTGGTCATGGCTATGCGACAGGTCCCGGGCGTGAAGCCCAGGGACATTCATCAGGAATGCCGCCAGCAGCAGAAGGGTCGCAAGGAAACGCATGGACACCAAGGTAGGGGGCCGACAGCGCCTGTGCAAGGGTACAATTGTGATTGCACAGGATCAGATTGTTTCGTCAGCTCCAACCAGCCGCAATTTCACTCAGAACTTTTTCCAGATCGCTCGGCTGGTCCACGAAGATGCGCAGATTATGACGCAGGATCTCATTGAAACGTCCCTGTACCTCGACCGGATCCAACGCTGCCACTGCTCCCATCGTCTGGCCGATGCGGATGATGCGGTCGCCGAACTCAACCAGATCATCATAGGACTCGTCGAAAAGATCAGTGAAGGTCTGATAGCCACGGCTGCGCAGGAACCGCAATGTGTGGGGGGTGCCGATGATGATGAAGGGGCGGCAGGCCATTATGGCCTTCCAGGTCTTCTCGGAAATGAAGCAGAAACCGTTATCGTAGGCCGTTTCCGTGACGACATTATACCGCACCCGCCGATAGGGCCGGTCATCATGAATGCCAATCATGGTCGAGTTATCGAACTGTGTGGTGCCGTTCAGTTGCAATGCCGCGTCGACCAACGGGGCATCATCGACACGCAGCGGCATACGCTGCTGCACCATCTCCCAGGCATGCTGAACGGTTGGATCTTCGTACCGTATCCGCTCTGGATGCTGAATGTTGAGACTGACGAGGCTTTGATCCAAGTGCCCGCCCAGTGCCATCATAACCAAAGCCAGGATACGGTGCGTGCGGGGCGCGTTGTTCATGCATAGGAACAAGCGGTCTGGGGGCTCCGTCGCCCGGATGACATCGGCACGACCGTAGAAATCCTGTACCGAGGCCGGCACACCGGCCTTGAAGATTTCCACTGAACGGCATGACACCCCGCCCGTGGCGGCCGGCGCCAGTTCAGCCTGGATACGGTAGGTTTCCCCTTCAATGCCGACGCGCCGTATCCCCTTCATAAGGGGACAGAAGATATCGGCATAACGGACCTGGAATGGCAGGCTGGATATCTGTCGGAAGGCCCGCCAGTGATCCAATTCGCCTTCAAAATGAATATTCCCCGTCAACAGCCAGACCTGACGAGGTGCCAGACCATGGCGACGGACGAAGTCCGCAATGTCATCATAGACATTGCGGACCTGCTGTTCGGGGGACCGCATGTAAAAGAATTGCCGCGCCTCATGGGCGAAGCTTATGACCAGGGTCACCTGTCCAGCCTTGATGCCTGCCAGTACGGCTGGCGGAACATAGGGGTCCAGGAAATGGCTGGTATCGGCGTTTGAGAGATGCTCGATGATCTCATAGCGCAGTTCGACGGGGAAGATGAACGGCTCTCCCCGTGCCAACAGATCGGCGGCGTTATCCAGACGATACCGATGCCGTTCCACGGCCCCCAGGTAGGGGAACCAGTAGTTCCAGCCATAACTGACACCGGCCTGCTCAGCCTGGCCCGACATATCCAGCCGATGCCCCCCTTGGGATGTCCGCCGATAATTCTCGAAGCCGAATGAGATCACAGTGTCAAATCCCCGAAGCCGGGCCGATACCAACGGGAATATAGGTGATATCAGGCTGCGGCGCCGCCAGCATGCGCCACGGGTCGATCACCACGGATCCTGCCGGGAATTTCAGCGTCTTGAGAACGGAATGTTCCGCCCCAAGCAGGAAGACCCGTGCTTCACCTTCGGCAAAATCGTTGGGAATCCCCTCAATGAACGGATCGATCAGGGCCACGGCATGGCCCCTTTCGCGCATGATATTAGCCAGCAGCACTGCCGGACTGCCCGTCGTCAGGTTGGTTTCGGCCTTGAAGCTGTAACCCAGGATAACCTTGGGCAGGGCATGGCGGCACATCAGATCGGCCAGGAATTCCGTCTGATTCTCCCGTGCCATCATCAGATCTTCGAAGAAGTCGCAGCTTAGGTCGAGGCTCCGCGCCAACCAGGACATGGCGATATTGTCGCGCGGGTGGCATCCGCCACCATCGCCCATGCCGCTTTTCAGATAAGCGGGGCTGATCAGCCGACGGCCCGCCATCTTCAACGCCCCCATGACCTGATCGGCGTCTGTACCCGGTGTCTTGTGACAGATCTCCATCACCGTGTTGGCAAAGACGATCTTCATGCCGATGAAGGTGTTATAGGAAACCTTGATCAACTCCGCATTTTCCACCGACGTGGCATAAAAGGGGGCGTCGGTCAGGGTGCGGTAAAGCTCCTGGGCCCGCTTTGCCGCGTCAGGGTCATGCACGCCAAACAGGATGAATTCGGGATTCATGAAATCGCGCATGGTCGTGCCCATGGCGATGAAGAACGGATTGTAGCAGATGCGCATATGGTGATTGATCACCGGGAAAATATGCCGCCGCACCGTCCCCGGCAGAACGGTGGAAATCACCACCACCGCCGTGGGACGCTTCACATGCGGCGCCAGATCCCGCAAGGCACTGACCAGATGGTCATAGTTGAAATCGACCCGTTCCGGCGGGATACGGGTGACACCTTCATAGCGGGGATCATGCGGTGTCTGAACCGCGACAAAGATGATGTCGGAATGGTCGGCCAGTTCCGCCAACGATCCAAAACGGACACTGGAGGCCGCCAGATAAGGATCGAACGGCTCCACACCATCCGGGCCGGTTTCACGGTAGGGGCGAGGGTCCTTGGTCATCGCCGCAGCGTTGATATCAAAGCCCATGACATCATGCCCTTTCATGGCCATCGCCACGGCACAAGGCATCCCCAGCTTACCCAAACCGACGAAACCAACTTTCATCATTCATCCCAGTGCGGCATCTGCATCACGGGCGCAGTAAACCACAAATCGACAAGCGGTTTCTACGCTCGCGCAATCAATCAGCGAAGGGAGCGCTCAAATAGATAGCCGCCCCTCCACCAGTGCCTCCAGCCGTGACAGCGGCACATTTCCGGTCATGACCAGAGCGTCGTTGAAGCGGCGGAAGTCGTACTTGGCCCCCATCCTGGCCTTCAGATTGTCGCGCACGCGGTTAATCGCCGTGTGGCCGATCTTGTAGGCGCAGGCCTGACCGGGCCAGGAGCAATAGCGGTCCACCTCCCGCGACACCTGGGCGGCGGTGGAGCCATTGTTGGTGACGAACCAGTCGATGGCCTGCTGCCTTGTCCAGCGCTTGGCATGGATGCCCGTATCCACGACCAGACGGCAGGCGCGGAACGCCATGGATTGGAGATAGCCCAACTGTCCGATGGGGTCTTCCTTATAGACGCCCAGCTCATCGGCCAACTGCTCGGCATAGAGCGCCCAGCCCTCCGTGTAGGCGCTGTAGGCCAGCAGGGTGCGAATCAAGGGCAGCTTGTAGCTATATTCCCCCTGCCAGATATGGCCGGGAATGCCCTCATGATAGGAGAGCGTGGGCAAAGCGTGGCGGGGCCAGATGCTGGTGTCGCGCAGGTTGATGTAATAGGAGCCGGGCTGGCTGCCATCCATCGACCCGGCACTGGCGTACCCGCCGGGGGCGCCGGCCTCAATCGCCACGGGCACGCGCTTGACCACCAGCTTGCCGGGCACCAGCACGGTAAAGGCCTGCGGCATGCGGGTGCGGATATCATCGACCCGGCCATTGATATAGGCCAGCAGGTCGGCACGGCCCTTATCGTCGTTCGGCCACAGATATTTAGGGTCCTTGCCCAAGGCTGCCATACGGTCGCCCACCGTCCCCTGGGTCAGGCCCTGGGCGCGTAGCAGCGGCTCCATGCGCGATTGCAGCATTTTCAACTGCTCCAGCCCCATGGCATGCACCTCGTCCGGTGACAGGCTGGTAGTGGTGGCCGCACTCAGCGCCCAGGCATAGTAATCCGCCCCCTTTGGCAGGGCCCAGACACCGGCATCGCTGCGGGCACCCTTGCGCTGCTGCTCCATCACCGCCTGCTGCCGCTTCAGGGCGGGCAGCACCTTGTCATTGATGATGGATGCCGCCTCACCGGGTTTGGCGTGGCCTACCTGCTTTGCTCCGGCCTCGAAATGCTTCACCAGTTCCCACTCGGCCACCGGCATACCGGCCACGCCCGCGAACTGCCCGATGGCCTTGTCCAGCAGGAAGTCGGGCAGAATATAGCCCTGCCCCCCGTCGACCCGCAGCCGTTCGGTTTCCGCGTCCAGTGCCGTCGCATATTGGGTCAGACGCGAGAGGTAGCTGTCGGCATCTTCCCTGGTTTCGATCTTGTGCTGGCTGGTCAGGAAGTCCGGCACCTCCACAAAAGCGCCGACATTCTGGGCCACGGCATAGGGGCTGTTGCGGTAGGAATAGCTTTGGTTCAGCAGCGCCATGTCACCAAAGCGGAACCCGTGCCCCTTGGCCGACAGTTCCAGGGTGGCCTGCGCCACCTCCAGATTGGCCTGCATCTCTGCCGACAGGCCGGTGCGGTCCAACGCCTTCACGGCAGCCAACTGTTCCTTGACCACCCCGCGCTGCGCCTCGATCCCGGCCAGGGACCGGTCCCCCAGCATCGACCGCAGACCCGCATGCCGGTCCTTGTCGATGCCAAGCTGCGTGGCGTTTTCCGGGTACCAGGCCAGGATCTTGTCAGTCAGTTGATCCAGAAAGGCCTGGGCCGTTGCGGTGGCATCATCACCGGCGGCGGCCAGGGCGCGGGGGGCCAGCCCCATCATCGCCAGTGACGCGGTGCCGGCCAGAAGCTGGCGGCGGGTGGGGGAAGCGGCATTATGGGTCATGCGATCTTTGCCTTCACCAGGGTCCGAACGGAAGGGCCGGCATTATGCGACGCATCCCACCCCTTCCGTCCAGCGGGAACCGGACCTGATAGGGCGGGCCGATGGAACCGGTTGTGTTCTGTTGCAGGGAACCACCGGAATCTTTGGTCAGAACATTGCCCGAAGTCACAGGAACCGAAGGCCAACAGCATTGTTACCTCCGGGTGCCGATTGACCGGCAGGGTTCGATGTGCCCGAAACCTGCCGGGGTAGCTCCGAAAGGGATCAAGTTCCTTTCGGAGCTACCCCCGATCCGCCCGTGCAAGTGCCGGAATTCAGTGCCCATCATCCGGCGGGTGCCATCCGGCAGTACCATCAGACGTAAACAGGGAGCCGGACATGTCCCGCGGGGGAACAGAACGGTTGTGGATGGGGATGGCCGTGGGGATGGCGACAGCGCTGATCCTGTCCGGCTGCGCCAGCGTCCGTTCCGATCCGGCACCAAGTCTGGCGGCCAGCGCGCCGACCCCCAAACCCACCGCGCAGGCCAAGGCAACCGCCACCCCAGCCGCCAAGACCAAACCGGCCAAGCCACGTAGGCAGACGGGCCAGGTACCGGACCAGCCCGCCGCCCCGCCGGTGCCGGCACCGGAAACGGTGGCACCGGTGCCCCCGCTGCTGCCCGTGGGCATGGATGAAGACGGCCTGACCCGCGCCCTGGGTCCGCCGGCCAGCAGCCGGGAGGAGACGCCGGCCCGGGTCCTGTTCTTCCGCCGCCGCGAATGCGGCCTGAACCTTACCCTTTATCCGGACGTCGAGACGCGGGTGTTCCGCGCCCTGTCCTATGAGGTGACCAGCGATGATCAGGATGAACGAGCAGTCGGAGTTTGTGCGGCCCGCTTCGGCATTGCCAGCGATGACGGGCCTAGCGTCGCAGCCCGGAAATAGGCGCCTGGAGGAAGGGGGCCTGCGTCTGGCCCTGGTCGATGATGATGATGATTTCCGCGAGGTGGTGGGGGCGGAACTGGAGGATCATGGCTTTGCCGTCACCAGCTTCCCCGACGGGCCCCCCCTGCTCGACTATCTGGCCGACGGGAACGAGGCCGATGTCATCGTCCTGGACTGGAACCTGCCCACCTGGAACGGCATCGACCTGCTGCCGCAATTGCGCCGCCGGGGCGTGAACATCCCCGTCATCATCCTGACCGCCCTGTCGGGCACCAGTTTTGAGATGGCGGCGCTGGAGCGTGGGGCCCTGGATTTCATCGACAAGTCGCGCGGCGTGCCCGTGCTGGCGCGGCGCGCCCGGCTGATCGCGGATGCCGCCAAGCTGCCGCCCGGCGCACCGGTGGAAGACAGTGTCGACCATGGCGCCCTGACGCTGCGCCCGCGCCTCAGCCGGGCCTATTGGCGCGGGGTGGATGTGGAACTGACGGTGACGGAGTTCAACATCGTCCAGCGGCTGGTGGACAATGCCGGCGACCATGTCACCTACCGGGCGATCTATGACTGCGTGCATCGCAGCGGTTTCATCGCGGGGAGCGGGGAAGATGGCTATCGAACAAATGTCCGATCCTCGGTCAAGCGCATACGAAACAAGTTTCGCGCCATCGACCCCGGATTCGGGGAGATCGAGAATTTCGCCGCCTTCGGATATTGCTGGCGCAACCCGCCAACCCCGGCTTGACGGTCTGCGGCGGCGCACCGGGCTGGCCCTGTCGTCGCTGACCTTCCGGCTGTTCATCCTGGTCTGCATCTTCGTGGCATTGCCCGTCATCCTGTACGGGCAGTTTGAACGCGCCGACAAGCAGAGCCGTGATCTGGTGGCCGACAGCCTTCGGCGCAATGGCTGGCTGGTGGCCCAGGCGCTGGCCGCCCGCCTGGAACAGCGTGAGGATGTGCCGCCGGTGGAACTGAACGCCATGTTGGCCCGGTTTGCCGACAATGGCACCATCCTGAAACTGATGTTCAAGCCCAGCCAGGGCGGGGCGGCAGGCGGCTTCTATTTCGTGGCCTCGGCCCCGCGCGTACCCGCCGATCAGATGGGGGCCGATCTGGATGTGCTGGCCCGCCACGGCATCCTGAAATCGCTGGGTGATAGCTGCACCTGGGACAAGCCCGTCGAAATCCGCTACCGCCAGATGGACGGGGCGGAGGAGATTCTGACCTCGGTCATTCCCATCCAGGGGCGGCGCGGCTGCTGGGCGCTGGTTTCCGCCGACAATTCGTCCGCCCTGCTGAACACCGCCTTTGGCCGCCCCTATTGGCAAACAGACAATATCCGCATGGCGGCCTTCATCTATCTGGCCTTCGCGGGTCTGGCCCTGCTGGTCGTGCTGAAGGCGCGGGGCGCGTTGCGGCATTTCCGGCGGGTGGCCGGCGATATCAGGCGGGGTGGGGCCGGGGCCGCCCGCTTCACCGACCGCAACCCCCTGCCGGAACTGGCCAGCGTGGCTGGTGATTTCGACCGGCTGGTGCAGGATCTGCACCGGGCGGCGGCGAATATCAGGGGCACAGCGGAGGAAAACGCCCATTCGGTGAAGGCGCCGTTGGCCGTGATCCGGTCCGCGCTGCAGCCGCTGAAAGCCGTGACCCCACGGGAGGATCAGCGGGCCCAGCGCGCCCTGCAACTGATCGAGACGGCCCTGTCGCGCCTGTCGGCCCTGATTTCCGCATCACAACGCCTGGGCAACGATACGGCCGATTTCATCGAGGCGCCGAAGCTGCGGATCAACCTGACCCATGTGGTGGCCGACGCCCTGCACAATGCGCGCGACATCTCCATCGACCGGCAGATCCGCTTCATCCGTCACCTGGACGAGAATGTGCGGGTCCTGGCGCCCGATGGCATCCTTGACATCATTGTCGAGAATATCCTGGATAATGCTATCGGCTTCTGCCAGCCCGGCGGCACGATCGAAACAACGCTGACCCGTTCGGCGGGCCGTGTCGATCTCGTTATCGATGATGAAGGGCCGGGCATCGACCCCAACAAGATCGAGCATATATTCGACCGCAACTTCTCGTTCCGGCCCGCCGGTACTACGGCGGGGGAACCGGCCCATGCCGGCCTGGGCCTGTGGATCGTGCGCCATCATGTGGAAGCGCTGGGCGGCAGCGTCGCGGCCTCCAACCGGTCGGGCGGCGGCCTGCGCATGCATGTCCGCCTGCCGCTGGTGCCCTGACCACCGCATGATCACTGGCCGCGGCAAGGCCGGTCGCCCACAGTGACCGGGCCGGTGGCACCCGCGAAGGGCACCACGCCGGATGCCGATCCCCCCCCTTCCCCACCCGGAACCGGATGCGCGCCACCACCCCATCCCAGCGGCAGGGCTCCCTGTCCCGCCGCTCTATCCAGCCCCCTCACGCCCGACCGGTCCCGTCGCCGGCGGCGGGCAGCGGTCAGGCGTGGCCGGTCCTGTCCGGCCTGTCGCTGCTATCAGGCCTGGGCATCGGCCTGTGGTTGGGTCTGGCGGCGGGGCTAGTGGCCGGTGCCGCCGTTTGGGTGGCGGGATCGCTGCTGGGCCGGCGGCGGGAGGACCCGCGTGACTTTCGCGATGCCGACGCGGTGGAGGCGGCAACGGACCTGGCGGTCCTGGCGGCCCTTCCCGAACTACCCGATGGCGCCCACGCAATGGAACAGGTGCTGCGCGATCCGGCCTCAACGCTGGCGGCGGACCTGCGCGCCATCCATGCCGCCCTTTTGTCCACCCACCCCGTTGGCAGCCCCCTGACGGTGGCCATCGCGTCGGCGGAGAAGGGGGAAGGACGTTCGCTGCTGGCCGCGACACTGGGCCGACTGCTGGCCAGCGAGGGGCAGCGCGTGCTGCTGATCGATGCCGACTGGTGCCGCCCCGGACAGCATGCGCTGTTCGCGATGAAAGCTGCACCAGGTCTGGCAGAGCTTCTGTCTCCCCATCCCCCAGGGGTGGATGAGGTGATCCGCACCGATCCCGTCTCTGGCCTGGACCTGATCCCAGCGGGCCGGGGAAGGCTCGGCGCGCGAGCCCTGCTGTCTGCGCGCATGAAGACGCTGCTGGCTGATCTGTCGGGCGGCTATGACCTGCTGCTGCTGGACCTGCCGCCCTTGCTGGACGCGTCCGATGCGATGCTGGTGGCGGGGATGATGGACCGGGTTCTGTATGCCATCCGCTGGCGCCACACGCGGCGGGGCCCGACGCTGGGCGCCCTGACCCGGTTGCGTAAGGCGCGGGGCCGGGT
The DNA here is from genome assembly GCF_002868735.1 of Niveispirillum cyanobacteriorum. Taxonomy (GTDB): domain Bacteria; phylum Pseudomonadota; class Alphaproteobacteria; order Azospirillales; family Azospirillaceae; genus Niveispirillum; species Niveispirillum cyanobacteriorum. The sequence continues at coordinate 3,088,467 of NZ_CP025611.1, read as the reverse complement.
GGCGGGCATCGTCCTGACCCGCGTGGGGCCGGCGGAGGCACCGTGACTCTGGTTGCGGCGCAACATAACCCGGACACAGATTGACCACAGGCCGATGCGCCATTGCGGTTGTTATAGTCGGCACCTGGGAATGACGAAAACAACAAACTATTGCCGCCGCTCGCGATTGCATTCGCGGGCGATGGGCATCCTTTACCCACGGAGATGGAGCGTATCATGGCATCGCAAGCCTTTACGGCCCCCCTGTCGCGACAAGCTGTTCTGGTTGGCGCGTCGGCTGGCGGGCGTGGTTATGACTGGCATCGCCTGCATGCCGCCGCCATTGACCAGCATCTGGATCGTGAGCGCCGTCCCGCAGTGCGGCAGAACCCGGCCACAAGGATCAGCAAGCGCCTGTTCGACATCGCCGCATCGGCATCGCTGCTGGCGCTGCTATCCCCCCTGTTCCTGACGCTGGCCGTGCTGGCCAAGCGTGATGGCGGGCCGGTGCTGTTCGGTCATCGCCGCGTCGGCGCGCGGGGGCAGCCTTTCAAATGCTGGAAGTTCCGTACCATGGTGCCCAACGCGGAGGCCGTGCTAGCCCGACTGTTGTCCACCGATCCGGCGGCGCGGGCGGAGTGGGAGCGCGATTTCAAGCTGCGCGACGATCCGCGCGTCACCAAGGTCGGCCGTTTCCTGCGCACCACCAGCCTGGATGAGCTGCCGCAATTGCTGAACGTGCTGGCCGGCGACATGAGCCTGGTCGGCCCCCGCCCCATTGTGGCGGACGAGGTCCGGCGATATGGCGCGGCCTTCCATGATTATTCCCGCTGCCGCCCCGGCATCACGGGTGTGTGGCAGATCAGCGGGCGCAACGATACCGGCTATGGCGAGCGGGTGCGGCTGGATCGCGATTATGCCCGCAACTGGAGTTTCCTGTCCGACCTGCGCGTGCTGCTGCGCACGCCGTCGGCGGTGCTGCGCCGCGACGGCGCCTATTGAAGCGGGCCGTCACCATGAAGGCGCCCGCGATCAGACTGCTTGCCCTGCTGCCCCTGCTGCTGACCGCCTGTGTGCAGCGGCAGGCGGCCCTGCCACCGGCACCGCAGGTGGCGACGCCCGTGGCTGGCAGTGCAGCCACCCTGCCGGGATACAAGGTGCAGGTGGGCGACATGCTCTATATCCGCCTCTACCTCAATCCGGAGCTGAATGAGGAAGTGGTGGTGCGGCCCGACGGTATGATCTCCACCGCCATCGCCGAGGATGTGATGGCCTATAACCGCGCGCCGTCGGAGATTTCGGCCAGCCTGCGGGAGAAATACCGGACGCTGCTGACCGATCCGCAGATCAGCGTGATCGTGCATTCCTTCGCGCCCAACCGCGTCTATGTGGCGGGTGAGGTGGGCAGCCCCGGTGAATTCATCACCGTCGGCCCCAACCTGACCGTGACCCAGGCCATCGCGCGGGCCGGCGGGGTAAAGCTGTCGGCCTCGCGGGAGAATATCTTCATCCTGCGGCGCGGCGACGGCGACAAACCGCAGGCCATGGCAGTGGATTACATGGCCGCGATCACCGGCAAGGACCCCGCCGCCGATGTGCGGCTGGCCCAGTATGACGTGGTCTATGTGCCGCGCACGGGCGTCTATGAGGCCTACACCTTCTGGAACCAGTTCGTGCAGCAGTTCGTGCCCTTCAATTGGGGCTTCACCTACAACATCAACCCTTCGAATAACTGACGAAGGATTGCTGGCCCACCCTGCGGGAGACGGCAATGTACGCGACAGCCCTGCCCCATGGCGTCCTGATCACGATCTGCAAGAGATGGCGCCTGTTCATGACGGTCCTCCTGTGCACCCTGCTGCTGGGGGCCGGGTATCTGACCTTCGCGACCAAGAAGTATGAATCCGTGGCGGAACTGGTGGTGACCTTTGGTCGCTGGTCCGCCCCGCAGGTGGAGCGGGGGCCGGCGACGGAGCTGACCCCGTCCGACCGGCGGGAGATCGTGCTGGCCCATGCCGCCATCCTGCACAGCCATGATCTGGCGCGTGCAACGGTGGAAGCGTTCGGCATCCCCGCCATCTATCCCGACATTGCGGCGGACCCGCCGGCACGCGGGACGGCGATGGATGCCGCCGTCACAAGGCTGCTGGATGATCTGGCCGCCGAGGTTGGCAACCAGGACAACATCATCACCCTGTCGCTGCGCCACCCCGACAAGGAGATGGCGCCCAAGCTGGTGCGCAAGCTGATCGATCTTTATGTCGGGCGGCAGACCCAGATCTACCATAACCCGCATGAGGGCTTTCTGGCGGGGGAGGTGCGGCAGGCCAGTGACGAACTGACCAAGGCACAAGCGACGCTGGAGAGCTTCAAGGACCAGTGGCGGATCAGCAGCTTCGACAAGGAGGTGGAGGATCTGCTGGCCCAGCGCAGCGAGCTGGACACCAGCCTGCATGCCGCCCGCGCCGCCCTGGCCCAGGCGCAGGAGCGCAAGCGCGGCCTGGAAAAGCTGATGACCAAGGTGCCTGAAAAACTGCCAGAAACGGCCAGCGGCGAGAAGTACCGCGCCCTGGATGAGGCGCAGTCGCGGCTTCTGGAACTGCGCATGAAGCGTAGCCAGATGCTGGCCACCTATAATCCCGACGGGCCGGCCATGGCGGCGCTGAAGGCTGGCATCGCGACGGCGGAGAAAGAAGTGGCGACCCGGCGCGCCGATCTGGAGAAACGCTCCACCACGGCACCCAACAGCGTCTATCAGACCCTGCAGACCGATTATCTGCGCACCAGCGCCGATGTGGAGAGCAACGCCCAGCCCGTCCAGGTGCTGACCGGCCAGATCACAGCGCTGGACGAGCGTCTGGCTGAACTGCGCCGCAACCGGGGCCGGTTCAATGATCTGGTGCGCGAGTACCAGATCGCGGAGGAAGCGTACCGTTCCCTGTCGATGCAGCACGCCAATGCCCGCGTGAAAGGCAACCTGAACAGCGAACGCATTTCCCCCGCCGCCGTGTTGAGCGAGCCGACCCAGCCCTATCGCACGGTACGGCCGCGCGGGCTGGCCACGATGATCGCCTGCCTGATCGGCGGGGCCATCCTGGCCACCATCGCGGTGCTGCTGCGCGAAGCGCGGGACGATCGCTTCACGACGGCAGAACAGGTTGTCTTCCTTCTGGACCTGCCGGTCCTGGCCAGCTTTGAGCGGCAGCCGCATCGGCCACCCCTGCAATTGCTGGCCTACGGAGACAGCGCATGACGAAGCTGAACATTGCCCCGGAGCCGTTCCGGGACCCCGTCCCCCCGTGGCAGGAGCATGAGATCCGGGAGGTGGACTGGCCCGTGCCGGAGGATCTGGCCATGGTGGACCTGATCGAGCTGTATCTGGAGATCGACGCCGTCCTGGATATCGACCGGGGCATGGCCATCCAGTTCCTGGCCGCTGGTGCCGGCCCCGGTGCCTCTGAGATCGCCCTGGACATGGCCTGGGCCGCCGCCAGCGTCCTGGGCAAGAAGATGCTGGTGCTGAACTGCACGCGCCAGCCCTGGGCCCCCTGGCCGCAGACCGCCGACGCCGGCGCTGACGGCATTGTCCGCGCACTGGCCCGGCAGGCGGAGCTGATGAAGATACCGGAGCAGGAAATGTACATGGCCGACCTGCGCGGCTGGCCCGGACGCGGCATCTCCCCGGCCCGCACGGATGAGATCGCGGGCCATATCGAAAGCTTCCGCCGGCATTTCGACATGGTGATCGTGGTGGCCCCACCCGCCGACAGCGAACCGCTAGGTGCCATCCTGTCGGGCCATGTCGATGGCAATGTCATCGTGATCGAGGCGGAGCAGACGCGGCGGTCATCGGCCATCCGCCTGCGCGAACTGCTGGTCCGCTGCAACCGGCCCATTCTGGGCGCCATCCTGCATGACCGGCAGAACCATGTGCCCGGCTGGATGGCCAGCCTGCTATGACCCGGCCCCTGCATGTCATGGTCGTGAACAACCTTTACCCACCGCTGATGGCAGGCGGGGCGGAGCGGATCGTGGCCTTCCTGTGCGAAGGGCTGGTGCGGCGCGGGCACCGGGTCACCGTTGTTTCAACCTGCGGGCCGGACATGGAACCCTACCCGGTGGAGCAGCGGGACGGCGTGGAGGTGATCCGCTTCTTTCCGCCCAATCTCTACTGGTCCTTCGAACGCCCACTGAACCCCGGCCCGCGCAAATGGCTGTGGCATGCCAAGGATGCCTGGAACCGGGATGCGGCTCGCCGGTTGGGCACCATCCTGGACAGTGCCAGACCGGACATCCTGCACAGCCATCTGATCGACGGGTTTTCCGCCGCCATCTGGGCCCGCGCGCGGGCCGATGGTGTGCCGGTGCTGCATACCGCGCACGATTACCATCTGCTGTGCCCGCGCGCCTTCCTGCTGACCCATGACTGGCGGATATGTACCAGGCCGCGCGTCCATTGCCGCCTGTACCGTCACTGGCATATCCGCACCACCCGCCATGTCGATCTGTTCGCCAGCCCGTCGCGCCTTCTTCTGGATCTGCACCAGCGCGCGGGCCTGCGGGCCGGGGGCGGGACGGTCGTGCATAATGGCATCCCCCTGCCCCCCGACGCCGCCCAGATACGCCAGAGCCGCCCCCCGGACAGCCGGGGCCGGTTCCTGATGCTGACGCGGCTGACAGTGGAGAAGGGGGTGGAAACAGCGCTGGAGGCCATGACCATCCTGCCGCGCGACCTGCCGGTGGAACTGTCCATCGCGGGCAAGGGACCGCTGGCAGACAAGGTGCGGGCCGCCGCAGCCGCCGACCCGCGCATCCGCTATCTGGGCTTTCTGGACGGGCCCGCGAAGGTGGAGGCCCTGACGCGGGCAGGTCATCTGCTGCTGCCATCCCTGTGGTTTGAGAATGCGCCCGTCACCATCGTGGAGGCCGCCGCCTACGGCCTGGGCCTTCTGGGCAGCGATATCGGCGGCATTCCCGAATTCGTTGAGGCCGGGCGCACCGGCTTCCTGTTCCGGCCCGGCGATGCCGGCGCGCTGGCTACCCTGATGGCGCGGCTGGCCCGCGATCCCGGTGCCCTGCCGGAACTGCCCGACGCGTCGGCGGCCCTGGCCCGACGCTTCAGCCTGGAGCGCATGATCGATGATTATGAACGACATTACCGGGCGCTGGCCGTGGCATAAATTCGTCCTGCCGCTGCTGCTCTGCCTGCTGCTGCCAGCCGTTCAGGCCCGCGCGGATATCTACCCCACCGACAGCAGCGCCCTGAATGTGCGCGATTTCGGGGCGGTGGGCGACGGGCAGACCGACGACACCGCCGCTTTCCTGGCAGCACTGGCGGCCAGCGGCGGCGATACGGGTGCCAGCTTCTGGCAGGACCGGCTGGTCTTCGTGCCCGACGGCACCTACCGCATCACGGCCCCGCTTCTGAAACGCTATGCCGATGGGCGGTTCGCATCGGGCTTCGTCCTGATCGGGCAATCGGAAGCGGGGACGGTGCTGAAACTGCCTGACAATGCGCCCGGCTATGGCGATCCGCAGCGCCCACAGCCCGTGATCCTGACCAGTTCGAAACTGTACCGCAGCGGGGCGACGGAGGGCGGCAAGGATTATCCGGGCCGGGGCGAAGGCAACGATGCCTATATGAACTTCGTAGAGAACATGACCATCGATGTCGGCAGCGGCAATCAAGGCGCCATCGCCATCGATTATCTGGGCAACAATAGTGGCGCCATCCGCCATGTCACGCTGCGCGCCGAGGCCGGCAGCGGGGCCGTGGGCCTGTCCATGACGCGCAAATGGCCCGGCCCCACCCTGATCCAGCATCTGACGATCCAGGGCTTCGCCACCGGCATCGCGACCGCCCAGACCGAATATGGCCTGACCTTCGAACATGTGAACCTGTCGAAACAGACGGACACGGCCATCACCAACAGCCAGAACGCCCTGACCTTCCGCAACCTGCGCATCGATGGACCATTGGGGCGGATCATCAATGCCGGCGACAAAGCCTTTCTGGCGATCGAGGGCGGGACGGCACCGGGCGGTAGCGTGGCGGACCTGATCCGCAATGACGGCTTCGTCACCCTGCGCGATCTGTCCATTGGCGGCACGGTACAGAGCGGGGTGCTGCAAGGGCGCAGCAACTGGCAGGCCACACCACCGCCCGCCGGGCGTACAGCATGGGCGGACCCGCCGCCGGTCCCCGTGGTGCCGGAAGGGCAATGGGTCAATGTCGCCACCTATGGCGCCACCGGCGATCCCGCACAGGATGCGACACAGGCCTTGCGTCAGGCGTTTGCATCGGGGGCTGCCGTTGTCTATCTGCCCAACGGCACCTATGCGGTAAATGACAGCGTGGATATCCCGGCCAGCCTGCAACGGATCGTGGGCATGAATTCCACCATCCGCGTCATCAACCGGCGTCCCGCCTTTGCCCGCACGAACGGCATGTTCCGTGCCGCCACGGCGGGACCGCCCTTGTTCATCGAACGGCTGGCCTTTGACAATACTGGTTTGGGCGAACAGGTCGGGGTGGAACTGTCGGGCGGGCGGGAGATCGTGATGCGGGATATCGTGTCCGCCGGCACCACCATGCTGGACCGCCGTGCCACCGGCGGACGCGCCTTCCTGGACAATATGTGCTGCGGCCTGCTGCGCATCACGGGGCCGCAGCCGGTGTTCGCGCGCCAGTTCGACAGCGAGGGCACGACGACCCGAATCATCAACCGGGGCAGCCCGCTTGCCATCCTGGGCCTGAAGACGGAGGGGGTTTGTACGGTATTGGACAACCGTGAGGGGGCGCGCACCGATATTTTCGGCGGGCTGGTCTATGTCGTGCGTGACGGGGCACCGGCCACAGTGCCCACCTTCATCAACACCGGCTCCTCCCTGTCCGCCAGCTTTGTCGAGGAATCGCTGAGGTCCGGCAGCCGGTATCAAATCTATGTGGGCCGCGCCGCTGGCGATACGACGCCGCCCGTGCCCGTCACGGACTTTCCCGAACGCGGCTTTGGCAGGTTCGTGCCTGATCTGCGCGATGGCACACCGTGATCAAGGACGGGTGACAGCGAACGGGTCGGCGCCCGGTTCCTTCACCGGGCCGGGGCGGGGCGGCAGTTTGGCGGCGATGCAGGTTCCACCCAGGCGGCGCGCATCCGTCTCACAATCAGCATAGGCGGGATAGACGCAGGACATGACATTGCCGGCCCTCGCCAGACAGTAAGGCAGGGCGGCCACGGGCCTTTCAAACTCCCGTTCATTGGTGACGCAGCGCCCGCCGGCCCGGTCCGCCTCCCGCTGACAGGCGGCAGGATCGACATAAAGGCATTGGGCCGGCACGCCCGTGACCTTCACACAGAAAGGGGCGGCGGCGGTCAGGGGGGCCGCGCCCAGCAGCAGCGCAATGATGGCAGCGGTGCGTTTCATCCCTTCACCCCTTCGTGCCGTCTTTGATCAGTGGCCCGCACCATGAGGGCCAGCAGCAGCAAGCAGCAGACGGCCTGTGCCGCGCTGTATCCCGCGATCACCCAGGGGGCGGCCCAGCCCTGCTCTACGCCGGCCAGGAAGACACAGACCGTCAGGCACAGCCGCCCCACCTGCCAGCCGGCCGCCAGCCCCTGCCGCCCCAGGATCTGAAGCGTATGGAACACAGGCTGGACGACCGCCTGCGCCAGATAGCCAAGGCTGAGCGCGTGCAGATAGGTCACGGCCTGCTGCCATTCCGGTCCGAAAACGGTGGCGAACGCAAAGGATGCGGCCAGGTTCGCGGCCAGGATCCAAAGGAGCGCTAGCAGGGACTGCCGCGACACGACTTGCGCAAAGCGGCGTTTCAGGCGGGCGGGGTCGCTGGCCGCGATCTTTCCCGCCTCCCCCATATAGACCTGCAGGATGGAGGTGCCGACGATGGCCAGCGGGCGCGAGACCACCCGTTCGACCAGGAAGATGAAGCCCGCAACGGCGGGCGAGAAGGCGATGCCGGCCAGGATATAGAGCAACTGGCTGCTACCCGCCGCATCGATCAGGGCGGCCCAACTGCTGATCAGCGGGAAGCGGATATAGCGCCGGGCCAGTACACGCATGCGCCGCCAGGACAGCAGCCGCAAGACACGCCGCATCCGGGCGATAACAGAACCGAACAGCCCGAAGCTGCCCGCCGATTGGCCCAGGACGAAGCCGACCAGCAGGCCGGGCGCCCCCAGCCCCGCCAGGGCCAGCCCGATCTGGCTGGCCGGTCCCACCAGCCCCTGCGCCAGCCTTGTCTTGGCGATGGCGGGAAAGTCACTGGTGCGCGTGGCCAGCTGCAGGGCAATGTAATAGAAGCCGAGGCAGAAATAGCCAAGGACCAGCAACCCCTGGTAAGCCGCCAGCGGCCCCTCGTCCAACGGCACCGGCCACAGCGTCCGCAGCGTCGCATCCGGCACCGCGAAGACCGCAACGCCCAGCGCCGCCGTGGTCAGCACCAGTACACACAGGCAGACCGCCATCAGATTGACGGCATCCGCCCGCCGCCGGACCAGCAACAGGGCGAATTCATAACGCAGGGACGCCAAGACCACGATCATGGTCAGGGCAGCGGAATAGACGCTCAAGGTCCCAAACTGCTGCGGCGTGTATAGCCGCGTCAACAGCGGCGACAGCAGCACGGCGATCAACTGCCCGCCCGCCGCCCCCGTCAGCAGGATAGAGACATTGCGCAGGAAGGGCCGGGCCGACAGCCAGGCGCGCAGATGCCGCGGATGCCAGCGGCCCGGCCCCCTGATCGCCCTCTGCTTGGTGCAGTCCTGGGTCATGATGATCCCGTTCAGTTCACCCCTGCCATAACATCCAGAATTCGGATGCGCACCGGACAAAGGAACGGGTCACAGGGTGATCACAACCCACCCTGTAAAGGTGACACTAAATAGTTCTGACAAGACCGGACTTCACGCCGATTTTGGGTTCGCATTTGCACCCAAGTATCGGCCCGGCGATCAACGGATAGTGGGAGCCTGAAGTGATGCGATCTGATGATGGTTTCACGGATAACAACTTCACGCCCCTGCGGATGCTGCTGGCGCTGCTGGTGGTGCTGGGCCACCATCAGCTGTTCATCGCCATCCCATCGCCGCCCTGGCCTTTCAATTATGCCGCCCTGGCCGTGGAGTGTTTCTTCGTGGTCAGCGGCTATCTGGTCGCTAACAGCTTTGACCGCGACCCGGACCCGAAACGCTTCTTCATCAAGCGCTTCTTCCGCATCTACCCGCTCTATATCACGGTCGTCATTGCCCAAACCCTGATCCTGGGGGCCCTGGTGCCGGGGGGGATCACCGGCAATCTGGGCTCCATGGCCACCTATTTCCTGGCCAATGCCGCCTTCGCCAATTTCCTGCAATATGATGTCGGCACTGGCGCGTTGAGTGGACTGTACGAACAGAGCCTGAATGCCAGCCTCTGGACCCTGAAGATCGAGGTCGGCTTCTACCTGCTGCTACCCTTCATCTGGCGGCTGTTGCAGCGACGGGGTATCGGGGTGCTGGTGGTCCTGTTCCTGGCGTCGGCCCTTTATCACCATCTGCTGGACCGGGCGGGCCATGCCACCCTGGCCAAGCAATTGCCGGGACAGCTGCAATTCTTCGTGCTGGGTGTCGCCGCCTACCAGTACCGCCACCGGCTGCGGCTGGAGAACCGCTGGTTGGGTCTGGCATTGGGCCTGGGGCTGGCCGCCCCCGTTACGGGTCTGCTGCATGCCCGGCCGCCCCTGCTTTATCCCGTGCTGGTCGCTGCCCTGGTGGTGGTGCTGGCCCTGATGACGCCCCGGCTGCGGCTGAAATCCGACATGTCCTATGGCGTCTATCTGCTGCACGCCCCCCTCATCCAACTATCGCTGCTGTTCGGCCTGTACGAACCGGGCATTGCGGGGGCTGCGGTCACGATGGCCCTGGTCCTGCCGCTGGCTTTTGTCGCCGAACGGATGGTAGAACTGCCCGGCATCGCGCTGGGCCGCCGTCTGATCCGCCCGAAGGCATCAACCCAAGGGCTGCCCACATCCGACGGCGACCTGACCATCGTCATGCTGAACGACTATTGCCATGTGCAGGGCGGGGCCAGCAAGGTGGCCATCGACGAGGCAGTGCGGCTTTCACGCGCGGGCGCGCGGGTGGTGTTTGTCGGCGCCGTCGGCCCCGTCTGTGACCAGCTCCGCGACGCCCCCCTGACGGTGCATTGCCTGGACCAGCGTGAGTTGCTGGAGGCGGGCCGCCATCCCGGTGCGGCGTTGCAGGCCCTTTGGAACGGTCAGGCCGCGCGCCTGGTGGCCGATATCCTGCGCCCTTTGCCGCCTGACCAGACGATCGTGCATCTGCACGGCTATACCAAGGCGCTGACGACCGCCCCGGTGCGGGTGGCCGACCGGATGGGCGTGCCCGTCATCTGCACCCTGCATGATTTCTTCCCCGCCTGCCCCAACGGTGCCTTCTTCAATTATCAAACGGCACAGCCCTGCACGCGCGCCGCCCTGTCGCGTGGTTGCATCGCCACCCGCTGCGACAAGCGGCGGCACGCCCACAAGCTGTTCCGGGTGGCGCGGGGTTTGATCCAGCGGGCGGCGGGCCGCTTCCCGGCCTCTGTCGCGCATTACATCGCCCTGTCGGAACGATCCGCCCGCATCCTGTCCCCTTACCTGCCGCGCCGGGCCCAGGTCCATCGCCTACCCAACCCGGTGGAGGCAGTACGCGCAGTGCCGGCCCCGGTGGCCCTGAACGACATGATCCTCTATCTGGGCCGCCTGGACGAGGAGAAGGGCGTGCGGATGCTGGCGCGGGTAGCCGCCGGCATGGGCCTGCCCATCACCTTTGCCGGCGACGGGCCGCTGCGGGCGGAGATCGAAGCCATTCCCGGCATGCGGGTGACAGGCTGGCTGGACAGTGCCGATATCCAGAAATTACTGTCCCGCACGCGCTGCCTGGTCTTCCCCAGCCTGTGGTACGAGACATTCGGCCTGACGGTGGCCGAGGCGGCGGCGCGGGGCGTGCCCGCCATCGTGAGCGATATCTCCGCCGCCGCCGAACGGGTGAGCGATGGCGTGTCCGGCTGGTTGTTCCGCAGCGGGGACGAGGCAGATCTGGCCCGCTGCCTGTCCCTGATCAGCGATGATGCGTCGGTGCAGGCGGCGGGACTGGCCGCCTACAATGATTTCTGGGCCGATAGCCGGTCCGGGGACCGGCATGTGGCCGACCTTCTGTCGATCTATCGCGCGGCGGTGGCACGAGACGCGGTGGCCGCCGCCTGACGGAACTGCCCCAGCCACGCGACGATGCCTTCCAGCGGCAAGGTCAGGGATGTGGGTGTGGGATTGGTGATCCACTGCTCAATCGCTTCTGGCTGCATCCGCGACGCCACGGGCAGGCCGGTCGACAGGCTGATTTCCGTGGCCCGGTTATCGACCGGGATGATCAGCGCCCGGCGGCGGTGCTGCAAGGCGCGGATGCCGCCATGCAGGCGGGCGCCCACGAAATCCACATCATTCTCGGCCAGCAGCCGGTCATAGGCGGCGATATTGGGCGTGATGGGCACATAGCCGGTGGCGCCAATCTCGCGCATATAGTCCACATCCTCCGCCTGCTGCGGCCAGAAATAGACAGTGCGGTAATTCAGGCGCAGAATCTCAAATATCCGGCGGTCCTGTTCTGGAGCGGGGCGGTAGTAGGTGACGGCGAAGACCGCGTCCTGTGCCGTGCGGACGGGGATGCTTTCGCAATGGGCCCGGTCCAGCATCCACATGGTCGGACAGGCCGTATAGACCAGATTGGGCACATGCGGGCGCAGCAGATTGTAGGTGTGCATGTCGCGCACCGAATGCAGGCCATGCGGCGACAGGACCTGGCGGAAGAACAGGCGCGTGGCGGCATCCGGCCCGCCACGCCCATATTGCTGCCAGCCCACGCCCATCAGGATCACATTGCGCCAGTTCAGGTAATCCAGGGGCGTGATGCGCCAGTTGCCGCGCACCAGCATGTGCGATTTCAGGATATTGGTGCCGCCGACGATGGACAGGTCCGCCTTCCGTCCCTCCCGCAGTTCCGACAGGGTGGCGCGGCGGTGGGTGGGGGTGCGGATGAAGCCAGCATCCGGGAACAGCGACCGCACCTCCTGCCAGACGGCATCCATGATGAACTGGTCGCCCAGATTGTCGCTGTCCATGGCGGTATCGAACATGTTGATCAGCATCGCTGTCTCCTGTCTTCTGGATCCGTAAAGCCCTGATGCAGGGCGGTATGCGGGAAACGGGTGGCCATGGCCGCAAGGGCCGTGGGCGGGCCGAACCAATGGACCGTCCTGCAGATTTCAATCAGCGGCAGGTCATCCTCATGGTCGGTGAACAGGATGCGCGGCCTTTCCATCCAGCCCTGCCGGGCCAGGAAATCCAGCACCGCATCCCGTTTGTGCCGCCCGATATTGCTGGGCATGGTGCGGGGACGGATGGCGGGCGTGGCCAGGACATGGGGAATGCCCAGAAGGCCGCCGAAATGCTGCGCATAATCCGCCGCCGCTGCGGTCGCCAGCACCCCGTCAACCTGCCCCGCCGCCATCGCCGACAGCAGCGGTTGCAGTTCCGGCCGCACATGCCGGCGCAGCCCATCATTGAAATGGGACAGCGTGGCGCCGCCATCGCCTGCTGTGGACCGTTGCCACAGGGATTGGAGATGGTGCTTCAGCGCCTCATGCCCCATCAGCCCGGCCTTGCGCGCCACAAGCGCCCCGCCGGCGCGCAAGGCCAGGCCCAGCCGCCGCCCCGGCGCCATATGCGGGCTGGCCGCCCGCAGCATGTAGGACGCCCAGAGACGGAAGCTGTTGACGGAAAGGACGGTGCCGTCCAGGTCCAGGATCACGACGTTACGCATCAAGCGACCAGGGAAAGCGGCACAATTGCCCCTGATGCAGGGCATAATGGGGTCGGGCCAGCGGTTCCGGTGTCGTCACGGTGATGACGGCGGATCGTATGTCCGCCGCCGATGGGGCCAGCCCGCGCACCGCCTCCAGCACATGATGCAGCGTCACACCGCTATCCACCGCATCATCGACGATCAGCAGCGACACACGCCCCCCGACCCCCGACAGCCAGGCCCGCAGGCGCGACAGTTCCTGTGGATCGAAGATATAGGGCGCGACGGGGGTGGGCCGGGCGCGTTGGGTCAGCAGCGCATGTTCCCAAACACGCAGCCGGTCGGCTACGGGGCGCGGCAGCCGGGCCGCCAGGGCCTTCAGCCCGGCCAGCCGGCTCTTGGCGGCGGTGCTGGCCCGGCGGCAGGTCATGGACAAGACCGGCAGGCGGCCGCCCGCCGACCGCGCCATGGCTTCCGCCACATGCAGCCCGCCCGTGGGCACGGCGATCAGGGCATCGGGCCGGAAATCGGCCTGCACCTGCCGCATCAGATCGGCGCAGGCATCCTCAAAACCGGCGGGATCGAAGCTGACCACGTCCGGTTGACGCAGCGAATGCAGGCTGGTCGTCATCTTTTGCCTCCATGATGTCAGGTGCATGACGCGGCCCGGCGGGCCGCAGGGCGGGGCCGGCTGGTACCGTCTCCCGCCAGAGGGTGCCTAGGGCGGCGCCCAGGAACAGGCAGGCCGCCTGATCCTCCACCACCGACAGGACGACGCCGTAACCGGCGGCGAAGGCCAGGATGGCCACCGCCGCTTCCACCCGCCGCACATCACCCGTGACGGGCCGCAGGGCAAGGCGTACGGCCAGCGCGGCATAGATCACGGCGAACAGGCCGAACCAGGCGAACAGCAGGACCGCGATATTGTCGGCTGGATTGAAGGCGTCCGGGGCATAGAGCCGCTGCGGACCACCCAGGCCGCCAAGGCCGACCCCGAACACCAGCATCTGGTGCCGCGCGATCCAGTCCCAGGCATCGGGCCAGGTATAGGCGATGCGCAGATAGAGGGATTCCATGCTGAACACCCCGTCCCCATGGTCCAGATGCAGACCATGGGTGAAGAGCGGTAGGCCCGCGGCCAGCAGCAGAAACCCCAGGAAGGCTGCACGCAGGCCCGTCAGCCGTAAACCCGCCGGCAGGCACAGCAAGGCCGCCACCGGCAGGAAGGCGATCAGGGAGCCCTTCTGTGTCGTCAGGAACACGCCCACCAGGGCCGGCAGCGCCAAACAGGCCCGCGCCAGCACGCTGCGCAGCCGGCCCATCAGCACGATGGTCAGGCAGGGCAGGATGGCGGCGACGGCGATGGAACTGCGTGTGAAACCCGCGACACGGCGGGCGAACGGGTCACTGATCTGCCAGTCCTTGGAGACATCGACATTCAGGTCGCCGACCATGGTCCGCATCCCGGTCCACGGAAAGGCCATGCCCGCCTTGTCCAGGCAGATGCCGATCATGATGACGGCCCACATCAGGGCGAAGAACCGCAGGACACGGCCCCCCGGCGCCACGAACAGTGCTGCCACGAAGAAGCCGAACAGCAGATTGACCAGCACCTTCACACCATAGGCCACGCCCAGCGGGCTGCCCATGGTTCCCATCAAGACCAACCCGTGGAAACCCATGGCGATGCCGAAGGCCGCCATGACCGGATGCAGGCGAAGCTGTGCTGCATGCGCCATGCACAGCGCCAGCAGCGGCCCCAGGATCAAGCCGTCGCGCAGCAGGATCAAACTGTCCTGTCCCGCCAGATACAGGCCATAGCGGGCCGGCGCCTCCAGCGCATAGATGCCCAGGTAAAGCGCGCCGCAGACCGCGAACACGCGGACCAGTCCGGCCACGTCCACATTGCCCGCTTCTGTCACCGGGACAGGCAGGGTGCGTGGATGGCCACCGGGGCCGGCGAGGGTGATCGCGTCGCTCATGCTGCAACACAACACGGTTCCGGACCGGTCCGGTTGTGATCAGTCTGTGGCCGCGCGGAAGGTGGCTTGCCGGCATGCTGCACTGCGGTGTCTTGATGGATGGACCGCAATGGATGAAGGAGCCGGGCCCATGACCGCCCCCACCGTGATCGTCACCGGCGGCGCCGGTTTCATCGGCAGCCACAGTTGCAAGGCGCTGGCCAGGGCCGGGTTCCGGCCCGTGGCCGTCGACAACCTGTCGAACGGGTCGGCGGATGCCGTGCGCTGGGGCCCGCTGGAGCGGGGATCACTGGAGGATGCCGGCTTCCTGGACGCCGTGTTCCGCCATTACCGGCCTGTCGGCGTCCTGCATTTCGCAGCCTTGATCGAGGCGGGGCTGTCGGTGACGGACCCCGGTCGCTTCTACCGCAACAATGTGGCCGGGACACTGGCCCTGACGGCGGCGATGGACCGGGCCGGGGTGACGGCGCTGATCTTCTCCTCCACCGCCGCTGTCTATGGCAATGCCGGGTGCGCGCCGATTGTGGAGACGCAGCCCCTGGTCCCCGTCAACCCCTATGGCCGCAGCAAGCTGATGGTGGAGGAAATCCTGGCCGATCTGGCCGCCACCGGCGGCGGGCTGCGCTTCACTTCCCTGCGCTATTTCAATGCGTCGGGCGCCGACCCAGACGGGGAGTTGGGGGAACGCCATGATCCCGAAACCCACCTGATCCCGCTGGTTCTGCAGACCGCCCTTGGTCAACGCCCTGAGATCAGGGTGTTTGGAACCGACTACCCGACGGCGGACGGCACCTGCGTGCGCGACTATGTCCATGTCAGCGATCTGGCCAGTGCCCATGTCCTGGCCCTGCGCCGCCTTCTGGATGGCGGCGGCAATCAGCGCTTGAACCTGGGCACTGGCCAGGGCTTCTCGGTACGGGAGGTCATCGGTGCGGTGGAACGGGTCACAGGCCTGCCCGTACGCTGCCGCGATGGGGACCGCCGCCCCGGCGACCCTGCCATCCTGATCGCCGACGCCACGGCGGCCCGCCGACATCTGGGCTGGACACCCGCCTATCCGGATATCGAGGACCATGTGCGCCACGCGGCGGCATGGTTCGGGCGGGCCTGACACTGATCCAGCAGGGGGGGCTATCGCGCCGCCACCTGCTTCAGCACCCCATAGACATAATCCACACCCTCATGGATGGACTTCACGGCAACGCGTTCATCATGGCCATGCACGCGGGACGATGTGTCGGGGTCGGTCGGAAACGGCCTGATCCCATAGACCGGGACGCCACGCGCCCGCCAGGCACCGGCATCGGTGGAGGCCTGCAGCATCACCGGCAGCACCTGCGCGCCCGGCCAGACCCGCTTGGCCTGCTTTTCCAGCGCGCCGAACAGGTCGGTCTCGATGCTGGAGGGTTGGATGGCGCTGCGCTGTCGGAAGAACTCCGCCTGTTCCTCCTTGGGCCGGGAATTAACAATCTCCACCTCAATGGCAGGATTGCCGATCAGCGCCTTCACCTGTTCCACGAACTGATACACATCCACACCTGGCATCAACCGGGCATTCATGATGGCCTCGGCCTCACCTGGGATGATGTTCGGCTTGACCCCGGCATTGATCATCGTGACCACCATCGTGTCGCGCATCAGGGCTGAAAGGGTCGGCGCCTCCTTGGGATGGGCTTCCAGAACCTCCTTGGCGGCAACCAGACGGGCGGCATCGTCACCCGCCGCCAGCAACCGCTCAACCGCACCCGACAGGGGGCCGGGATTGAGCCTGGCCAGACCCTTGAAATAGCTGACAGCCGGCGGTGTCAGGCGGATCGGTGTTTCGGTGAAGGCGATCTTGCCCAGCGCCGCGATCAACTGTCCGTTGGCGGTTTCCAGCGGCGGTACCGCCAGCGACGAATGGGCCGCCTTGCCCCGCGCGGTCAATTTCAGGTTCAAGGTCTGCTTGTCCGCCACGGAAATGTTGATCTGCCGGACCTTGCCGTCAGGGTCCAGCATGGTGTTCCCACCCTCATTCAGGGCGACGGCCGCGTTGATCTTGTCCCAATGGTTTTGGGCCAGCCAGCCGGTGTTAAAGCGCCCCTGCTCCTCGTCCGCCTCCGCCAGGAAGATGATGTCGCGTTTCAGCTTCACCTTCTCCCGTGCCAGCCGCATGACGGCGCGGGCGAAGACGGCAACCGCACTTTTATTGTCGAGCGCGCCACGGCCATAGACGAAACCATCCTTGATGGTGGCGGCGAAGGGATCGACGGTCCAGAATTCGCGCTCCACCGGCACCACATCGGTGTGGGCGGCCAGAAGCACAGGCTCCAGGCTGCCATCGCCCTTCAACCGGGCAATGAAATGGGCGGCCTTGCCGTTGGGGGCGAGGATGACCTCCGTCTCCACGCCCAACGGCTTGAACAGGCTATCCAGATAGGCTGCCAGTTTCGTGGTGTCGCCGGGGGCGTTCACCGTTTCGAAGCGGATCAGATCCTGCAACAGGGCGACGGCGGCATCACCCTCCGCCGACCGAGGCGCAGCCTGCGCGGCAGGCACGGACAGGGCTAGCAGCAGGGCCGGGACCAGCAGGCGACGGAGGGGATGCTTCACGGTCTGGTGCTCCCTTACTTCACATTGATCTGATAGCTGCCGGTGGATTGATGGCCATTGGCCGCCGTCACCGCCCAATCCACCTTGTAGGAACCCGCCGCCAGCTTGGCCTTCGGCGTGACGGTCAGCGACTGGCCGTCCGCGCCATCGGCAACGGTCACCCCCCCGGCGGGCGCCGGCGACAGGGTTGTTCCTTGACACTTAGTATTGGAGAACCGGGATAGAGCGGGACCGTGTGGGATTTGGCGGGATGGCGGGGGATTTGGGGCGGTCGAAAAAAATTGGCGATTTTGGAGTGAAACCGAAAATGCGGCCCGCTGACACATGATCCTGGAGTACGCGGGCGCCGTGATGAGAGGCCCCCAGGACCCTCTTAAAAGGGCCTTGGGGGCCTCTTAAGCGTATGGGGTCGGGCGATGATGCCGGAAGCGCATGGCGTGGTAAAGGGAAAGTAAATAGTTTCGCTCGCTGCGGGATATCCGCGATGGAAGCGATGCGCACAACGGGCTGTCGGTAATCTGACAGGTAAGAAATGTGATTAATTCGGTCTTTATTAAGGCGTGATAAGTCACGGCGCACACGGATGCGCAACATGGCTTCAAGTGGAGCGTGTAAATATTGGGCGTGCATACTCCATTAACCTCGCGTAGGCTCCATCTACCCTGGCCGGGTTAGGGGAGCAGCCGACTGCAGCGGAGGCTTGAGGAGTACAGGTCCTCGGCGCGGGGGTTACCAGCCCCTGCGTCCCCGCCTTCCGATTGACGGGGACCTTTTTTCTATACGAAAGGATAGGGCGGATGCAACCGCCAATAGTGCATACAATAGGATGCGCTCGCTAGGCAACCTTCTCGCCTGCCCCCTGTTCCATCAACGCGTTAACTTCTTCGATTGAATGGTCGTACATTTCAAGGACCTTGTCGGCCAGCTGTTCAGCCGGCAGCCCTATCCGCATTGCGCGTGATTCCTCGATATAGAGCTTGATCAGCGCGTGCATCAGCGCGCGGTTATAGTAATGCCGCTGCGGCGGTGCGGCCACAGGAAGTGCTAATTCCTGGCTTGGGCGCATCTCGCCTTCACCTGTTATCAGCCAATCAAGAGAAACCCCGGTCTGCTGCCGAATCGCCCTGAGCATGTCCTCGGGTGGGAATGCTCTGCCGCGCTCCCAGTTTCCTAGCGTTGTCTTAGGAACGCCTAAGAGTTGGGCGAACTCATCGCGCTCGATCGGGAGCCGCGCTTCGATCAAGCGCGCCGCAAATGCAGTTTCTGGTTTCAACGGTCGAGCCATCTTTGAAACCCCACTTTCAAAGGTAGGCCAGGGGTTTCAGACCACTATCTAAGTCATTGAAGCGGCTATTAAAGCCTAGATTGTGCTCTAACGCAGCCAAGGTGAGGCGGTTGAAAGCTCTGATTGTGCAATAACGCGCTTGAGTAAGTGCATAATCTGGTCTATCGTTTTTTCCAGACATGGAAATTCACCCCTTCCAAAAGCCGGCCTAGCAGGGCCAGCGAAACGCACATAAGGACCGAACCGCATGGCCGGGGACTGGCACAAATCGGACATCAAGGCTGCGCTGGAGAAGTGCGGCCTTTCGCTGTCCGACCTTGACCGGGACAGCAACCTTGCGGACGGCACATGCAGTGCCGCGTGCCGCAAGCCCCATGCGCTTGGCGAACAGGCAATCGCCAAGGCGCTGGATGTCACGCCCCGTGAAATCTGGCCCAGCCGGTACCGCAACGACGGTGTCCGACTGCGCCCCCAACCTGCCCGGAACTATAGGACCACGGGCGGTGGACGGTCACCGTCTAAAACGCGCCGTCGCGTGCACGGCAAATCCCATCCCGTTGAACATCAGGTGTCCGAATGAAGGCTCTTGGGCTTCAAGTCATCAAGATTGCGGAAATCGACGATAGGGTGCGGCTTCGCCCCATTGACCCCGCCTATGTTGATTTCCTGGCTGAGAACATCGAACAGGTCGGCCAGTTACGCAGCCCGATTGAGATACGGACCGTAAAAAAGCCCGGACCCTTCAAGTTCAAGCTGGTGGCCGGCGGCCATCGTCTGGCGGCCATGCGCCAACTTGAGCGGTTGGAGATCGACAGCTTCGTGTTTGAGATGACCGACACAGAAGCGGAATTGGCAGAGGTTGATGAGAACCTCGTCCGACACGACCTTAACCCCCTGGACCGAGCCGTTTTCCTGCATCGGCGCAAGGCGCTTTATGAAGCGCTGCACCCAGAGACGAAACAGGGTGGCGACAGGGGGAACCAGCATACAGGCGGCAAGGAGAGGCAAAACGACATCATGTCGTTTAGCCGCGCCACGGCAGAGAAGGTCGGCCTGAACGAGCGCAGCATCCAGCGCGCCATCCTGATCGCCACCCGCCTTGCCCCGGACGTAAAGGCCCAAATTGTTGGGACTTCACTCGCGCGGAACCAAGCGGAGCTGCTGGCCCTGGTCAAGCTGCCGCCAGAAGAACAGCGCAAGGTGGTGGCCGAGCTGCTGGCAGAAACCCCGCGCGCAAAGAGCGTGTCGGCGGCCCATCGCCTTGTCCTGGGTGGACAGGTCGAGGAAGCCGATCCAGACAGCGCAAAATTTGCGCAGTTGGTGACCCTGTGGGGCCGGTCCGGGGACAAGGCGCGGCGCATGTTCCTGGCCCATCTGAAGCAGGAAGGCGATCTGAAGAAATTCAGCCAGCCGGCCAAGGTCCGGGGTGCCGATGCGGAAGATGAGGCCGCCTGATGGCACCGCGCCGCGACAGCAACACCATGGACCTGTTGAGCTGGCAGCCGCCCGCCGCACCGGCGGCGTTTGCGCCGGAGGTTGTGCGGGCCGCGACGTTGCGAGCCACCCTGGCCAAAGGCGTTGGTGCCGCGCTGAAGGAATCGGACAAGGGCCGCGAAGTTATCGCGTTGGAGATGGGCGATTACCTGGGTGAAGTAGTGCCCAAAAGCATGTTGGATGCCTATGCGTCCGAAAGCCGGGAAGAGCATGTGATCAGCCTTGTCCGGTTCATCGCGCTGATCCATGCCACGCGTGATTACAGGCTGCTGCAACTGCTGGCCGATCAGTTTGGACTTGCTGTCATCGAGGCACGTTATGTGCCGGCCATTGAGCAAGCCGTGCTTGACGACAAGATCGCCGAGCTGACCCAGCGCCGGAATGTAGCCAACAAGAAATGGCGGGGGCCGGCATGACACAGGAATGGTTCACCGCCGCCGAGATGGCCGCCCTGATGAACGTTTCGCACCAGCGACTCAACCAGATTGTGGAAGAGCGGAACTGGCGCGCACGAGACACCATGCGCAGCGCCAGCAACCCCAACGGCACCTGGAAGCGCGAGGGCGGTAAGAACGTCTATCACTTGTCGCTGCTGCCCGCCCCGATCCGGGCCAAGCTGGCGGCCCAGGCGCAGGCGCCAGCCGAGCCGGACGCGGACCGCAAGGCGGTGAAGGAGCGGCTGGCCCGTGATCTGGCCTGGAGCCAGTATGAGAAGGCCAGCGATACCGCCAAAGAGCGCGCCAAGAAGAAGCTGGCGGCCATCCAGGCGGTGGAACAGCTGCTGCTGACCGGTATGAGCAAGGATGCCGCCGTGCGCCTGATCGGGGCGGAACAGGGGTTCAGTGCCGCATCCTATTACGGATGGGAGCAGCGGATTGCGGGTGTCGCGCGGGATGATCGGCTGGCCTACCTGATGGACCGCTATGTCGGGCGCATGGCCGATAGCGAGGCCTGCACGCCAGCCGCCTGGGACTTCCTGCTGGCCGATTACCTGCGGCCCGAGGCCAAGGCCCGGCCCTTCGAGGTCTGTTACCGGACCTTGGCTGGGGTGGCCAAAACGAAGGGATGGACCATCCCGTCCTGCCGGACGCTGTGGCGGCGGGTGGAACGCGAGATCCCGGTGGTTGTGCGCGTTCTGAGGCGCGAGGGCGTGGATGCCCTGAAGCGCATGTTCCCGGCGCAGGAACGCGACCGTTCTATCTTCCACGCGATGGAAGCTATCAACATGGACGGTCACGTCTTTGACGTGTTCGTGCGCTGGCCGGATGGTTCCATTGGTCGCCCCTGCTTCCTGGGCATCCAGGACCTTTACAGCAACCTGATCGTTGGTTGGCGGGTTGACCGGTCCGAGAACAAGGAACTGGTGCGCCTCGCCATTGGCGACATGGTCCAGCGGTGGGGCATCCCAGATTGCGTCTATCTGGACAATGGCCGGTCATTCGCCAGCAAGTGGATATCGGGTGGCTCAGCCAACCGGTACCGCTTCAAGATTAAAGAAGAAGAGCCGCTGGGTCTTCTGACAGAGCTGGATGTCAAAATCACCTTCGTCACGCCCTACCATGGCCAAGCCAAGCCGATTGAAAGGGCATGGCGGGATTTCTGCGCGACCATCGCGACAGACCCCCGTTTTGCGGGTGCCTATACAGGCAACTCGCCAGAGAACAAGCCGGATAACTATGGTCAGACAGCCGTACCTCTGGATGAGTTCCTGAAGGTGGTGGCGTGGGGTGTGCACGAATACAACAACCGTCCAAAACGAGAGACGGCAGTTTGCGGCGGCAGGATGTCTTTTCAACAGGCATTCGACGCCAGCTATGCCTTAGCCCCCATCCGCAAGGCCACGCCGCAGCAATATCGCCTGTGGCTGCTGGCCGCTGAGGGCGTGACGGCGCGGAAGGTGGACGGGTCGGTGCATATCGAGGGCAACCGGTACTGGGCAGAGTTCCTGTCCCAGCATCGCGGCGACAAGCTGGTGGTGCGGTTCGATCCCCAGGACCTGCATGCCGATGTGCATCTTTACAGCCTGTCAGGCGCCTATCTGGGTGCGGCGCAATGCGTTGAGGCCGCCGGCTTTGCCGATGTCGAGGCAGGCCGCGCCCATGCCCGCGCCCGCAATGCCTGGATCAAGGCCGCCAAGGATATGGCGAAGGCCGAGCAACGGATGTCGGTCGAGGAAGTGGCGGCGATGATGCCGGAGCTGCCCGAGGGCGAGGCGGCACCCGTGCCGGTTCCGGCCAGCATCATCCGGCCCGTGTTCGGCAATACCGCCCTGGCCATGCAGCCCGAACCTGATCTGATCCCCGATCAGACACCCAGCACCCTGATCAACCTCAACCGCTTCCTGAAGCTGGTTGGAGATGAATGAAGGCCTGGGGAGCCGGCAAGCATCCCCCAGGCCTTCGGTACCACAGCAAGGAGTACAGATTACATGAGCGCCACGAATACCGAAACGACATTGAGCGATGCCCAGCTGGATCAGCTGCGGGTGCAGGCCAAGGCCTTGATCGGGGCCGGGGCGGCATATCCGTCGCAGGCGGCAGCGGCACGGGATGCGGGCATCGGCGAAAGCACCTTTGCCGCCTTCCTGGGCGGGACCTACAAGGGGTCAAACCAGGCCGTTGGCGCCGAAGTGACGAAATGGCTGTCCGCTGTCAACGAAC
Organism: Niveispirillum cyanobacteriorum; assembly: GCF_002868735.1. Classification (GTDB taxonomy): domain Bacteria; phylum Pseudomonadota; class Alphaproteobacteria; order Azospirillales; family Azospirillaceae; genus Niveispirillum; species Niveispirillum cyanobacteriorum. The sequence goes on along the minus strand of NZ_CP025611.1, from coordinate 3,065,615 downwards.
GACGGCAGATCCAGACCATCCTGCCCGTCGCCCCGACCTTCCAGATGACGTCGAGCGCGCAGGACATGCTGTCCGTCCTGCAATGGGCGCAGACGTTCCGTGATTTCGGCCTGATCGTCGGCGGTGCCGGGGTCAGCAAAACCGCGACCTGCCTGCATTATGCCGGCACGAAACCGCAGGTGTTCATGGCCACCATGCGCCCATCCAGCGGGGCCATCGGTTCCATGCTGAAACAGATCGTCCGCGATCTGAAGATCGGCGAACGCAATGCCGGACAGTTCAGCACAGCCATTGTTGAGAAGCTGGCCGTTGGCCAGAGCCTGTTGATCATCGACGAAGGCCAGCATCTGACATCCGAGGCGCTGGACGAGTTGCGCACCCTGCGGGATGAGGCCAAGTGCGGCCTTATCCTGGCCGGTAATGAATCAATCCTGGGTGCCCTGGAAGGCGGCGGGCGGCGGGCGCATTTCGCGCCGATGTTCAGCCGCGTCGGCATGCGTATCACCATCACGAAGCCCAAAGACGCCGATATCAGCGCCATGATTGCCGCCTGGGGCGTGAATGATCCGGGCGAGGTGCGGTTTCTGGCCGGCATCGCCCGCAAACCGGGCGCCCTGCGCGTTCTGGATCGGACCATGAAGTTCGCCTCCGCCCTGGCGGTTGGGGCGGGCGAGGCACGGTCCATCGATCATATCCGGTCTGCCTATGCGCAGCTGGCCGGGGCACAGGAGGCCGCGTGATGGGCGCGCCCTTCGAGATTGGTCAATGGGTGCATTGGCCGACCCGCGACGGGCGCGTGATCCGGGGCCGCGTGGTCACCTGTGTCGGGCCGGATGACGAGGGCATCTATGCCATCACGGTCAAACGCTGCTTTCCCCAGACCTTTTTCCGCGTGCTGTCCGTCGGACGCGGAAGCCACGCGCGGCGCAACTTGGAGGTCGAACGCTATGAAACGCGCTTCCACAGCATCCGGCATCGACTGGACCAGTCGCCGGTACCTGCCCGAACGGCCCCGCAGGCGCCGGTCGCGTCTTTCCCTTTTCATCAGCCGCCTGTGTCGGGCGCTTTTTCCCTGAGAGGAAGCCATGGTCAATGTGAAAATCACCCCTGAGGGTGTCCAGGCGCTTCGCTTTGCCGTGGCCTTTATGGCGGGCTTTGAAGACGGCGAAACCCAAGAAGGTGTTCCCGACGCTCTCGGTAATCTCCGGAAACTCGTCGAGCAGCTGGCGGACGCGGACACCAAAGCCCTGAGTGCAGAGGAGCTTTCCGTTTGGTGCTTCGAAACTGAAGTTCGCGCTGAGGTCATTTTGAGCCTCGCGATGGCATTCGCCGACTGTCAAGCACCGCCGGAAGCTTTCAGCGAGCAATTCTACGAGGAATGCATCGCAGGCGTCGGTTTGGACGATATCAACATCCAGCACCTGCGTGAGCAGATGCCCCACTTTGACAAGCTGCTCATCACGCAAGTGTCGGACGGAGACGCTTGCGATGCGGCGGAATGGCTGCTGACACGGGGCGTGTTCGGGCTGCTGGCCAAGGTTGCTACCCCTGTCCGTCAGTACGACGCAGATGGCTCCGACAGTTGGAGAAGCAGCTGGGGCCGCGTCTACACCGGCTGGGTCTATGCCGACGACATGAACGTCCTGGGCGAGCGCGCCATGGCCTGGGCGTTGGCCCGCCATGAGCAGGATCGGTTCAAGGCCGTCTGAACATCAAACCACTCCATCCCCGAGAGGAAACCATGAAAAACCAATCCAACACCGGTATCACCGAAATCGGCGGCGTGCCGCATATGCGCAATTCCAAGGGCCACTGGGTGCGCCGGGACACCGTTCCGGCTCGCACCCAGCTTCAGGACGAGGTGGTTCGCAAAATCGTAGACTATGCGAAGGACCTGAATGCCGAGATCGTCCGCTATAAGGCCCGCACCCTGGCCGATATCGGCGCATTGGACGCGCTGCTGGCCCAGGAATACGGTGTGGAAAGGCCCGAGGGTGTTCGTGGCAACCGCACCCTGACCACCTATGACGGTGACCTGATGGTCAGCGTCAAGATCGCCGATCAGTTCCATTTCGGGCCTGAGTTGCAGCAGGCCAAAGCCCTGCTAGACGAAATGGTACGCGAGCGGGCGGACAATGCGGACGAGTTGCTGATCGCGCTGGTCAATCAGGCCTTCGACGTGGGCAAAGAGGGCAAGGTCAACCCATCTTCCCTGATGGCGCTGCGCAGCCTGGAGATCAGCGATCCGCGCTGGGCCAAGGTCTGCCAAGCCATCGACGATAGCCGCAAGACTATTGGCAGCAAGCAGTATGTAACCGTCCATGAGCGCCGCGACTTCGCCGACCGCCACAAGCTGATCCCGCTGGATCTGGCCGCCGTTGAGATCGGCCCCGAAGCCTTCGAGCGTCGCAGCCTGCGCCGTTCGGTCGAGGTGGCGCGCGAAGAGGTAGCCGAGGCGGTTCGCCACCTGCTTGCCGGTGACATGATTGTCGGCATGGAACTGCTGGACACCGCGCTGCAAGCACTGGGTGTCGATGGCGTGAAGCCATCGGACATGCAGGCATGGCGCGACCTGTACGAACCCGCCACCGCTGCCTGAAGGAGGCGACCATGAAGGATTTGGGGATCATGACCGAGATCGCGTCGGGCCGCCAAGCCTGTCCGGCGCCCGTCATCCATGCGGCGGGCGTGCTGCGCTGCCTGGAGCGGCAGCAGGGGACAAGTTTGATGCTGTCATCGGTGCTGGCCGCGTTGGGTTATGGCGCGGCGATCACCGGACGCGGGGCCTTCATGGTCAACTGTTTCAGCAAGGCCGCAGAGGGCCTTGCGGAGGATATTGAGGATATGCAGCGCGATGGCGTTCTGCCGCCCGCCGCCGCCGATGGCTTCGAGATGGACCCCGACACCGTGGCCCAACTGATCGTCGATGGCGGCAATCTGGGCCTGACCGAGCTGATCATCCAGGCTGGCTGGTCGAACGAAGGGGCTGCCAAGCCGTTCTGTTGGCCGGACGAGCCAAACATCGTGGACCTGTCCGCCATCCGCAAGCAGCGGGAGGGCTGAACATGGCGAACCGTGGGAACATCCCCTGCGAGGTGCCCGGCTGCGGTGGGACCCGCGCCCAGGGCTATCTGTTGTGTTCTCCCTGCTGGCGGGCCGTGCCCCGCCGCCTGCAATCCTGCGTCTACAGCAGCTTTCGCGCGTGGCAGGCTGTCCTGACCCAGAAGCCGGCGGATATGCCGGCCATGAGGGAGGCCAGCGCGAGCTATCGGGCCGCTGCAAAGGCGGCAACGGATGCTGCCTGCGCCAACCGGTTCCCGGATCTGCATCAAGCCATGAAGGAGGCCTGATCATGGTGGCCTATTCCTTCAAGGCGCGGTTCGAGGCCGCGATTGTGGCCGGGCTGAAGCATGGTCCCCTGACCGAGGACATGAAGCGCCACACGATCCGGGCGGATCGGCGGCGGCATGTTCGGCCCGGTGAGGCGATCCAGCTCTTTTACGGGATGCGTACCCGCCAGTGCCGTGTGATCGGCGTGGGCATCTGCACCTGGGTGGCGCCGATTTACATGGCGCTGTCCCCCGCTGGCGAGGGTGGCGAGGTCACGATCATGCGGCCCGATGCTGATTACACCGGGCACACTCAGGAGGAGCTGGATCGGTTCGCCAAGGGCGATGGGTTCAGCGACTGGGCCGATCTGCTGGCCTTCTGGGCCAAAGAGCATGCCGGCCAGACCGTCTTTAGTGGCGTCATCATCAATTGGGAGCCGCCCCATGTCCGTTGATATCCTGGCCCTGACGTGGGGTACCAGCGAACGCAGTCCCGGCGTTGTGGTGGCGGGCGATGTTGAGGTCGCGACGGTGGACAGCACGAACCAGAGCCTGTCCGATGAACAGGCTGCTGCCGTCGCCCAGCACGTTGCCGCGCTGCATAATGATCATCTGGCCGCAACAGCCGTGGAGCGCGCCGTCGGCCCGGCGAGCGTTGCTGATCAGCTGATCCAGCGGGGGCAGCGCGAGGTGCAGCGGTCAGAGACCCTGATCGACCTGGGTCACCCTGATCTGGCCGAGATGGTGGCGCAGGCCGCCAAGCTTCTGGTCGAGGCGGGTGTGCAGTTGCGCGACCGCGCTGGCAAGGGGGGCTGATCCATGCGCCTGCCTGCCCCCGTGATCGAGCTATCCCTGCTGCTGTCCGAGCTGCGCGGCGACCGTGCCCTGCCTGCCGAACGGCGGGCCTGGGCGCGCGGGGTGCTGGTCCGGGTGCTTGCGGCGTTCCGGGGTGATGTGACGCGGGCCGACAAAATCGACCCAGCAACGGCCAAGATGGCCTTTGATGCGGTCTGGGACGAACTGATCTCCGCCGGGGCGCACCCGGCAGACATGACCGCCTGGGCCGCCGACGCGGCGGAGCGCAATGGGCCTGGGAGGCGGTGATGTCAGTGTCTGCGGGCAATTACATCTCGAAGCGATCGCCTCTTGCCGAAGCGCGGGACGAATCTCGCGCCTTCGTCGAGAATCACGCCCATGCCTTGCTGTGCTACAGAAAGGTACTCCGCCATTCGCGAATGATAATCTATGAGTGCTTTCAGATTACTCTTTTGCATGATTGCTTGGCCCCTGCCTCCTTTCGGAAGATCACTGATCCATTGCTCCAGTGCTGCCTTCTCCGTCAGAAGCAACAAGGCCGCAGCTGCAACTTCAGGCCCCAATACATAGAGTTCTGGGCGAAGGCTACTGAGCACCACCAGTCCTTCGATCCGAAGCTGGCCGTAGTTGATGTCGCGGCTCCCGCCCGATCCCAGCGATTTAAGGACACCAATTACCCATTCGAGCTTTGGGAGTTGAAGAGCGAACTCCTCCATCTCGCGGCTCACAGCGGAGGCTATAGCAATAGCTTTAATCTGCCTTTCTGCTTCCTGTGCCCGCTCAACCGCCTTCTGCTGCGATCTGGCAATCATCCAGGCAGCAACAATACTACCAATACCGCCCGCAAACTGTGCCCAACCAGACAAATCACCCAGCTTAATCTCACCCCAGTCCATCCCTCACTCCCGCCAAAATTCCACGCGCTGGGTTACTGGATCGTCCGCCAGGGTTTCCACCCCGGCATGGATCAGGTCGCGGATCTGCGTGCCCTCTTTCAATATCCATCCCATTCGCCGTTCAAGCCAAGCCACATATCCCTGACCGGCGGTCGGGGGTGGGGGGTCGGCAATCTCCACATGTGCGCCCCTGGCCCCGCACAGGGCGCAGCAGGCGCGGCGCGCGAGATCGAACAGGCCCGATTGGCCGCCCACCCGTTGGATCACAAGGTCCAGCGGCACCCATTTGCTGTGGCCGCAGGTCAGGCAGCAGATGCGCAGGTGGGTGTAGCCCCGGCGGCTGATAGCGCCCAGGCTGTGATAGGACGCGGTGGGGCGATGTGGATCTGCCATCACTCACCCCTGCGCCTGTCCCGGTGGCAGCCATTCATCCAGATCCTGGAACCGTTCCAGTTCTGCCCGCAGCCAGGTGCGGCGCGCCAGTGCCCAGGCGAGGTAGTGGGGCGTTCCGATGCCGGGCGGTTCCTCTGGTTCCACATGCGCGCCTTTTGTACCGCAGCAATGGCAGCGGACGCGGCGCGCCACCATGACAAGGCCGGCGCTGGCCCCCAGACGCGCGATGGCATCGTCAATGCGCAGCCAGTGCCAGTGACCGCAGCCCAGGCAGAAGACGCGCAGGTTGCTGCACCCGGCCCGCTTCAGCGTGGCCAGGGCGCCCTCTGCGTACCGTATTGCGTCGTGGGTCGCGTTCTCCATACCCAGAACCAAAACAGAACATCTGCGAAGAGTCGAGTCATAGGACGGAGGGCGGCATGAGCAGCGATTTCAGCGCCGTGTTCGCGCGGCGCAAGCAGGTTCCGGGGCTGGCCGACGATGAGGTCTGGCGGGATTACATGGAGCGGCACACGGGCCTGCGTAGCCTGAAACAACTGTCGCCCGGCCATCTGGGGCTTCTGCTGGACGCGCTGGCCAAGGATGGGGCTGCCAAGGGCGGCCAGCGCCGGGCCAGCACGCCCAAGGGCGATCAGGTGGCCCTGATCCGCCAATACTGGTCCGACCTTGCCGCCGCCGGCCATATCGAGGACGCGGACGAGGCGCGCCTGCTCGCCTGGGCCGTGCGGCAGTTGAAGCGCCCGGTGGACCGACTGGAATGGCTCTCAGGGGCCGATAAGAGCCGTCTTATCCAGGCCCTGAAGGGCTGGTTGGGCCGGTTGAAGGCGAAGGCAGGGAAATGACCCGATACCACGCCGACGATCATCAGCTTTTTGACCCAACGAACCGCCTGTTGTTGGGCGGGCCGATGGCGGAGCTGTCGGCGTTTGCGGTGGCGTTGAATGCGGCCCGCCCGCGTGGGGATGCGGCGTTGCGGGCAATGCTGCTGGATCTGATCGAGGGCACGCAGGATTGCAGCTTTGCGCCCTTCATCCCCCTGACCGAAGAGGCCGCCGCCGAACTGGCCGAGGCCCGCGCGGATCTGCGCCGGGATGATGCGCGGCGGCGGGGTGCGGTCGATGCCGCCGCACAGGGGAGGCTGTTCTAATGGGCCTCAGTCAGCAGTATCTCCAACATCCGCGCCTGCGCAGCCAGTTCAAAGGCCGCATCCGGCCCCCCTTGCATTCTGGCGCGTTCGGCAGACGCGGCCAGCTGGTCCAGCTTGGCTGCGGTGTCAGCGTCGAATGTGGTGCGATCTGCCTTGGCAATGGCAATGGCCGTTTCAAGCTTCGTGTAGGCCGACAGGATGCCTGCCGGGGATGCGTTCGCCGCAGCAACCCGAAACGCGATCACTTCGTTGCGCAAAGCTTCGTGCTTTTCCCGTTGGTCGCCGCAACCCGCCAAGAGCACAGCAGCAACAGAGAGCGTGATCATAGCCCGCATGGCATATCCCCAGATTATCTCTCGTCCAACGTATCATGGATAGAGATTGACCCGTCTGCAATGGCATCCTGCACGCCTTCGGTGGCGGCGAGAGGCGTCGCCCCCTGTGCAATGGGGCGCATGATGAGCAGCAAGGATTTTGCTGGGCGGGGCTTTGACCGTGTCTTCCAGGACATCATAGGTATTCCCGATGGAACAGTAGGCCTGCTTCGAGATCAGTTCTTGGCAGCCCATCTTCAAATGGATTTCACCCGTTGGGGCGAGTTCCTTGAATCTACGATGACTGAATTTGAGTGGCAGTGGCCATGGTTCGAAGCCTGGATGACTACGTTTCGGAATGGCGGCTTCTGGCCCTATCAGTGCGAAACCTACATGAATGCATTCATTGGGCGGTTCACGCCGACGGTGGAGACCGTCGCGGGGTACATAGGGCACCTCAGCGACAAAGAACAACGAGATTACCTGAAGCAACGCGGACGATACCCGAAGCCTGCACCCAAACGCTGGGCGGAACTGTGCGCAGCCTTTCAGGCATCTGACATGGATGAATTGCGACCGCTCGTCCGCAGCAAAGATGTTGAACGCGAAAAGGCATTTCAACTCGCGCGCCCTACCATCATGGCCGAAGAGCGGTTGCGTATTTTGCGATTGTGCCTGAATGCAGCGGCATTTAGCGCCCGCGAGCGGGATGTAACCCTGCCACAGGGATGGGTTCGGATTGCAAAATGGCCGATGAAGGATCGCGCCTGCGATGCGTTCACACAAATCATGATTGAAGCCTTCAACAGTGGCCAAAGCCAGGAATGGCCGCCCGCATTTCCAGGGGATGAACGTTGGATGACGTTCAGAACGCCCTATGACCCATAAGAAAATCGATACCGCCCCCTCCAACCCGGTCGAGAAGATCGACATGCGTGGCTGGCCGGCGGGGCTGGTGGAGCTGGCCGAGGTGGTGGGACCCGAGGCCGCGCAGATCCTGCAAAGGGAATGGGGCGGCATTCGGCTTTATGTGCCCCGGTCACTGGATGAGCGCCACCCCATCGCGCTGGCCATCGGGTTGGAGGCGGCGCGTAAGCTGTGCCAGTGGCGACCGGGGGAACAGCTGCTGTTACCGTCCCTCTATGCGCAGCGGTCGCGTAAGGCTATGATCGCCGCCGCCAAAGGATCGCATGCGCAGATTGCCCGCGCCCTGGGTGTGACGGACCGGCATGTCCGAGGCGTCAAGGCCGGCGCCCGTGAGGCCGATCAGAGCGAACCCGACCTGTTCGGGTAAGGCCCCCATGCGGAACTGGTTCCGCATCAACCCCGCCCCCGCATCACCGTAAGGTCAACCGGAGTTACATCTTCCGGGGGAAATCCGGTGCTGCCCATCCATCTTGCCCGCTATGTCGTTCGTCCCGCGCTGGCCCATGTCGGCGACGGGTTGAAGGGCTTTGACAGCGATGTGGCGGTCTGGCTGGTCGTTGGGACCGCTGCCGTGGAAAGCGGGTTCGCCGCGCTGGATCAGCATACCGGGCCGGGGGATCGCAGTTGGGGTCCTGCCTATGGCCTCTTCCAGATGGAGCAGGCGACGGCGGACGATATCTGGACGACATATCTGGATCTGCGCCCGGCGTTGGCCGCCCGCGTGCGCGACCTTCTGGCCCCCGTTCCGGGCCGCACCCATCAGCTGGCCACCAACCTGTCCTATGCGGCGCTGATGTGCCGTCTGCGGTACTGGCGCATGCGCGATTGCGTGCTGCCGGTCAAGGCCGATGCCGCCGCGTATGCCCGCCTGTGGAAGCGGTTTTACAACACGCCCGCAGGCAAGGGCACCGAAGCCAAATTCCTGGCGGACTGGCAACGGCTGGTCGCGCCCTTCTATACGGAGGATCTGTGATGCCCCGCCTGTTCCGTGCGGCGCTGGCCCTGTTCGCCATGCTGTTCCTGTTCCCCCTGACGGCGCTGGCCGCCGAGGGGCCCTTTACCATCGATCTGGCCCCGGCCCTGGGGCCGTTGGGCGAGGCACTGGTTACGGCCCTGTCTGTGGGTGTGGTCTATCTGGTTCGCCGGCTTCTGACCTATCTGGGCATGAAGGAAGATGCGCAGGCCCGCGACGTGCTGGAAACCGCGTTTGCGAACGGCATTCGGGCTGCCTTGGAGCAGGCGCTGCGCCATGGGCTGAACACGGCGAAGATCGAAACACGGCATCAGCTGGTTGCGGAAGGTGCGCGATATGTCATCGCCGCCGTGCCCGACACGTTGAAGCGGTTCAATCTGGATGAGGATGCGGTTCGGGCGCGGCTGACAGCTCGGCTGCAAGGCATTGTCAGTACCGCGATTGGGCCTGTTCTGGCCCCGCCTGAAACGGAACCGCAACCGTGAGCCTGCTGCTGCGCCTTGTCCGCTGGCTTCTAGGCCTTGTGGCCGCACCGGCAGCAGCGCGTGAGGCGGGCCGGCTGGAAATCCAGACCGAAGCCGCCCAGGACACCCTGACCCGAACCGCCGAGGTAAAAGATGCCCAGGCCGACATTGCTTCTCGCCCTGGCGACAGCCCTGCCGCTGTTCTTGAACGGATGCGCAGCGGGCAGCTTTAGCCCGCCGCCGCCGGTGGCTTTGGACACATGCCCATCCTGGCCCGTCGCTGGGCCTGCCGTAGCAGCCGAGTTGGAAGCCAATCTGCCGCCAGCCGACGCGCCGGCCACCTTGGAGTGGCTGGGCCGCCTCTCCAAGCTTCGAGATCAGTTGAAGGTGTGCCGTGGTCAGTGACGTCGTGGATCTGGCCCAGGCGGCCCAACTGGACGAACAGGCCGCCATCCTGGCCCGTGGCCGGCGGGGGGCGGAACCGGAAGGCCGGACAGAGTGTGGCGATTGCGGCGAACCCATTGAGCCGGCCCGCCTGGCCGTCCACCCCCATGCGCAGCGGTGCCTGTTCTGTCAGGACCAGATCGAGGAGCGGCTAAGGCGATGAATTATCCGGGTTGGATCATGGCAGCCGCAGCCATTCTGGGGATCGTCAACACGCTTGGCGTCGCGTGGATCATCTGGTCTATCCGCAGCATGATCGCGCAAAAGGTCGGAGCAGCCCTTGAGGGCGTTTCCAAGGATATGCGCGAGTTGGAGAAGGGCTTGCTGGTCCTTGAAACTCGATCCGAAGCCCTTCCGACAACTGAGGACCTGCACGCACTGGCGACGGCCTTGAAGGATGTGGCAGGCGAGCTGAAGGCCATTGGCGAGCGGTTCGCGGGATTGAAGGAAACCATGGCGCGCGTCGAACGGACCGTTGAGCGCCACGAAAACATCATCGCCAGGGCCGCACAGGGGAGCTGAGACAATGGTCACGATCAATGCAATGGCCGATGCGTGGCGCGAGGATCTGCGTCTTTCGATTCTGCGGTTGCTGCACGAGGCGCCGGGCCTGACCCTGAATGACAGCCTCCTGACCAAGAGCGTGCAGATCCTGGGCATCTCCGCCACGCGCGACCAACTGCGGACGGAGGTGGGCTGGCTGGAGCAGCAGGGGACCATCCGCTGTCAGGTCCTGTCCGGCCTGATCGTCGCCGAGTTGACCGAACGCGGGAGCGATGCAGCCAAGGGTCTGGCGTCGATCCCCGGTATCAGCCGCCCTTCGGCACGGTGACGCGATGGCACGCCCCAGCTCCATCGACAAGCTGCCGCAGGAGGTACAGGAGGAAATCGGTCGGCTGCGGGGTAATGGCCGCACCATCGACGAAATCCTGAACAAGCTGCGCGAGCTGGATGTGGACGTCTCTCGGTCCGCATTAGGACGGCATGTCCAGAACCTGGATCAGGTCGCCGAACGTCTGCGCCGCACGCGCAGCATCTCGGAAGGACTGATCGGCAAGCTGGGCGATCAAGCTGGAAGCAAGCTAGCCCAGCTTAACATCGAGCTGATGCAGAACGCTGTGTTCGAGCTGACCGTCGATCCAGAAACTGGAGACACGGTGCAGATGGATGCAAAGGCGGCCAACTTCCTGGCCGGTGCCCTTCACAAGCTGAGTGCTGCCGCCAAAACGGACATGGATCTGCGCGTCGCTATCCGCAAAGAAGTTGAGGCCGAAATGGAGAAGGCCAAGCGCGCCCAGGCAGACGCCGCCGCCGAAGCCGCAGCACAACGCGGCATGACGGATGACGACGTGGCGTTCCTGCGTGCGCAGATCCTGGGCATCAAGATGGATGGACGGGCAGCATGAATGCGGCGGCGCCCGAACCGGTCCTGATCCAGATACCACTGGAGCCGGAGGAACGGCGTCTCCTGCTGGACCGGGTTGATGAAATCCAGGCCAAACGCGAGGGGGCACTGCTTAAGGTCGAGCGCATCCCGCATATCCTGCTGCCGTACCAGCAGCGATGGCACGCGGACCTGTCGCCGCTGCGTATCGCCGACAAATCCCGGCGCATCGGGTTTAGCTGGGGTTGTCTGGCGGCGGAAAGTGTGATGGAGGCCGGGCACCAGTCCGGCATGGATCAGTTTTACATGGGCTATAATCAGGACATGGCCGCCGAATATATCGGGGACTGTGCCTTCTTTGCCCGCGCCTTTCAGCAGGTATTGCGGTCGGATGTTTACAAGGCGACGGCCATCGACGTGGCCAAGTTCACCCTGATCATCGAGAATGAGCGTCGGGATATTGTCCGATATTCGATCCGTCTGGCAGCCGGGTTTGTCATCCAGGCATTGTCCAGCAATCCCCACAATTGGCGCGGTCGCCAGGGTCACGCCCGCATCGACGAGGCCGCGTTCCACCAGAATCTTAAAGAGGTCATCAAGGGGGCCATGGCCTTCAAGATGTGGGGTGGCAGGGTTGACGTCGTGTCGACCCACAATGGCGACGAGAACGAATTCAATCAGTTGGTCCGCAAATGCGTGGCAGGCCAGTTGCCGGGCTGGTCGCATCATCATGTGCCCTTCGATACTGCCTTGGCGGAGGGGTTCTTCAAGCGGGTCTGCCTGATCAAGGGCTGGACCTATTCACCCGAGGCGGAGGCGAAGTACCGCGATGATACCCGCGCCGATTATCCGGCGGCAGAGGACGCGGCAGAGGAACTGGACTGCGTACCCAAGCGCGGCAGCGGTGCCTATTTCACCCGCGCCCATATCGAACGCTGCTGGGATGCCGGCATTCCGCACCTCCGCTTTGGTGTGGAAAAGGATTTCTTCCTGAAGCCGGACCGCATGGACGTTACCCGGCGGTGGATCGGCGACAATCTGGAGCCGGTCCTGCGCGGCATCGACACGCGATTTCGGACATGCCTGGGCATGGATTTCGGGCGTGATGCGGATCTGTCTGCCATCTGGGTTCTGCAGGAGCATGAACCGGGACGGTGGCGCACCTGCCTTGTTCTGGAACTGCGGTCGATGCCGTTTGATTGCCAGCGTGCGATCCTGTTCCACATCTCCGATGGGTTGCCGCTGTTCTTCCAGATGAAGCTCGACAGCCGTGGTATTGGCCGCCAGCTCTCCGAGGAAGCGGCCCAGTACGCCAACCTTGGCATCAACAAGGTCGAGATGGTGGCGTTATCGGCGCAGTGGTATGCGACCCACTTCCCGCTTTACCGCAACGCCTATGAGGACCGGGCCATCATCGTGCCCATGTCCGAGGACCTAGTGCTGGATCACCGCCGTGTGGTTTTGGCCAATGGTCAGCCGACAATGGATGCAGGGCGCGACAAGGGTTCAGACGGCAAGCCCCGGCACGGTGACACCGCAGTCGCGGGCGTGCTGGCATGGGCCGCAACATTGAGCGACATGGAACCCGCCGCAGGCGTCACCATCGAACCCGGTGCCAACCATACCGCAGAAGACGAAGAGCAGGACCGTCCCACCGGTATGTTCCGGCGTGATGTGTCACCGATGTTCCGGAGGCGAGAATGAGTGTGTGGAGCCGGATCGCCGAGGCCATGGGGTTGTCGGCGGCCCCCGACGCGTTGCAGGTGGTCGCACTGACCGAGGCCGCCGGGGTCAGTATCGACGCCGACGACGTCTATTACCGCCCGCTGGCCGGACAGCATCCGCAGCGCGATCTGTCGCCCATCGCGCAGAGCCGCATGCAGGAGCTGGTCTGGTATCTGTGGGACAGCAATGGGCTGGCCAATCGCCTGATCGAATTGCCGCTGGCCTATCTGCTGGCCGAGGGCGTGCGGCTGGCCTGCGACGATGAGGAGGCGCAGGGCTGGCTGGACGCGTTCTGGAAAGACGGCGTCAACCGGATGGACCGGAAGCTGAAGGAATATGTCCGCTGCCTGAAGCTGTTCGGGGAACTGTGCCTGCCGGTGTTCGTCAACGAAGTCAGTGGCCGCTGCCGCTTGGGCTATATTGACCCCGTCACCATCGACGGGATCGTGAAGGACCCTGAAAACCCAGCACTGGAAATCGGCGTCATCGTGCGCCCCAAGCAGGGCGGGGACCGGCGGCTGTACAAGATCATCCTGGCCGGGCCGGATGAGGAGCTGCTGGGGGTTGGTGCCCGACGCCTGCGTGAGGGGATGCGGGACGGCCAGTGTTTTTACTGGCGGCGCAATGCCCTTCCCAATAGCGGGCGGGGGCGCAGCGACCTGCTGCCCAGCATCGACCATTGCGATGCCTATAACAAACTGCTGTTCGGCGAGGTGGACCGGGCGGATGCCTTACGCATGGTTCTTTGGGATGTGACCCTGAAGGGGGCCAACAAGGATGAAGTCAAAGCGCGGGCGCGCGAGATCCAATCGCCCAGGCCGCATTCGATCCGCGTCCATAATGATTCGGAAGTCTGGGACACGATCACGCCCGATATGAAGGCCGGCGATGCCAGCGAGACCGCCCGCCTGATCCGGGGGCATGTGTTGGGTTCCCGCACCCTGCCGGAACATTGGATGGGCCAGGGCGATGTGAACCGTGCGTCTGGCGAGAGCATGGCGGAGCCGACCTTCAAGGTCCTGACGGACGAGCAGAACGAGATCCAGGGTATGCTGGTCGATCTGGGCCGCTTCGTCCTGCGCAGTCGGATCAAGGCCGTCGGACTGGCGCCCGCCGATTGGGAAGATGACCCGGCCTTCCAGGTGCGAGCGGATATGCCCGACCTGGCCAGCCGCGATGTGGCCCGCTTCGCCCAGGCGTTGGGGTCCGTGGTTGCCAGTTGTGTCACGGCGCTGGATCAGGGGCTGCTGACCGAGGAAACGGTGATGCGGTTCATCGCCCTGGTCGCCGCGCAAATGGGGCTGGAGATCAATCCGGCGGAGGAGCTGGCCAAGGCGCGTGCGCAGAAGGCACAGCGGCGCGGGGGCGATGCGTTCAGCAGCGATCCCGACCCCAATTTCGACCCCGCAGATGACGCGGATGAGCAAGAGCCGGAAAGCCCGCCCGCAGCCGCGTGAGAGGGGCTGGCGGCCCCCAGCGTACCCGCTGGGCCGTCCATCGCGCTGAATGGGGCCTCTTAGGCCTCTTAATCGCCTCTTAAAGGGGCGGTGTCCCCCCCAACGGTCGAAGATTGGCCGGCGGGGGTTGGGCGACGGCAATCGCCCAAACCGCAGGCTAGCACCTGCATGTCCCGGATCGGCCCACCCAGGCCATCCCGCCACCCGTGCACGGGCGGGAAAGCTATAGAGCGGTAACCACCATGGAGTCCATGCATCGCGTACAGCCCATTTCCCCCGTTGCCGCCTGGATTGGCGGCAAGCGGAACCTTGCAGGCCGCATCACGCGGCTGATCGACCAGATCCCGCACGGCGCCTATTGCGAGCCGTTTGTTGGCATGGGCGGGGTGTTTTTCCGCCGTGACCGCGTTCCGAAAGCCGAGGTGGTCAACGATATCTCCAGGGATGTGGCCACGCTGTTCCGCATCTTGCAGCGCCACTATGTCGCCTTCCTTGACATGCTGCGCTATCAGCTGACCACGCGCAGCGAGTTTGAGCGGTTGACCAAAACCGATCCCGACACGTTGACTGACCTGGAGCGGGCAGCCCGGTTCCTTTACCTGCAACGGCTGTCATTCGGCGGGAAAGTGGCGGGGCGGACCTTTGGCGTATCGCCAGGGATGCCGGCCCGATTCGACGTGACCAAGCTGCAACCGCTGTTGGAGGCGGTCCACGAACGGCTGGCAGGCGTCATTATCGAGGCCCTGCCGTTTGACCGGTTCATCCCCCGGTACGACCGGCCAGGGGCACTGTTCTATTGTGACCCGCCCTATTGGGGATGCGAGGATGATTACGGCAAGCGCATCTTCGAGCCGGCAGATTTTGAGCGCCTGGCGGTCCTGCTGGCCGGCATCAAAGGGGCGTTCCTGCTGTCCATCAATGACACGCCCGAGATCCGGGAGATTTTTGGCGGGTTCCAGCTGATCGAGGTTGAGACCACCTATTCGACCGGTCTGAACCCGCCGAAGAAAATGCCGGAGCTGATCATCAGCAATGTCGCCGGCCTGACCCTGGCCAAGGATGGGGGGCCATGACGCCAGCCGAGCGCCAGAAGCTGTTCCGTGCGGAGCGGGCGCGCCAGTGGAAGCTGGGCGTGGATCTGAAGGTGCGGACGCGGGAGACGGTGTTGTCCCTGTTGGATGCGGCGGCGACGAACATCGCCGCCCGTCTGGCGGGCGAGCCCAGCGAGTGGGAGGCCTATCGCCTGCCGGCATTGCAGACCGAGGTGCGGCGGCAGATGTCGATCTTTCAGGCCGGTGCAGCCGATGCGTTGATCGGCGGCCTGCGGGATGGATGGGACCTGGGTCAGGCGCTGATCGATGCGCCGTTGAAGGCGGTTGATGTCGATCTGGCGTCGGCCCTGCCCCGGCTGAACAGCCAGGTGCTTCTGGCCATGCAGAGCTTCGCTACCGACCGGATCGCCGATATCAGCACCAGCATCGTCAACAAGGTCAACGGGGAGCTGGCCCAGGTCATCATCGGCACGCAGACGCCGTTCCAGGCGGCGGGCAAGGTGGCCGCCCATCTGGGCAAGGACAGCCCCAGCGCCAGCCGGGCCACGACCATCGTTAATGACGAGGTGGGCCGCGCCTACAGCCTGGCCGGGCAGGAACGCATGGTGCAGGCCAAGACGATCCTGCCCGGCCTGCGCAAGCAATGGCGGCGGTCGGGCAAGCGGGAAGCGCGGGTGGCCCATATGATGGCCGATGGCCAGGTGGTGAAGCCCGATGAGCCCTTTCTGATCGCCGGCTTCAAGCTGATGTGCCCGCGCGATCCCGCCGCCCCCATCGGCCAGACCATCAATTGCGGCTGCACCAGCCTGCCGATCATGAAGAGCTGGGAGGTTATGAACCCGACGGAGAAGCCCTTCACAGACGCGGAGCTGGCCAGCAGTGCCGTGGCACGGCGGGCGACGGAGGCGCGGGCGGCACGGGCGGAGGCGGAGATCCGCGACGTGCTGTCGGGCAAGGATAAGCCGGCGGGCAAGGCCATTACCGTGGGCGTAATTGCTCCGCAGATCCAGGCGGCCCTGCGCCAGGCCGGCGCGACGCTGGTCACCACACAGATCGCCGTGGGAGATCGGGCCTTGCTGCACATGGTGCGGACGGCCAAGCAGGCCAGAGGCACGGCGGTCCCGCCCGACATGATCCAGCGCCTGCCCACCATCCTGTCGGCACCACGGGACGTGTTCCTGGAACAGCGAAAGGGCGGGCCGCAGCTGCTGTTCACAGCGACGGTACCGGGCGAACAGCGCGTGGCAACCTTCGCCGTGAAGATCCGCGACCGCGACACACGCATGCAGATCCACCGGCATAACTATTTGGCCACAGCGGCGCTGATTGATCCGGCCACCCTGGCCGATGCAAAGCGGTTCGTGCGATTGAAGTAAGCGTCGCGGGGGTGCGCAACATCCCCGAAGCCGCACCGGTCTAATTGACCGGGGGCGATGACTGACGCCATCGAGCGGAACCGACTTCCCGCCGAACGCGACGCCTGATAAGTATGGTCCCGGCTGCATCGCCCTGCAAGCCCCGCTGATGCGGAACTGGTTCCGCATTAAACGCTGCACCCCGGCCCCTTAAGGTCATCCCACCAGCTGATGGGATGAACGGGGAGCCACATGGCCACGAAACGGGGACCGCAGGATGGGGCAAAGCCGGCAGAAGCCGCCCAAGGGGTGGCGCCCGTGCCGCCCCAGGGCCAAACGCAGACGCCGCCGCAAACGCCGCTGGCCGGTGAAGGCCTGCCCGAACTGACGCGTGAGGCCTATGAGGCCATCGTCAGGGCCAATACCGACTTTTCCATCCAGCTTCAGGAAGCGCTGGACGATGTCGCGGCGCTGAGGGTCAAGCTGTCGAAGGCCGAGGAGCGTGAGCAACAGGCCCTGGCGGTCATTGAACGGCTGAACGCGACCAATGCCGAACAGGCGCAGGCGCTGGCCAATGCCGCCGAACCCGAGATCGACCTGTCCAGCACCATCTCCGTCGCCGATGCCGCCCGGTTCGCGGGCGTTCGCGTCAATGAGGTGCTGAATTTCAAGCTGTATGAGGGCGAGCTGGTCGTGGTGACGATCACCGGCCAGAAGATCCGGAAGGCGTTCTGATGGGCGCGCCGTTCCACCATCGCTTCATCGAAGCCGCACCCGTGCCGCCCGACGGCATTGTCGGAACCGTGGCCATCCAGGAAGCCTTCGCCGGCAGCTATCAGGATCTGATGCGGCGGATCGAGGGGGCCATTGCCCGGCTGCGCGTGCAGGTGGGAGCACCGGAGGGTGGTGCCTATATCCGCGCCCTTTACCCGGAAGCGGCCATCGTCAGCGTCTATGCCAAGGGTGAGCCAGAAACGCTGTGGTCCTACCCCTATGAGGTGGTGGGCGACACCGGTGTGAAACTGGGCGAGCCGGTGCAGGTGGTGGAAACCTTCCGGCCTGTCAGCGCCAAGGTCAAAGAGGCCGCCGGTGCCCTGCAAACGCTGGTCGAAGCCGCATCCGGGGATGCGGCGGCCCCCCTGCGTTTTCGCTGTGTCGTGATCCAGGGCGGCCTGTCGAAGAACGGTAACCTCTACCCCGATGCGGCGCTGAAATCGCTGGTCAGGCTGGTCGAGGGTGCCCCCGTCTATCACAAGCCGGACGCCATGCATCTGCAAGGGGGCGGCAAGGATGTTGACCGCCTGATCGGGCAGGTCACGGGTGCAGCCTTTATCGAGGGCACAGGCGGCCAGCCGGGGCGCGTCGAAGGCGTGCTGGAGCTGATCGATCCGACCCATGCCATCAGCGTCAAGGTCCGTGAAGCCGTTGCGCGCGGCATGCAGGGCCTGTTCGGCCTGTCCATCGACGCGGAGGCACAAGCCACCAACCGCAAGGCCGCCGGTCGCACCGTCCGTGTGGCCGAGGCCTTCACCAAGGTCCATTCAGTCGATCTGATCGTCGAGCCGGGGGCCGGCGGGCGGGTCATTTCCTTTATCGAAGCCGCAAACCCGGAGGGCGACGTGACTGTCAGCCAAATTCTCGACATTCTGCGCAGGACGCGCCCCGATCTGGTCGCGGGCAAGGATGCCAGCAACACCACAGAGGCCGAAGCGACCCGCCTGATGGAAGCGGCCATGCGGCCCGCTGACCTGCCGCAGAACAGCCAGGACGATAGTGTCCTGAAGGCCGTGCGCCTGATTGAAGCCCGCATCACCGCCGAAGGTCGCATCAATTCCTGCAAGCTGCCGCCGCTGGCCAAGCAGAAACTGATCGCCCGGTTCAAGGAGGCGACGGAGCCGTTCGATTTGAAGGCCGTGGATGACGCCATCAAGGCAGAGGCGGACTATCTGGGCAACTTCGTTGAGAGCGGGATGGTGACCGGCCTGGGCGATCTGGGGTCGATCGAGGTCATCAAGGACCGCGCCGACAAGATGAAGGAGATGTTCGCCGCCTTTTTTGATGAAGGTCACAAGGACCATCGGCACGCCCAGTCCTTCAAGGAATGCTACATCGAGTTTACGGGCGACAAGCGGGTTACCGGGCAATTTGAGAATTCGGTACGCCTGACCGAGGCCTACAATTCCACGGCCCTGTCCACGGTGCTGAGCGAGGCCATCCACAAGCGGATGATCGCCGTCTATCGGGTGGCCCCGGAGGCCACGTCGTGGCGGCTGCTGACCGGTACGCCGGCCACGGCGACCGACTTCCGCAGCATGAACATCACCACCATGGGCGGGTACGGCGACCTTCCGGATGTTGCCGAAGGCGCGCCCTATCTGGAGATGGACAGCCCCGGTGATACGGGTGCCGATTACAAGGTCACCAAGCGCGGCGGTACCGAGAGCATTACGCTGGAAGCGATCAAGAACGACAATGTCGGCATGATCCGCCGCATCCCTGTCGCCCTGGGCCGTTCTGCCGTCCTGACCCTGTCGCGCTTCGTCTTCAACGGTCTGCTGAACAACAATCCGAACCTGAGCGATGGTAACCCGTTGTTCCACACGGATTATGGCAATCTGGGCACCGCCGCCTTCAGCAAGGAGGCCTACGCCGCCGCGCGTCTGATCATGTACAAGCAGACGGCGTTCGGTCACACCGACCCGATCAGCCGCAGCCCGAAGTATCTGCTGGGTCCTGCCGACCTGGAAGAAGCGTTCAATGATGCCTTCGTGCAGGGCACGGAGAACGAGAAGAAGTTCATCTCCAGTCTGAAGCCCACCATCATTCCCGTGTGGTGCTGGACGGATGCGAACGACTGGATGCTGGCCATGGACCCCATGGACCTGCCCGGTATCGAGATCGCGTTCCTGGATGGTCAGGAAGAACCCGAAATCTTCGTGCAGGACGCCCTGACGGTCGGGTCTATGTTCTCCAACGACAAGCTGACCTGGAAAATCCGCCACATCTATGGCGGTCGGGCCTATGAGCGCCGGGCCTTCCGCAAGCACGTCGTCGCGTAATTCCAGGGGGAGCCCCGCGCGGATTGCGCAACGCGCTATGCCCCGGTGACCAGGCCCGCGACCAGGGCGCCAAGCGGTCACCAGAACAGCGGGGCGGCGGTATCACGCCGACCGAGGCTTTCCGGGCCAGCCCAGCCAAGAGGCCCCTTAACCCCTCAAGCCCCTTACCCGTTTCGCCGGGTGGGGCTTGAGGTCGTAGAGGCACAGCCCTCCCCGCAACCCGCGCCAAGGATCGCCAGATGGCAACGCGTCTTCCTCCCGCCACCGCCGGCAGCCCTGTCATTGTGCTGCCCTATCACTTCGCCAGCGTGACCGCTGACGCCACGGCTGCGGTTAAGATCAAGCTGCCGTTCGAAGCGGATATCGCTGGCTTCTCTGTCGCGGCGCGCGCCAGCAGTGGCACCAGCCCGACGCTGGACATCAACCTGAAGGCGGGCGTCAGCAGCTTGCTGACAGCACCGGTGTCCGTTTCGACGTCGACCGTCACCGAGGCGGCCATCGCCACCAAGCGCGTGGCGGACGAGACCATCCTGACCATCGACTTCGATATCGGCGGGACCAGCACGCCGACCTTCCTGGATGTCGATATCCTGCTGACCCTGGTCCGGATCTGAACCGATGTCGCGGGAGCTGCTGCAAAGCCTGATCACGGACATGGTGCGGGACAGTGCCGATCTGCTGTCAGCAGAGGCCAAGGACCGCGCCCTGGATCTGGCCGTGCAGCAGTATGGCAAGGACCGGCCCGCCAGTGTCGTGACCGATGTGACGGCGGATGGCGGTCACGAGCTGGATTATCCCGCCGGTTTCGATGCCCTGACCTGTTCGGTGCAGGGGATCGAATATCCGCTGGGCCAGATGCCGCCGTCCCGCCTGACGGCGGATCAGTGGATGGATTACGAGACGCCGTCGGGCCATGTGATCCTGGCCGGTGTCAGCTTTGCCGCCGGGGAGCCGGTGCGGGTGACCTGGCGCCAGCCGTGCCAGGCCGATGATATCCCGGTCCGGGATCTGGAAGCCGTCGCCGCCTATGCCGCCGCCGTCCTGCTGGATCAGCTGGCCGCCGCCAAGAGCGGGGACAATGACCTGATGCTGACCGCAGATAGCGTGCGGTCGGGGTCCAAGGGCCGGGATTATGCAGAGCGCGCGGCCACGCAGCGCAGGCGGTATCACGATCTGCTGGGTATCGACACCAAGCGGGTCGAGGGGACCAGCGCCATGGTGCAGGTGGCCAGCGCAGCATCAGACGGCAAAACCCGCTTCTGGAACCGGAGGCCGACATGAAGATCGGCGTGCAGGTTGACAGCGATGATCTACGCCGCGCCTATGCCGCCGCTCCCGAGGTCGTGCGCGAGCATCTGGCGGCTGGTGTGATGGAGGCCCTGTTCCTGTTGCAGCGGGAGACGGTCGAGCGGACGCCGCGCGCCCAGTCCCTGCTGGCCAATTCGATCCAGGCTGAACCGTTGGAGATGCGCGGGACCGTGATCACGGGCCGTTATGGCACCGCGCTCGCCTATGCCCAGCCGGTCGAGGATGGCAGCCGCGCGCACTGGGCACCGCTGCCGCCGCTGCTGGCCTGGGTCAAGGCCAAGGGGTTGCAGCCCCGCAAAGAAGGCCAGACGCAAGAAGACATCGCGCGGGCCATCCAGTTCAAGATCGCGGCCCATGGCACCAAGGGCGCCAAGATGTTCGAGCGCGCCCTGACCGAGAATACCGCGCAGGTCGAGCAGATCCTGAATGCCGCCGCCGCGCGCGGCGTGGAAGCCGTGGCGGGGATGGCATGACCGACTTTGCCCCCATCCGCGCCGGCATCGTATCGACCCTGTCCGGGGTCGAGGAGATTGGCCGCGTGCATGAAGCCGAGCGCGGTATTCAGGCGGACAGTGCCATCCGCCAGCATTATGGCTGGCCCGCCGGTGCCACAGGCAAGGCCGATATTCGCGGCTGGTTCCCGCGCATCCGCGATTTCAGCGGTGTGCAGGACCGGATCGGGCGGGGCCGGCGGATGACCACAATCTGGGAAATCGTGGGCTTCGTCGGGTTCCAGGATGCAGAGGCCAGCGATCTGATCGTGCAGGAACTGCTGGGCCGGATCTGCGCGGCGTTCGATGCCGATCCGCGCCTGGGCGACAGCGTCATCCGCTGTGCCGTTGGCGATGGCCCCAACGCGCCTGCCGGCATCCAGTGCGAGAGCATTGTGCCCGTCCGTCTGGGGAGCAGCACCCTTGCCCATCGCGTCATCCTGTCCCTGCCCACCCAGCATTTCGCCCGTTGAGGAGGTCCGATGTCCAAGCGTTCTGCCCACCCCATGATCGAGGAAGAGTTCGGCCAGCCGAAGCCGGTGACGAACCCGCCGCAGGCCGAACCTGCCCCCCAGGCCGAACCCGCCCCGACCGACACCACCCCGCGCAAGCGCGGCAAGCCCCAGGAGTAAGTGATGCCGATCCCCAGCCAGCCGAAAAGCTTCAAGGAACTGGTGCTGCTGACCAAGGCGGAAACGACCTATGGCGATGATGCGGCGCCGTCAGGCGTGAATGCCATGCGCGCCTATGATGTGCAGATCCGCCCGTTGCAGGCCGACAAGAAGACACGCAGCTTCATTCAGTCCTATCTGGGCGCCCGGCCCAGCCTGCTATCCATGCAGCGGACGGAGCTGTCCTTCAAGATCGAGGCGTGTGGTGGGGGTACCGCCGGTGCGGCCCCGCCCTGCAATGACACCCTGCTGGCCTGCGCCCTGGCGGCCACCACGGTCGCAGCAACGGCCAATGCCACCATTGCGGCCACCGCCACCTATGGCACCGGCCATAATGGCCGCCTGACCTATGCCCGCACCACGGCCTATGCCGGCATCCTGGCGCGCACGGTCACGGGTACCTGCACCACGGCAGGCGGCAGCGGTGTGGCGCGTTTTAACCTGGCGGCCCCTGCTATTGGCCATTTGCCCGCGTTCAGCGCCACCAATGTTCTTCTTACCGATGCCACGCCGGTTAACCTGCCGGGTGGCGCCGTCATTACGCCCACGGTCGGCACGTCATTCAGCGTCGGCGATACCTTCATGATCGCGCTTCAGCCCGCAGAGACGCGTTATGAGCGGACCAGCGACCGCAACAATCATGGGTCGGTGAGCCATTACTTCGTGATTGATGGCGAACGACACAAGTGCATCGGCTGGCGCGGCACGGCCAAGCTGGTCGAAGGGATCGGGGATTTCCCCTATTTCGAGTGCCAGGGAACCGGATTCTTCATCGCGCCCGAAGCGGTATCCACACCGGTGGGCGATTACAGCGATTGGACCGATCCGGTTCATATCGGGGTCGATCAAACCTTCCTCTGGGTCAATGGCAAGGAGATCGTCGCCAAAAGCGCCGAGATTGACCTAGCCAACAACTATAGCCTGATCGAACGCATCGGGCGCCGGGCCGTCCGCATCAATGACTGGGCGACCAAGTTCAGCACCGTGATCGAGGCCCCCGATCTGACCGATCTGAACCTCTACACGCTGGCCCAGGCCCGAACCCGCATCCCCGCCCAGGTCCTGCATGGCCTGACCGCTGGGAATGCCATCTTCGTGGATATCGCCAGCATGCAGATCGACGCCCCCGCGCCGCAGGAGGATGAGGGCGATTACATGCTGTCGGTGACGGGCGATGTGCTGCCGGTCAATGGCGACGACGAGTTGCGGATCTGTTTCCGCTGAAGCCGCACCCAAGAGCCTTTTAACCGCCGTTTAGGAGTGTCCCGAGATGGGCCTGAAAGTTGCCTCAGAAGTCATCGTCCGCCGCAAAGTCATTGTCCGAGAGCCGTCAGGTGGGACCGCGTTCAAGGAACATCCCCTGCTGCTGGACTTCCTGATCCTGAAGAACAGCGAAGAGGACGCGCTGTATCGCGCCACGTTCGTGGCCCCGCTGCGTACCGACTTCGTTGCGGAGGAAGATTACCGCCGTGCCCTGTCCGACCACGAGGCCAACCAGCGCACCTATGCCCGCCAGTTGCTTACCAAGGTCATTCATGGCTGGCCGGAAAAGGAGAGCGGCATTGAAGATGGCAACGGCAATCCGCTGCCCTTCAGTGCCGATCATCTGGCAGAGCTGCTGGAGCTGCCTTATGCGGTGACGGCGTGCGTGAAGGCCTATCGCGAGGCGGTGGAAGGCAAACAGGGTGCCAAGGGAAACTGATCGGGTTCGCCGAGGCCTGGGCGCGCGATTTCCGGCCCGCGCGCCTGGATCGGGCCGAGGTGGACGATCAGCTTGATGTCCTGATGGGCCGGAAGTCGCCCAAACAACCCGCAAAGCAGCAGGGGCGGCCAGCACCGCGCGAGGATTATCCCGTCCTGGAGCCTTATGTGCCGCTGGCCATGCTGTTTTGGCGGGCGACCGGCGCGATGCGGTACCCGGCCATGGGTGGCCCGCCGATAGGGCTGGACTGGGTCCAAGTTGAAACCCTGGCACGGAACACGGGCCATCCCCTGCCGCTTGGTGAATGGGTGGTGGACACGCTGGAAGCCATGGCGGCGGCAGCCTGCAAAATCCTGCACGAGAAAGCCGAGCGGGAGGCCAAAACCGGGGACAAAGGCAAGGATTAGGCGATGGCGTTGCGGCTTCATACGACCCTGACAGCGAGTGACGGCGGCTTCGACGCCGCCATGAACGCTGCCGAGGCGCGTATCCAGCGCGTTCATGCAGCCGCCAAATCCCTGACGCCGGCAACGGCAGAGGCGGCGCAGCAGGTCGGCGCAGTGGGCACGGCAGCAGCCGGGGCCGCCAGCCATGCCGAGACTCTGATCAACGAGGCCAATGAGCTGGTCGCGGGCCTGGGGCGGGCCGCCAATGAAGCCCTGGGCGTGGGCCGCGCCCTGAATGAGGTGGGTGGCGAAGCGCAGCAGGCATCCGCCCATGTGGCCGAAACGGCATCGGCAATGTTGCAGCAGGCCCAAGCCGCGCGCCAGGCGACCGAGGCCAGCAACGCCATGGCCCGCGCTCAAGGGGAGGCCGCCGCCGAGGCCGCCCGGCGCATGCAGGCCCAGGCGCAGGCCGCCCGCGATGCCAGTGAGGCCCAGCGGCGGCTGAACGAGATGCTGGGCGTGCGGCCCCCCGCCAATGACGTGGAGCAGCGCGCCCAGGATTATGCGGAATGGGGCCGGCGGATCGATGCGGTGCGCGCCCGATATGTGCCGCTTGAACAGCAGCTGATCGAGCATCGCCGCGCCCTGGAGGAGATTGCCGAGGCCGAGCGCCTGGGCATGTTGACCAGCGACGAGGCGACGGCGGCCCGGACACGGGCGACGGCGGCCCTGCGTCAGGCCGAGGCCGCCCACCGCCAGCAGGCAGAAGCCGCCGACGGCAATGCGCGATCCACTCGGCTGGCAGCCCATGAAGTGACGAACCTTTCCTATCAGCTGCAGGACGTGTTCGTGCAGTTGGCGGGTGGGCAGAACCCGTTCCTGATCCTGGCCCAGCAAGGACCGCAGGCAGCCAGTGCCGTGGGTGGCGTCAGCCGCCTTCTGTCCCTGATCCCGCCGCAGCTGCTGCTGGTGGCCGGCATCACGGCTGGGTTGGCCGTTGTGTTGGGGTCGGCCTATGCGGCGTGGTCAAGCTACCGGGAATCGGTGCTGGCCGTGGACCGCGCCAACCGAATGGCGCCGGTTTCCATTGGTCTGACCCGTGCGGCGCTGGAGCAGCAAGCGCAGGCCGCCGCCGATGCCGCCGATATCAGCGTCAAGGCCGCGCGCGATCAGCAGGCGGCCTATATCGCCACCGGCAAGATCGGGGCGCAGGTTATGTCCGGCCTGATCGCCATCAGCCGGGATTTCGCGGTGGCCACCGGCCAGGATTTGACCGAGGCCACGGCGCAACTGGCAAAGTCCTTTGCCGATCCGATCAGAGGGGCTGAGGACCTGACGCGGTCCATGGGCCTGCTGGATGATGCGTCCCTGGCCAATGTCCGTTCGCTGGCCGCCATGGGGCGCGGCAGTGAGGCGCAGGCCATCATCCTGGAAGCCCTGACCCAGCGGGTGAAGGGTTCGGCGCAAGAGCTGACCACCCTGGGCCGCGTTGTGGCGGCGGTGGGGGCCGGCTTCTCCAACGCCTGGGATTGGGCAGGAAAGACGCTGAACGACCTGCTGGTCGAGGATCGTGACCCTACGCCCAAGCTACAAGAGCAGCTTAAGCGCGCGCAGATACGAGCGGCATCCGCAAAAGCCGACCTTGATGCGATGGCTGCAAGTGGTAGGACCCCTGA
Organism: Niveispirillum cyanobacteriorum; assembly: GCF_002868735.1. Taxonomy (GTDB): domain Bacteria; phylum Pseudomonadota; class Alphaproteobacteria; order Azospirillales; family Azospirillaceae; genus Niveispirillum; species Niveispirillum cyanobacteriorum. The sequence goes on along the minus strand of NZ_CP025611.1, from coordinate 3,039,646 downwards.
AAATAGCCAGCGCGCCGCAGCGATTTCCGCCGACTACAAGTCCTTTGAGGAGCTGGCGCGCAAGCATCAGGCCGAACTGACGCGGATTGAAAAGCTGTCGGAAGCTGAGCGACAAGCGGAGCGGTCAAAGCAGATTGGCGTCGCCACGGGCGAGATGGCGCGTCAATTGGACGATTATTATGCGCGGCAGGAAGATTTAACGAGGAAGGAGGAGGCCCTTCGGAAAGGGCTCGCTGAAGGCACAGGCTTTGCCGACCGCGCCCAGGTCGAGCAGCAGCTTAATCGCGTGGAAAACGCGCTCAAAACGTTGCTGCCAGAGCAGGAAAAGGCGCGGCGGCTGGCCGAGGCCGAGGCCGCCGCAGTCACCATGACGGGCGCTGCGCGGGAGAAGTATCTGGCCAAGGTTCGGGCCGAGATTGAGACGTCGGGCCAGCTGCTGACCACACGGGAGCGGCAGGAACGGGTTGATCAGGCGGTCGCCACGGTCACGAACCAGCATGCCACGGCCCTGGGCGATCTGACCCGCCAGCAGCGCCTGGCCATGGATGCCCAGGACCGTCTGGCCGCTGCCGCCGGCCAAGGCGAAGCCGCACAGCGCGCGGCAGCCAATGCCAATGAAATCGCAGCGGCATCCGCCCGGTCGGTTGCCGAGGGTGCGCTGGCGGTCGAGGCCGCCGAGCGGCGCAAGGCGGCGACGGTGGCGTCGATCAGCAACGAGCTGATCGAGGGGATGCAGGCCGAAACCGAGGCCAATAACCGCGTAGCCGCCGCCATGCGGCAAGGTGGGGAAGCCGCCGCAGCAGCGGCACGCGAGGAGTTCCGGCTGGGGGTACAGCGGCGTCTGGGCGTGGACGCGGTTGAAGAGCTGACGCTGGCCATGAAGGCCTATGACGCGCTGATGCAGTCGCGCACAGCCAGGTCTGAAGCCGGTGAGCAGGGGCAGCGTCTTTCCGATCTGCGCGACGAGCTGTCGTTGCTGGAGCGGCGGAACAAGCTTCTGGCCGAGCAGGCACGCGGCGGGATGGCTGGGGTGGCCGCCGGTGCCGCCGTGGCGCGCCTGGATATCCAGGCCCAGATTGATGACCGCGTTTTGCAGCGCCAGCGGGAGTTGCTGGCCCTGTCAAAGCAGGTCCAAGGCATCAACGTCGAGACCGAGACGCTGAAGTACCGCTTTGCCCTGGAAGAGCAGGCGCGGCTGGAAGAGCAGCTGCGTATCCAGGAACAGGCCTATCGGGCCGCCAGCACCCTGGGCGGCATCTTCCTGGATCTGGAAGCGGGCAATATCGAAGGCGTCGCGGACGGGGTCAGCCAGTTCCTGGGCGAGTTCCGACAGCTGACGGCCATTACAGGGTCCGCCACGGAAGCGTTCGTCCAGATGGGCGAGCAGCTGCTGAACAGTGCCGAGGCTGGTTATGCGCTGGGCAATGCGCTTGGCGAGGTGTTGGGCCGGTCGGAGGCCCAGAACCGCAACGCGCGCATCGGGTCGACGGTTGCGACGTCCATCGGCGACATGTTCGGCGTGCCGCAGGGTATTTCGAGCTTTGTCGGCAATATCATCGGCGGGTTGTTCGGGCCGGGCAAGTCCGACGCCACCGCCGGGGTCGATGTCTATACGGCGTCGGGCCGGGCGGTGAATTTCGACACGAAGGCCAGCAAGCAGGACAGCGGGAACATGTCGGCGCGCGATGAGCTGGGCCAGAGCATCGCACGCTTTGCCGAGCTGCTGCGCACCACGACCGGCGGGCGGGTGGCTGACAAGGTTTCGGTTGAAGTCGGCAGCCGCGATGGCAATCGCTGGCGCGTGCAGGACGCATCAGGCGCGCTGGTATCGTCCGGGGTCACTTCGGTGGGCGATATCGAAGGCACGTTGAGCCAGGTGCTGGCGGCCATGACGCGCAGCCTGACGGGTGTCGCCGATGATCTGAAGGCGCGGCTTGAAGCGGTGGATTACAGCGATCTGTCGCGTGCCGAGAATGATCTGACCTTCATTCTGAACTATCAGACGGCCATCGCGACCTTGAACGGCGACCTGGAAGGCGGTGCCGACGCGGTTCAGACGGCACGACAGAATGTCGTGGACATGCTGAACCATGTCCGGGACTTCGGCGCCCAGGCCCAGCGCCTGGGGTACAACGCGAACGAGACCAATGCGGCGCTCCGCGCCAGTGTCGAGCGCTTCGCCGGCATCCGCGAGGCCGCAGCGCCGATGACAGATCTGGAGACCAAGGTTGCTGCCTTGCGCGCCAGCTTTGCCGAACTGGCGCCGGTGCTTGAGGCCGTTGGTTACACAGCCGCCGATGCCAGCGCCGCTGTGGCATCGGCCCAGGCCCGCCAGCTGGGTACGCTTAAGACCGATTTCGAGGCGGGTCTGGCGCGGGAGAACCGCGACCTGACCGGGCGCGGCTATCTGAACGCGATTGATGATCTGATCCGGCAGCGCGATCTGCGCTATCGCGACGCCGACGCGGTGGGATCGGCCCGCAGCCTTGTCGATGGCAATTTTGCCGCCGGGCTGGATAATGCCCTTTCCGCGCTCGATATCGCCGCCATCCAGGATATTCAGGCACAGTTCGCCGCCGGCACGCCTGTCTATGAGGCCGCTGCCCGTGCCGCTGCAAAGCTGAACGGAGCCGTTGGGACCGTCGCGGAAACGGTGGAGCAGGCCGCCGCCCGGATCGCCGCCACCGCCGCCTTGTCCGACAGCCTGGCTGACCGGCTGGCCCGCGCCACGGGGGCCAGTGACAGCCAGGCCGGGGCGCTGGCCATCTTCGACCGGGCCGCCGCGCAGGAACGGGCGGCGACGCAGGCGCGGGTAAGTGCGGGCGAGCTGTCGGCCAGCGTCCTGACCGAGTTGGAGACGACGTTGGGTCAGGAGCGGCTGGCGATTATCCGGCGGTTCAGCGACGCAGCGATTGCCGAAGAACGGCGGCGGGCAGAGCAACTGGCCGGCATCAACCAGTCCATCTCAGACCGCCTTTTTGCGTCAACCAACGACGAGGCGACGCAGGCAGGTGCACTGGCCGCGTTCGACCGGGCCGCCGGAAAGGAGCGCGCCGAGATCGCGCGCAATGCCGGTCTGGATCTGGCTGCCTATGATGCGGCCAGTGCGGCGGAGCGGCTGCAGATGGCGCGGGCGGCGGGGGTCAATTTCGCCCAGCTTGACCAGACCCTGGCCAACGAGCGACTTGCCATCATCCGCCGGTTCGGACAGCAGGCGGCGGACGTCACGCGTTCGATCGAGGACAGGGAATTTGCGCGGACGGTGGCCGGCAAGCCGGACGCCGAGATATTGCTGCTGGAGCGCAAGCAGAACGCCGAGTTCGCAGCGGCCATTGCGGCGGGGTACACCACAGAGCAGCTGGAGCGGCTGCGCAAGGTCCTGGCCGGGGAGATGACGGACGCGGTCAATGCGCTCAATGACGCGACCCGTCAGGCCGCTGATCAGGCGCGGGCCGCCGCCAAGGCCGTGAATGACAATCTGGCGGATCGTCTGTTCGCGGCGACGAACGATAATAGCACCCTGGAAGGGGCGTTGGCGGCGTTCGACCGGCAGGCCGCCAGGGACAGGATCGAGACGGCGCAGACCGCCGGGGCCGATATGCTGGCCTTGGAAAGGACGCTGGCCGCAGAGCGACAGGCCATCATCAACCGGTTCGCCCAACAGGCTATCGACGCAGAACAGCAGCGCCTGACGGCCCTGTCGCAGGCGGGTGGGCAGTTACGTGGCTGGATTGATGGCATTCGGGCCACGGTCGGGACTTCCGACCAAAATTTGGCCACCATGCGTGCCCAATTCACGCAGCAGCTGGGCCGGGCCCAGGCCGGTGATGTTGACGCGGTTCAGGGCCTGCGGGAGTACGCACAGCGCCTGATTGATGCGGAGACGACGCGCACCGCATCGGGGGCGGATCGGCGCGCCATGGTTGAAGCCATCCTGGCCCAGGTCGAGGCGCTGCCGGCGGTCAAGAGCTGGGACGCGCAGCAGCTGGACGTGCTGACGGCCATCCGCAACGAGACGGTCAACAACCGGGGAGCCTTTGCGGTGGCTGTCGCGTCGCTGCCGTCGGCGGCGACCGGGGGCCAGATCGCGGCGGCATTGCTGCCGCATTTCCAGACGCTGGATCAGTCGCTGGATGGGTTGATCACGCCGGCAGAGTTCCGGGCCGCCATCGGGCCGCTGGCTACGGACGCCGTCGCAGACCGCTGGTTCCGTGAGTTGGATAGCAACGGCGACGGGATGATCAGCAAGCAGGAGGTGACGGCCAAGGCGACCAGTGATCTGTCAGGCGGATCGCAGGGTACCTTGAAGGCGATCAGCGACCTGACCTATGCGGGCAATCGCGACCGGCTGAATATCGGTGATGCCATCGTGCGGCAGTTGGGCAGCCTGGGGACCATCATGGCCGATGGCAATACGCGCCTGGCCAATCTCCATAGCTGGCAGGCCAGCGTCTGGGCGGTCGAGAGCCAACTGCTGGATAAGACCAAGTACAATACCGCCGAGACCGCCAAGAAGCTGGGTGGTGGTTATGCCTATGCCGCTGGGACGGACTATCATCCCGGCGGATGGGCAAGGGTTGGTGAAGAGGGCGAAGAATTCATCAATCTGCCGCGTGGCGCGCAGGTCTTCAGCCGGGCGCAGACCCTGGAACTGGCCCGGCAGCCGCGCACCGTTCTGATGGGCGTGTCTGGCGGCGGCAGCGATAACCGCGCCCTGACCGCCGCCATCGAGCGCCAGGCGCGGGCCACCGAGCGGCAGAACGCCTTGCTGGAGAAGATCGCGGCCAATAGTGCGGCGGGGGCGGATGCAGCCGCAGAGACGGCAAAGGCCCTGAAAACCCCCGCCCGCGTGCGGGTTGGAAGTGTGGCCAAGCTGGCCGGGGGGCGGCAATGAACTGGTTGATGCGCGCCTGGCCCTATGATCCGTCGCTGGGGGTCGAAGTGCCGGTCTATGCGTCGCTGCGCGGATGGCGTACGCGCCCCGATGAGCCGGATGCCGAACCCAATATCTATTGGGACCGTCGCATTGAGGTGCCGTTGAACGTGATCAGCAGCCTGTTTGATGGCGATCAAGTTGGGGGTCGATCCACGGCATCGGTGGGGTCGGTTAAGATCGCCAATAGTGACGGGGCGCTGGATCGCTGGCTGGATCTGGATTGGGATGGGCGGCGCATCGAGCTTTACCGTTATCTGGGCGCTGATCCCGCGCCAAAATATCTGGCCGGGTGGACGCTGGTGACCCGCCGGACGGTTGAGGAGATCGTGCCAGGGGACGAGCTGGAGCTGGTGCTGACCACCGCCCAGGCGCGCTTTACCGCAAAGGCGCGGCGCGGCGTGTTTGGTGGGACGGGCGGCATTGACGGTGGCGAGAGCCTGAAGGGTCGCTCACAGCCCTTTTTGCTGGGTGTTCGCCGCCGCTTTGAGCCCGTCCTGATCGATGCCGAATACAATATCTATCTGGTCGATCCCGCCGGTTTTGATGCCCTGCTGTCCGCCGATGATGGCGGTGACCCCTTTGCCCTGGGGCCGGATGTGGCGGGGTACACGGCCTTGCGGGCGCTGGACATGGCGTCGCTGGATGTGGCGACAGCGAAGGCGGCGGGACTGGTTCGTTTGTCGGAGAAGCCGCTGTATCGCCTGCGCCTGTCCGCACGCGGGGTGGCACCCGGCGGGGTCTGGATCTCGCGCGCGGCGGACCTGGCCGTGCATGTCGCAACGGCATTTGCAGGGTTAACGGCACCGGAGATCGATGCGGCCAGCGTCGCGGCCCTGAACAGCCTACAGCCGGCGGACCTTGGCTATTGGTATGACGGCACATCCGACCTGACCGCCGAGGCGGTTCTGGACGAAATCATGGACACAGTCGGCGGGTTCTGGGGCGTTACCGCCGCCGGCCTGTTCACGGTTGGGCGTTACGATCTGCCGGCAGCGGAGCCATCGGCGCGGTTTACCGCACGCGACATGCTGCGCCTGACCCCGCAGCAGCCCGCGCGGCGCATCAAGACGGTGCGGCTGTCCTATCGCCCCGGTCTGGCCCTGGCGGAACAGGAAATCGCCGAAAGTGCGACGGCGGCAGTACGTGAGCTTGCGGGCCAAGATCGGGAATGGACGGCGCCAGCCACCGATGCCGCCACGGCCACCGAAAGCCTGCTGGCCGAGACGCTGGACAAGGACACTCTTTTTGACCAGTTGGCCGCCGCAGAGGCCGAACGCAACCGGCTGCTCGCCGTCTTGTCGGCGCGGCGCCGGCCCTTTGATGCTGTGGTGCCGCTGGATGATGTCAGCGAAGCTGTGCGCGTGGGGCAGACTATCGAGATCGCCGACCAGCGCTATGGCCTCGCCAATGGCCGCTTGGTCGTGGTTCTGGCCGCCACGCAGGACGCACAGCCCGACATCCCCGAAGCCATTCTGACGGTGCTTTGATGGCCCTGACGATCCTCTATGACATCGCATCCGACACAGGCAGCCTGACCGGCAATGACGGGTGGGCGGCGGGTATGCCGGTATCGAACCTGCGCACCGATGATGTGCAGGCGGTGGCCCGGTTCCTGGAGATTGCCGAGGGTCCGGCCCGCATGGTCGCGGCGTTCAACCGGCCCCGGCCCATCAATGCCTGGGCGTTGATTGGCCATACCTGTTCCACCCAGGCGCAGGTGCGCGTCGGGCTGGCCAGCAACTCTGCGCTGACCGATCCGATTTATCAGGCCGACCTGCCAGCCTGGGAGCCAACCGTGGTATTTGGGTCGGTGCCCTGGGGTGCGGCACCCTTCGATGGCGTGGATAAGGACACGTTCCCCGGCGCGCCCGTGATCTTTCATCGCGCCGGCACCCAGTTCGGCGGTTGGGGTTTCATTGAGGTCGCGGACCCGTCCAACAATGACGGCTATCTGGATTTCGGTCGCCTGATGATCGGCCAGAGCTGGCAGCCGCCGGGTTTCGACGGACACGATTACGGCAGCGCAATCCAGGTGGTGGATACATCCACCGTGCAGCGGACACGCGGCAACCGGCGGATCGTGGGCGATCAGCGCATCTATCGTACCTGGGAAATCAAGCTGTCCTATCAGACGCAAGCAACGGCCTTGGGCGTGTTCCATGACCTGCAAATGCGGCTCGGGAAGAGCGGATCGATGCTGATCATCTGGGACGATGAGGCCGCCTTCAGTGTGCGCAGCCGGTTGACCCTTTATTGCGCCCTGTCGGGCACATCGCCGATCACGATCTCGGATGCGGATGCCTGGGACGTGACACTTTCCGTGGAGGAATTGACGTGACCAACACCTGGACCCTGAATGGCCGTCAATGGGGCCTGACCGCAGATGATGTGGCACCGGACAGCCCGTATTACCTAAGCCCCTGGCAGTTTGCGACCGTGTGGCCGACCCTGATGCAGGATATCGGGGTGGAATGTGCCGCAGCAGTGGCGGCGGGTGAGATTGCATCAGACCTGGCCGCTACCCTGCCCAACATGGCGGCTAGTGCGACCTATATGTTGCGTGTTACGCCGAGCGGCACCGCGTATGAGCTGCGCTCGCCCCTACAGGTGCGCGGCGATATTGCGGCGGCGGCGGCGGCCACGACGATCAGCGCGGGCACAGGCCTGACCGGTGGCGGCGACCTGTCGAGCAACCGGACCCTCGCGCTCACCAACACGGCGGTGGCGGCGGGGTCCTATGGCAATGCCACGCAAGTCGGGACCTATACCGTCGATGCCCAGGGCCGTCTGACGGCGGCGGGCAATGTCACTGTCACCCCAGCCTGGGCCAGCATTACGAGCAAACCCACCACGATTGCCGGTTATGGCATCACGGATGCCCTGACCCTTTCATCGACGGCCCCGGCAGCGCTGGCGGGGGCTGCGGCAGTCGGTACGGGCACCACAGCGGCCAGGGCCGATCACGTTCACGCGCTGCCCACGCTTTCGGCCCTGGGGGCCGCAGCCTCGACGGTGACCTTTACGGCGGGGACCGGCCTGACCGGTGGCGGCGACCTGACGGGCAATCGCACCTTCGCCCTGGCCAGTACGGCTGTCACTGCCGGTTCCTATGGCAATGCCACGCAAGTCGGGACCTATACCGTCGATGCCCAGGGCCGTCTGACGGCGGCGGGCAATGTCACTGTCACCCCAGCCTGGGCCAGCATTACGGGCAAACCCACCACGATTGCCGGTTATGGCATCACGGATGCCCTGACCCTTTCATCGACGGCCCCGGCGGCGCTGGCGGGGGCTGCGGCAGTCGGTACGGGCACCACAGCGGCCAGGGCCGATCACGTTCACGCGCTGCCCACGCTTTCGGCCCTGGGGGCCGCAGCCTCGACGCTGACCCTGACGGCGGGGACCGGCCTGACCGGCGGCGGCGACCTGACGGGCAATCGCACCTTCGCCCTGGCCAGTACGGCTGTCACTGCCGGTTCCTATGGCAATGCCACGCAAGTCGGGACCTATACCGTCGATGCCCAGGGCCGTCTGACGGCGGCGGGCAATGTCACTGTCACCCCAGCCTGGGCCAGCATTACGAGCAAACCCACCACAATAGCCGGTTATGGCATCACGGATGCCCTGGGCCTTTCATCGACGGCCCCGGCAGCGCTGGCGGGGGCTGCGGCAGTCGGTACGGGCACCACAGCGGCCAGGGCCGATCACGTTCACGCGCTGCCCACGCTTTCGGCCCTGGGGGCCGCAGCCTCGACGGTGACCTTTACGGCGGGGACCGGCCTGACCGGCGGCGGCGACTTGACGGGCAATCGCACCTTCGCCCTGGCCAGTACGGCTGTCACTGCCGGTTCCTATGGCAATGCCACGCAAGTCGGGACCTATACCGTCGATGCCCAGGGCCGTCTGACGGCGGCGGGCAATGTCACTGTCACCCCAGCCTGGGCCAGCATTACGGGCAAACCCACCACGATTGCCGGTTATGGCATCACGGATGCCCTGACCCTTTCATCGACGGCCCCGGCAGCGCTGGCGGCCTCTGCTGCTGTCGGTACGGGCACCACAGCGGCCAGGGCTGATCACGTTCACGCGCTGCCGGCAGTGGCAACCACGTCCACTGCCGGACTGATGAGCGCTGCTGATAAGGCAACACTTGATGGGCTGGTAGCGGGTGGCGGCGGGCCTGCACTCGCGTCAACCGCCCCGGCACCACTGGCGGCCTCTGCTGCTGTCGGTACAGGCACCACGGCGGCCAGGGCCGATCACGTTCACGCGCTGCCCACGCTTTCGGCCCTGGGGGCCGCAGCCTCGACGCTGACCCTGACGGCGGGGACCGGCCTGACCGGTGGCGGCGACTTGACGGGCAATCGCACCTTCGCCCTGGCCAGTACGGCTGTCACTGCCGGTTCCTATGGCAGTGCCACGCAAGTCGGGACCTATACCGTCGATGCCCAGGGCCGTCTGACGGCGGCGGGCAATGTCACTGTCACCCCAGCCTGGGCCAGCATTACAAGCAAACCCACCACGATTGCCGGTTATGGCATCACGGATGCCCTGACCCTTTCATCGACGGCCCCGGCAGCGCTGGCGGCCTCTGCTGCTGTCGGTACAGGCACCACAGCGGCGCGGGCAGACCATGTGCATGCGCTGCCACCTGTGGCCACCGCCTCGGTTGCTGGACTGATGTCAGCAGCCGACAAAAGCAAACTGGATGCTCTTTCGTCTGGCGCCGGGCAGCAGGTTTCGGTTCGTTCGGCTAACACCGCGTTGGTGGCCGCTGACCTAGGTAAGCTGATTATATCGACAGGCGTGGGTGGGTGGAACCAATCACTGCCCTCGGCTGCGACGGTCGGTAACGGCTGGTACGTTGACTACATCGTACAGACCCAAGCCGGCACCGGTTTCAACCCGCCCGGCAGCGAGCTATTCGGCGGCTTGCTTAGCTGGACCATGCCCCTTGGCAGCGCCTTTCGGATCATCAGTGACGGCACAAACTATCAGGTGCTGTGGCACTCAGCGCCGCCCGAGCAAGTAGTTACAAACAGCGGGAATGTCACTGTGCCGCCCGGCATTTACCGCGCCGTCATCGACGTGCAGGGCGCGGGTGGCAGTGGCGCCTCGTCCGATAGCGCAACCAGTATCCCGAGCGGTGGTGCATCAGGCGAATACTGGCGAGCCATCGTACTTGTCACTCCTGGCGCGGCCATGCCTGCCGTGATCGGGGCCGGAGGTGCGTCTGTACCCACCGTTGGAACAGGTATGGACGGCAACCCTGGAGGAGACACCTCCTTTGCCGGCTTTATCGCCAAAGGAGGTGGCGGCGGATACAGAGATGGGAGTGAATCGTTCACAGTTACGAGTGACGCGCCCGCTGGGGATGGCTATGGCAATCCCCGCGTGCTGCTGCACCTAACTGGCCGTCGAGGTTACTCGCTGTCAACGACCGCTTCTCCCTTTGGTAGGGGGATCGGTGGGGCAAGCCCACTCGTCGGCGGCCCCGGCCATACTGGCTTCGGTCCCGGAATTGAGACTTCCACCGGTGCCGGTGGTGACGGCGCTATCAACAATCCCAGCGGTTCGGGGCAGGATGGTTTAATCATCATACATTGGGGGGCCTAAGTATGTACGGACTTGTGACGGGAGGCTGTGTCGTAGGTGTATACGTCTGCGACGACGCAGATTTCGCCAGCTCGCAGGGGTGGGTGCCTTTGCCCGATGGCGTTAGCATCGGTTGGACATACAATCCCGACCGCGCACAGCCGTTTCAACGGCCCGCCCGCGAGCCGACCACTGATGAGAAAATTGCGTCCATTGACGCGCGCTGTGCGCAGGTGCTGGCGCGCGGCGCGCCCTATGGCGACCGCCGTATAGCGATCCATGACACGGGGCGCACCGATCTCGGAGGGATGGCAACAACTGCCATCGCCGCCTTGGCGGGCGCATTGTCCTGGCCTGAGAATTACGCTCTGGGCTGGATTGCCATGGACAATACGCGGGTGCCGCTGCCTACGCCTGCCGACGGTCTGGCCGTGGCCGACGCCGCTGCCCGCTATTATGCCGCTGCCCGACAGCGGGCGCGCGACCTGAAGGACCAAGCGCTGGCGGCAGCGGACGCGGCGGCGCTCAACGCTATCGACATCAACTCCGGTTGGCCCGAGGCGTGAGCGTGGGAGGGATTTGGAGCCAGTTCGCGGGCTCTTGAGCGGACCTTAAGACGGTGCTAATCGCTTCTTCAAATGCTCCAAAACCATCTGTCGCTCACTCCAAAACCAAACGGCGCGCTTCAAGGGTGACCGTGGCGGTGCCCGGCGTCAGCTTTTCCGAAAAGGACAGGGACAGGGTGGATGGGGCCGGGCCCGTGCTATCCACGGCCGGATCGGCAGCCTTCAGCTTGGGATGGGCAAAGGCGGGGGCTGCCAGCAGCAGCGACAGGGCAATGGCGGGGATGATGCGGGTCATGCGCATGGGGATGGTCCTTTCAGGAGGGATAAGGGAGGTGCAGCCTTAAAACCGATAGGTCGCCTTCACATGGAAGGCCCGGCCATTGACGCCGTAGGGCGCGATATAGGCGTAGGGGAAGGTCCCGTTATTGTCGGCGCCATTGGTCCCGGCGGCGACCGACGCGGCGGTCGAGGCGATCTGCTTTTCCGGGTACTGATCGAACAGGTTCGACACGCCGGCCGACAGGGTGAAATCGTCGGTCAGGTCGTATCCCGCTTCGATATCCACCACGATATCGGCGCGGTAATACTGGATGATGTCGGAATTGGCCGAGGTGGCGGAAACCGGCACCAGTTTCACCTTGTAACCGGGCGTCAGGGCCGCGATCTGGGCCGGGGTGCGGTTGGTCAGGGCCACCTGTGCCACCTCGCCATAGCGGGTGCCGGTCAGGTTCAGATGCAGCGCATCCTTCTGCCAGTTCAGGTTGGCTGTGAACTTGTCCTTGGGCATGCTGTCGGTGAAACGGACCTGCTGCGACAGGTCGAACAGCACCGTGGTGATGCCGATGGCGGACAGGGCCGCCGGGGTACCGGCGATACGGTCGAACTTCGTCTCGTTGAAATTGGCGGCGAAGGTGCCCGTCACCTCCCCCCATTCATCCAGGTCGTGCTTATAGCGCAGGGTGATATCGACACCCTTGGTGGTCGTGTCCACGGCATTGGTCAGGTAGGAAATGGCGCCCAGCCCCGGATATCCGCGCGCCGCCAGCAGGTTGGTCAGCGCGGTGGACTGGAAGTTGGACGACATGGCGATGCGGTCGGTGATTTCGATCCGGTAGTAATCCACCGTGGCATCGAAGTCGCCGCTGCTGAACACCACACCGGTGGAGATATTGTCCGACTTTTCCGGCTTCAGGGCCGTGGCCCCCACCAGGGCGGCGGTCGGATGGTTGACAGAGATGTTGCGGGTACGCAGCGGCTGGCCGTTCACAAAGCTGACATTGGTGGAGCTGAAATAGGACTGGGCCAGGGCCGGTGCGCGGAAGCCGCTGCCGAACGATCCGCGCAGGGCCAGTTCGTCCGTGATCTCGAAACGGCCGGCCAGCTTGTAATTGGTGGTGTCACCGAAATCGGAGAAATCCTCGTACCGCAGCGCACCGGACAGGGTCAGGCGTTCATCGAAGAAATCACGTTCCAGCTCGACATAGGCGGCCTTGCTGTTGCGGTCCTGTTTGGTGGCATCTTCCGGTGTGTTGCCGCCGCCGGGCTGCGCGCCGACCGGGGCCGGGCGACCGGCATTCGGGCCATCCAGGATGGGCACCCCGCCATTGGCATAACTGTCAGGCTCGCCCACACCCAGCTCATAGATTTCCTTGCGATATTCAAACCCGAAGGCGAATTTCAGCGGCTCCCCGCCACCCACCGGGATTTCGCGGGTGAAATCCAGGTTGGTGGTCCATTGCCGGAAATCGTTGAAGCCACGGTCGAAGCTGGTCTTGCTGGCCGTGCCCTGGGACACGTTGGCCGTGTTGGAATAGCCCGTATTGATCCGCGACCCACCATACAGCGTGGACAGGTCCCAGCCGAAGCCGGCCAGATCATCGCCGCGCACGCCAACGGCACCGGAACCATTGATGATCTCGATCTCCTGGATCGGCATGAACCCGTCGGGATAGAGGCTGCGCAGCGTCTCATCCTGGCCGGCGCGGCGGAAAAAGTTGAAACTATTGCCCTTCAGCCGGCTGTAACCGCCAAAGCCATAGGCCGTGACATCATCGGACAATGGCTTCTCGGCATTCAGGAACAGCGCGAGCTGTTCATATTTCGGCTCACCAAAGTTCCACATGTCGCGGTCGATGGTCGCCTCGCGCGGGTCCAGCGTGCCGTTCGACGGGGTCAGGCCAACGCCCGACCCGTAATTGCCGGACGGTGCGACCAGGGCGCCGGCGGCATTGCGCCCGAAATATTGCTGGCGGGTGTCGGGGGCGGCGCGATCGGTTTCCTCATGGTGCTTGTACTGCACCGTCAGGCGGGCAAACCCATCATCGCCCAGATCGATCCCCTTGCCCGCCGACAGCTCCACATGCTGGCCATCCCCTTCCCCGGTGATGCCATACATGGCGGACGCCGTACCGTCCGTGCCCTTGGCCAGCTGCACATTCATGACACCGGCGATGGCGTCGGACCCGTACTGCGCGGCGGCACCGTCGCGCAACACTTCCACCCGCGAAATGGCCGCCGTCGGGATGGCGTTGAAATCATAGGCGACGTCGCCGCGCCCGATCTGGTTGCCGGCGTTCACGCCCGGCGCCGTATGCCGGCGCTTGCCATTGACCAGCACCAGCAGCTGCCCCGTCGACAGGCCGCGCATGGTGGGTGGGGTCAGAAAGTCCAGCGCACCCGCAGCCGTGGGGCGCGGCGTGCTGAAGCTGGGCACCGCCACCTTCAGCATGCTTTGCAGATCGGTCGCACCGCCACGCGTCAGCTCCTCGGCGGAGATGCTGTCGATGGGTGTCGGGCTTTCGGTCACCACGCGTGGTTCGAAACGCGACCCGATAACGATGATCTCCTCCAGGTCCGCCGGCTGGGCCAGGGCCGGCGACATGGCCAGCAATGCCAGGGCAGACGCGCCGGTGAAGGTGAGATATTTCAGTTCCTTACCCATGATGTAGGTTCCCTGATTGGCTGGTTGGTTGGTGGCTTGGGGACAGCTCTTACGGCTGTCTTCGGGACGCGCCTGGAGGTTCGGGCAAGGCCTGCCCGTTCACGGAAGACGGGCTTCCGTGGGAAAAGGATCGGTACGGTCTGAGTGACGGAGGCCTATGAGATCATGGGCTCCCCCACCGGGTTGGCGTGGTCATTCCCGTCAATGCAGCACCTGACCCAGGAACGTCCGGGTCCTTTCATGCTGTGGATTGGTGAAAAACTGGGCCGGCGGTGCGGCTTCCACGATCTGGCCGGCATCCATGAAGATGACGCGGTCGGCCACCTGTCGTGCGAAACCCATCTCATGCGTGACGCAGAGCATGGTCATGCCCTCGCCCGCCAGTTCGACCATGATATCCAGCACCTCCTTGACCATTTCCATGTCAAGCGCACTGGTGGGTTCGTCGAACAGCATGATCTCCGGCGACAGCGACAGGGCGCGCGCGATGGCAACCCGCTGCTGCTGCCCGCCCGACAATTGGCCGGGGAATTTGCGCGCCTGATCGGGGATGCGTACACGGGTGAGATAGGCCATGGCGATCTCTTCCGCCTGCGCCTTGGGCATGCGCTTCACCTGGGTCAGGGCCAGAGTGCAGTTTTCCAGGATGGTCAGGTGCGGGAACAGGTTGAACTGCTGAAACACCATGCCGACCCGGCGACGCACCGCCTCCACAGTACGGGCATCGCCCGTCAGCTCCGTGCCCTCCACCGCGATCTTTCCGGCCTGATGTTCCTCCAGCCGGTTGATACAGCGGATCAGGGTGGATTTGCCGGACCCGGATGGGCCGCAGATCACGATCCGCTCCCCCCTGGCCACCGTCAGGTCGACATCGCGCAGCACATGAAAGTCGCCATACCATTTATTGACGCGGGACAGTTCCACGGCGTTCATCGGCGGTTCCCCTTGGACGTCCGCGTTTCCAGCCAACGCGCATAGCGGGAGATGGAAAAGCAGAGGATGAAATAGATCATCGCGATCAGCAGGTAGGTCTCGGCAAAGGGTGCGGGCCACTCCGGATCGGCGAGTGCTGCCCGCCCCGCGCTCAACAGGTCGAACAGGCCAACCACCAGGACCAGGCTGGTATTCTTGACCATGACGATCACGGTGCTGGTCAGCGGCGGGATGACCTTCGCAATGGCCTGCGGCAGAACGATCAGGCGCGTCGTCTGTGCCCAGGACAGGCCCAACGCGGCCGCCGCCTCCATTTGCCCCTTGGGAATGGCCTGCAAACCGCCACGCAGCACCTCTGCGATGTAAGCAGCCGAGACCAGGGTCATGGCGGCCAGGGCGCGGGCCAGCTTGTCGATGCTCACCCCGTCCGGCAGCATGATGGGCAGCAGGATCGACGCGATGAACAGCAGCGACAGCAGCGGCAGGCCCCGGATCAGCTCAATGATGCCAATGGAGAGGTAGCGCGGCACGGGCAGGCTGGCCCGCCGGCCCAGCGCCAGCAGCACCGCCAGCGGAAAACCAAGCCCCAACGACCAGACGGTCAGCAGCAGGGTGACGGGCAGCCCGCCCCAGGCCGATGTCGGCACCGATTTGAGCCCCAGCACGCCGCCACCCATCAGGATCAGGCTGCCCAGCATGCCGCCGCCCCACAGGCCCAGGGTCAGCTTCGTCCAGTTGCGCGGCGGCAGGCTCCACAATCCCAGCCCCAGGATCAGGGCACAGACCGCGATGGGCCGCCATTGCTCCGCCGGGGGATAGATGCCGAACAGGATTTGGGGATACTTCTGCCCCAGGAAGGCCCAGCAGGCACCGGCCTGCCGGCATTCATCGCCACCGCCCGTCCATACCCCGTTGATCACGGCCCAGGACAGCAGATGCGGCAGCATCCAGGCCAGCCCCAGCAGCCCGACCAGGGTCATGGCCGCGCTGACCATGTCGCCGAACAGCAGGCGCCACAGGGGCCGGCGTTCGGCCAGGGGGGCGGCACGGGCCGGGGTCGGTGCGGTGCGCACGAAGACGGGCGTGGGTTGGGTCATGTCCGTCATCGCGTCACCAGGGCGATCCGCCGGTTGTACCAGTTCATGAACAGCGACGCCGTGATGGACAGGGTCAGGAAGACCAGCATCAGGATCAGAATGCCTTCCACCGCCTGGCCCGTCTGGTTGATGGTGGTGGCCGCCACCAGGGCGATGTCGGGGTAACCGACGGCCAGCGCCAGGGTCGTGTTCTTGGTGATGTTGATATATTGGCTGGTCATGGGCGGGATGATCACGCGCAGGGCCTGCGGAATGACGATCAGGCGCAGGATATTGCCTTCTTCAAGGCCCAGGGCGCGCCCCGCCTCCCATTGCCCCCTGTCCACCGCGTCGATGCCGCCGCGAATGATCTCCCCTATGAAGGCAGCCGAGTAGAGCAGAAGGCCTGCGAACACCGCTGTGAATTCCGGCGACAGCCCCATGCCGCCGGTCGCGTTGAACCGCCCGATCACGGGCCGGTCCAGCGATAATGTTAGACCTGTTGTGACCCAGACCAACCCCAGCAGCAGCAGGGTGGAAAGAATGGCGATGCGACCATAACGGTTGGGAATGCCGGTGCGCAGGCGCTGCACCCGCCCGTACCGCCATGCGGCACCGACAGCCACAAGCCCCAGCACCAGGGCTGCCAGGAACGGCCCCTTGTCGCCCACCATCACAGGCCGGGGCAGGTACAGCCCCCGGTCTGCCAGGATCACGCCGTCGATGGGCGTGAAGGCCGCATGGATATTGGGCAACCCCAACGTGACCAGCGCGTACCAGAACAGCAATTGCACCACCAGCGGCGTGTTGCGCATCGCCTCCACATAGACGGTCGCCGCCCCGCTGGTCAGCGGATGGGCCGACCGACGGGCCAGCGCCACGCCAAGGCCTAGCAAAGTCGCCGCCAGGGCCACAGTCACGGCCAGGAACAGCGTATTGCCCAGCCCCACCAGGAAGGCCCAGCCGAAACTGTCGGTGGGACGATAGGCAATGATGCTCTCCGCGATGGGAAAGCGGGCCGCGCGATCCAGAAAGCTGAACCCGCCCGTAATGCCGCGTTCATCCAGATTGCTGACCGTATTGAGGATCAGCCAGCCGACACCACCGGCCACCAGCGCCAGCAGCAGGGCCTGCAACGCGATCTGCCTGGTACGGGTGTCGTGGAGAAGGGTGGAGAGGTTCGTCATCCCCGCCCCCTCAATTGAACGCCATGGGAACCATCAGGCCCCCGTCGCGAAACAGGCGGTTGAGGCCGCGATCCAGCTTCAGCGGGCTTCCGGCCCCGACATTACGGTCGAACATCTCGCCATAATTGCCCAGTTGCTTGACGATGCGGTAGGTCCATTCCTCATCCAGGCCCAAGGCGGCACCATTGCCCGGCTCCACGCCCAGGAAGCGGCGGATGGTCGGGTCCTGGCTGTTGCGCATCTCGTCGATATTGGCCTGATTGATGCCC
The DNA here is from genome assembly GCF_002868735.1 of Niveispirillum cyanobacteriorum. Classification (GTDB taxonomy): domain Bacteria; phylum Pseudomonadota; class Alphaproteobacteria; order Azospirillales; family Azospirillaceae; genus Niveispirillum; species Niveispirillum cyanobacteriorum. Next base: position 3,022,143 of record NZ_CP025611.1, on the reverse strand, counting down.
AGTTCCTCCGCCATCAGCAGCGCCTGGAACGACCATTTCACGATGTCGAACCATTGGTCATCGCCATGCCGGACAGCGGGCGTCAGGGGCGACAGCTTGCCGTCGGCCGGGAAGATGATGAAATCCTCGGGATTGCTGGCCATAGTGGCCCGCACCGATGCCAGACCCGACGCATCGGTGATCAGGGCATCGCACCGCCCGGAGAAGAAGGCCTGCCTTGTCGCCTGCGTGCTGTCGAAGATCACGGCCTTCAGATTGGGGGCCACCGATGCCACCAGATTGGTGAAGGTCACCTCCGTGGTCGATCCCGTCTGCACACACACCGAAGCGCCATCCAACTCACGGGAACTGCTCACGCCGCGATCCTTGCGGACCATGATCCCGTCATAGTCGTAGTAATTGGGCAGGGTGAAATTTACGCCATTGGCATCGCGCGACAGCGTCCAGGTGGTGGTGCGGGGCAGAATATCGATCTCCCCGCTTTGCAGGGCCGTCAGACGCTGCTGCCCCGTCAGGGGGACGAAGCGAACCTTGTCCTTGTCACCCAGAACGGCGGCGGCGACAGCCCGGCAGGTTTCCACATCCAGCCCGCGCCAGTAACCATGGCTGTCCGGTGCGCCGAACCCCACGGTGCCCGTGCTGGCCCCGCAGGAGACATAGCCCCGGTCGCGCACGGCCTTCAGCGTGCCCCCTGCGGCGTTCCCGCCCACTGGGCCACCCGCCGCCGGCTTCTTCTCCGCCGCCGGCTGCCCACAGGCAGTCAGCGCCAGAAGGCACAGTCCCGCCAGAAGCCGTTTGCTGATCCCCCGCATGACCCGTCCTCCGCCGCTTGGCCGCTCTCAACCACCCAGAACAGGCACGGCCAGTGCTGCGAACAGGGCCGCCAGATCGGCCCACAGATCGTCCGGATCCTCCATGCCGACGGAGATGCGCAGGATCACGCCCTCATCGGTCCAGTCGGTGGCCACCCGGTCGGCCTTGATCGCCATGGGCACGATCAGGCTGCGTGTGCCGCCCCACGACGCACCGATGGCAAAGGTCTTCAGAACCCCGAACGCCTCCTCAATTACGGCATTGGCCGGGGCCTTCAGCACCACGGAGAAGACGCCGGACGCGCCGGTGAAATCCCGCTTCCAGACCTCATGCCCCGGACAGGTGGGCAGCGACGGGTGCAGCACCCGTTCCACCGCCGGCAGCTCCACCAGACGGCGCGCGAACGCCGTCGCCACTGCATCGGCATGGCGCATGCGAACGCCCATCGTCTCCAGCCCGCGCAGGGCCAGCCCGCAATCATCCGGGGAGACGCCGATGCCGATCATCCGCATCGTGTCCTTCAGCCGACGGAACAGGGCCACATCCTTGACGCTGATCGACCCCATCAGCAGGTCGGAATGACCGCCGACATATTTGGACAGCGCCTCGCTGGAGAAATCGACGCCATGGGCCAACGGCTTGAACAAAAGCGGCGTGGCCCAGGTATTGTCGCAACCGGTCAGGATGCCGCCACGTTCCTTGGCCACCTTCACGATGGCCGGCACATCCTGGAACTCCATGGTCGTGGAGCCGGGGCTTTCCATCCAGATCAGCTTGGTGTTCGGCTTCACCAGCGCATCGATCCCCGCCCCGATCAGCGGATCATAGACCGTATACTCCACACCGCGCGGCTTCAGGTAGTTCTCGCAGAAGCCTCGACAGGGCGGATAGGCGGTGTCGGGGATCAGCACGTGGTCGCCCGGCAGCAGGATTGCCAGAAAGACGATGGTGATCGCCGCCTGACCCGAGGGCACGATCACCGTCCGCTCCCCTCCCTCCAGCGCCGTCAGCTGCGCTTCCAGGGTGCGGGTCGTCGGCGTGCCATGCAGCCCGTAGGTATAGCCGTCCGGCCCCCGGTATTTGCGGTTGGTATAGGATTTGGCATCGTCGAACAGGATGGTCGAGGCCCGATATGTGGGGACGCCGATGCTGGCAAAGCCTTCATGCGAGACGGCGGGATGGATGACGCAACGGGAAAGGTCGCGCATGATCTTCCTCTTCAAGTTTGATGAGATCAGCATGTCGGCACTGACATACAATTTCAATTGACCTGTCAGCACAGGTCCATAACCCGATGTTATGGATTATAATTCCCGAAGCCTGGAATGGCGGGTCTGGAACACCTCCGTCCGCGCCGCCTTCTAGCGGTTCAGGGCAGATGAAATGGCCACAAAACCTTACTGAAAGCCCGGAACCGCCATCGGACCGATGCCAGTTGCAGCGTCAGCCGGGCGGCGGAGGGCGGAGCCGGTTCTACTTTAGACAGGGATACAAATCCAATTGACCGTACAGCGACGGTACATGCACTGATGTTATGGAGTGAATTACCAGCGGGACCCTCAGCATGCATTTCCGGCAGTTGGAAATTTACCGCGCCACCATGATCAGCGGGTCCGCCTCCCGCGCGGCGGAGCTGCTACGGATTACGCAGCCCGCGGTCAGTCGGGCCCTGGTGGAACTGGAGGAAAGCCTGGGGTTCGCGCTGTTCGATCGGGTGAAGGGCAGGCTTGTCCCCACACCGGAGGGGCAGATGTTCTTCCGGGACGTGAATAGCAGTTTCGTGGGCCTGGACCGGCTGAGGGCATCAGCGGCGCGTATCCGCGATTTCGGATCGGGAAGCCTGCGCGTCGCCAGCATGGCCGCCTTCGGTTCCACGGTCGTGCCGAAGGCCGTTCATACGTTCCGGCAGAAGAACCCGCAGATCGCCATCACCTTGCAGGTTCTGTCCTCCTCCACGGTGCGCGATCTGGTCGCCAACCAGCAGTTCGACATCGGTATTGCCGCTGACGAGGTGGACCTGTCAGGGGTCGAACATCGTATTTTCAGCAGCTTCCGTGCGGTCCTGGCTATCCCACAGGGGCATGAACTGGCTGCCCTGTCGGTGATCACTCCTGCCGACCTGCATGGGCAGCCCTTCATCGCCCTGGCACCGGAGGACCGTGCCCGCCACCGGATCACCGAGATCCTGGAAAGCGCGGGGTCCAGGCCCGAAATCATCGTGGAAACCCCAAGCGCGGGGACCATCTGTGCCCTGGCCCTGGAAGGGGTTGGGGTGGGACTGGTCAACCCGGCGGCCGCCGACGGCTATGCCGAACGGGGGCTGGTCTTCCGGCCCTTCAAGCCGGATGTCCAGTTCAAATCCTACCTGCTGTTCCGCCCCGATGCCCAGAAGGCCCGGCTGGTGAAAAGCTTCGTGGCTGAACTGCTCCATTTCCGCGACCGCGTCACCTTACCTGGAACGGGGAAGACTGATTGAAATGATCGCCGGGCTTTCCACTTTCTCCGGGCAAGTCCAATGACCGCAGTTCCCGCAAGGACGGCACAAAGAAATCAGGCGTAAGATCAACATCCGCCACGCCGAGGGGGCCATAAGCCGACAAATCTGTAACGCCGTGGGCCGCCAGCAGTTCGTCGTCGATGAAAAAATTGCCGGTATTGGTCCGGGCATCGGACGTCATAATCAGATAGGCGGCATCTGCCATGATTTCCGGACTGCGCAACGCGCCCAGACCAACATGCGCCCCGAATTCCGTCATCGCGGCGGTGTCGATGGCCGTACGTGGCCACAGGCAGTTCACACCGACCGTGCCGCGGTACTCCCCAGCCACGCCTAGGGAGATGATGCTCATCCCGAACTTGGCAAGGCTGTAGGCGACATGGGGAGCAAACCAACGCTCCTCCATATGCAGTGGCGGGGAAATGGACAGAATATGCGGATTGTCCGATGCCAACAGGTGTGGCAAGGCCGCTTGCGTCACGACGAAAGACCCACGCGCGTTAACACCATGCATCAGATCGAAACGCTGAACCGGCGTCTCCAGGATCGGGGTCATACGGATGGCGCTGGCATTGTTGATACAGATGTCAATGCCACCAAACCTGTCCACCGTGCGAGCGACCGCGGCGGCAACCTGATGTTCATCGCGGATGTCGCATAGGATCGGCAATGCGTTCCCACCAGCCGCCGCAATCGCGGTCGCAGCGGTATGGATGGTACCCGGCAACTTGGGGTGAGGCTGGTCTGTCTTTGCCGCAATCGCAACATTGGCACCGTCCTTGGCCGCCCGCAGCGCAATGGCCAGCCCGATGCCGCGCGATCCGCCGCTGATGAACAGGGTCTTGCCTTTGAGGGAACGGGTCATGGTCTCTCCTTTTATTTTACAATGTAAACTTTATATCCATCTCAAGAATGTGAACGCGGGCTCACACGCTATTAGGCGAGTGCCGTCAGACCCGCCATGATCGACCGAATGGCCGGTCTGGCCAGATGCTTGAGGTTGCGACCGAACACCAGCTTGCGGGCCAGATGCAGCGATGCCAGGCCGTGCAGCCCGCTCCACACGATGTCGGTTGCCTGGCCCAAATCCGCGCGCTCGGCGCGGGGACCCAGGAACTGGGACACTGAGGCCTGTATCTCCAGCCAGGACGCAGACTGCCGCCGCACCTTCTCGCCGAATTCCTTCTTCATGGCTTCCGGGTTTTCAAAGGCCCACATGTCAAACATCAACCGGTAGTCATGGGGGTTGGCATAGGCAAAAACCAGATAGGCACCACAGACCAGGGGCAGCGCGTCGGCATCCTGTCGCGCCCGCCGCCGCCAGCGAGCCAAGGCCTGGGTAAAGCGCGCAAACGCCCGGATGCGCAACTCCATCAGCAGGTGATCTTTGCTGGGGAAGTAGCGGTAGGCCATCATCTGCGAGGTACCCAACAGACGCCCCACGTCCCGCATATTGATCGCGTCAACGCCGCCCTGCTGAAACAGGGTCAGGGCGGCGGCACAGATGCTGTCACGTGCTTCCTGTACCGATACAGCCAGAATTTTTGGATCGGCTGGCGGGCGCCCCCGGCGACGGGGAAGTGGAACGTCTGTTGCCATGTCGTCTTCAACCACTCAACGAGACGCGCCGGAGAATAGCGGTGTCCAGGGCGCGCTTCATGATCTTGCCTGTCGTGTTGGTGGGCAGCGCAGGCAGAATAGCGATCAACCGGGGATATTTGTAGAGCGCAATGCGGGCGCGGCACCACGCCGCGAGTTCGTCCGCCGATAGCACATGCCCTTCCCGGGGGGAAACATAGGCCGCAACCTCTTGTCCGACCTGTTCATCCGCCACGCCGATCACCGCCACATGCAACACGCCCGGATGGCTGGCCAGCGCCGCCTCCACCTCTGACGGATAGACATTGTAGCCGTTGCGGATGATCATTTCCTTCTTCCGGTCACAGAGAAACAGCGTGCCCTCTGCATCGCGGCGAACAATGTCGCCGGTGGCGAACCATTCATCGTCACCGCGTGGCTGGAACGTCCCGTCAATGTAATAGCCGCGCAGCAGATTGGGGCCGGCCAGCTGCAATTCACCTTGATCGGGGTCCGCCGGGTCCAGCGGCACGATACGATGGGACAGGGGCGTGCAGAGGGGCCCGACACCACCCGTCGGCATCGTTCCGGGCCGTTCCAGCGCGATGCAGCAGGCCACTTCCGTCATGCCATAGCCCTGGTGGACGGGCACACCGAACGCAGTCTGAAATGCGGTGCCCGTGGCCGCCGGCAAGGGCGCACCCCCCGCCAGCACAAAGCGCAGGCGGCCCGGTTCCAGACGATGCTCCGTCTGGCGCGCCTGTTCGGCCACGGCCGCCAGACTGGCGGGCACCGCGGCGATGATGCTGGGCCGGCGCTGAACCATCGCGTCGAACAGCGCGGCGGGGCCAGGGCGGGGAACGAGCGACAGTTCCGCCCCCGCCGACAACCCGCCCAGCATCATCACCATCTGTCCGAAGACATGGCTCAACGGCAAAGGGCATAACAGGACATCATCGCTGGTGATCGAGAAAACGGCGTTGGCGTGGCGTGCGTTGGTGATCAGCGCCGCCTCACGGTGGGATGCACCTTTCGGTCGACCCGATGTTCCAGAGGTGAACAGGATCAACGCCTCCTCCCCGCCATCGCGGCGCACGGGCGGCAGATCGGTACGGGCACGGGCCATGGCGCGGTCGAACGGCTGATCCGGACCGCTGCGCAGGACAAGACAGCTGAGCCGCAGGTCCGTAACCAGACCGTCCAGTGCCGACAATACCGGATAGGGTCCGTCTGCCGGTGCCGCGATGATGGCCGCCGGACGCATGCTTTCCAGTATGTGGCGCACCTCGTCAGGGCCCAGCAGCGGGTTCAGCGGCATGACCACCAGACCCGCCCGATGCGCCGCGAAATAGACTGTGACGAACTCCACCGATGTCGGCAGCAGCAGCAGCAGCCGTTCACCCGGACGTAGCCCAAGATCGGCCAGGGCACCCAGCGCCGCCTGGATACGGGCGTCAAGCTGGGCATAGGTGACGCTGGCGCCGATCCCAGACAGGGCGATGCCGTCGCCCGGCACGGCATGCGCCGCCACCACATCACAGAGGCCAGTGATATCTGCATGCATGGTCACGTTCCTTCCGGAGGTGATGTGGAGGACAGGAGATGGTGAACCGCGTCACGCCATCCGGTCAGACGCCGCTGCCGGTGTGCACCATCAATGGATGGCGTGAACCGATCCAGCCCGGACAGAACAGGCACGCGGCGCGGGTCGGGCCAGATGCCCGCGGCAAACCCGGCCAGCCGTGCGGCCCCCCAGGCCGTGGCCTCATGATTACGGGACCGGTCCACGCACAGGCCCGTCATATCCGCCAGATATCCCGCGAACCAGTCGTTCGACGCCATGCCGCCATCGATGCGCACATCCTGTGGCACCAGCCCGTCGGCCTGCATAGCCTGGATCAGGTCGCAGGTCTGGAAGGCCGCCGCCTCCAGCGCTGCGCGCACGATGGTGGCGGGGCCGGTATCCAACGTCAGGCCGGTCAGGCTGGCCCGCAGGTCGCTGCGCCAATGCGGGGCGCCCAGCCCCACAAAGGCCGGCACCAGATGCACGCCATGGTCATCGGGCACGCTGGCGGCCAATGAAGCGATCCCATCATAGCCGTGGACGATGCCCAGCCCATCGCGCAGCCAGTTCAATGCCGCCCCTGCCACGAAGATCGACCCTTCCAAGGCATAGGCTGCCTCGCCATCAACCAGACAGGCCAAGGTCGTCAGCAGCCGGTGACGTGACAGCAGCGGCTTGTCACCGGTATGGGCCAGCAGGAAACAGCCCGTGCCATAGGTCGCCTTCATGCGTCCAGGCAGAACGGACCCTAACCCGATCATAGCCGCCTGCTGATCGCCGGCCATGCAAGTGATGGGAACCGGTCGCCCCGTCACACGGATATCGGTCTGCCCGAAATCACGACAGTTGCCGGCCACGGTGGGCAGGATACTGCCCGGTATATCGAACAGTGTCAGCAGGTCCGCATCCCAACACAGTCGATGGATATCGAACAGGGAGGTCCGGCTGGCATTGGTGGCGTCGGTCAGATGGGACCGGCCCCCCGTCAACCGCCAGAGCAGGAAACTGTCGACCGTGCCGGCGGCCAGCCTTCCCTGTGCCGACAAGGCGGCGGCACCGGGCACATGGTCCAGCAACCAGCCGAGCTTAGTTGCGGTAAAATAGGGGTCGAGCAACAGACCAGTACGCGCCCGGACCAGTTCTTCTGCGCCATCAGCCCGCAGCGCCTCACATTGTGCCGCTGTCCGCCGATCCTGCCAGATGATGGCAGGGTGCAAGGCGCGGCCACTGTCGCGGTCCCATAGCAGGACGGTTTCACGCTGATTGGCAATGCCGATGGCTGCGACCCGTTCATCCATGACCTGACGCACACAATCCTGCACGCCGATCCAGAGTTGTTCGGCATCCGCCTCCACCCAGCCGGGCTGCGGATGGGCAAGGCGTATGGGCTGGCTGGCGACCGCTAGCACGCAGCCATCGGCGGCATACCGGATGGCGCGGGTCGATGTCGTGCCCTGGTCGATGGCGATGATCTGGTCCCTGATCATGGCGCCCGCTCCCGCAGATAGGCATCCAGTCGGGCAGCCTGACTGGCACTGAAGCGCAGGCCCAGCCGTGTCCGCCGCCACAGGATATCGTCACTGCTGTGCGCCCATTCGGCCCGCACCAGGTAATCGACCTCCCGCTGGCTCAACCCATGACCGAAATCGATGCCCATGTCGGCAAGCGTGCCGACACCCTGCATCCATCGTTCCAGACGCGTTCCGTAGGCGCCGGCCAGACGGTCCAGGGTCTCACGCTCCAGGAAGGGCCAGCGACGCCGGGTCGCGTCCCGAAACGCATCGAAATCCGCTATGTCGCCTCCGGGCAGCGGCGTGGCTGCGGTATCACCGCCCGCGATACCCAACCGGCCCAAAACCATATCAGCCAGATGGCGGGCTGTGGTTAGCTTGCCCCCGAAGATACTTAGTAGGGGTGGACCGTTGGCATCCAGTTCCAACCGGTAATCGCGCGTAACCGTGCTGGCTTCATCGCGTCCATCATCGAACAGGGGGCGGATGCCGGCGAAGTCACCGACAATGTCGGTCTCACCAACGAGATCGCGCAGATATCGGTTGGCGGCATCCAGCAGATAGGCGGTTTCCTCAGCCGAGATGCGGTTGTCCGATGGATCGTCCACGGCGAAGTCGGTCGTGCCGACCAGGGTCATATCCCCCTGATAGGGGATGATGAAGATGATGCGCCGGTCAGGTTGCTGCAGGATCAGGGCATGATTGTGCGGCAGCCGGCGGCGCAGGATCAGGTGGCTACCGCGCACCAGACGGATACGATACTGGCCCCGCCGGTCCAGACCTTCGGACAGCACCCGTTCCACCCACGGACCCGCCGCATTCACCACACGCCGCGCCGCGACGGTGACTGTGCCGTGCGCTGTTTCCAGTGCGGCCCGCCAGACCGGCCCCTGCCGCACGCCCCCGACGAACCGGGTGCGGGTGCGGATGTCGGCGCCGGCTTCCGCCGCCGCCAGCGCATTCAGGACGACCAGCCGGCTGTCATCCACCCAGGCATCCCAATAACTGAAGCCGGTACCATGATCGGCCGCCAGGATGGCATCGTCCAGCGGTACAGACCGCGAGCGGGGCAAGCCACCGCCCAGAGCGAACAGGTCGTACAGATAAAGGCCGAGGCGCACCATCCACCAGGGCCGCATGGAGGGCGCATGCGGCAGCCGGAATTCCATGGGCCGCACCAGATGGGGGGCCGTTCGCAGCAGGATGGCCCGTTCCGCCAGCGCCTCGCGCACCAGCTTGAACTGCCGGTGTTCCAGATAGCGCAATCCGCCATGGATCAGCTTGGTGGAAGCCGAGGACGTGGCCTGAGCCAGATCATCCCGCTCCACCAGCAGCACGCGTTCCCCGGCCATGGCGGCGGCCCGCGCAATGGCGGTGCCGTTGATGCCGCCGCCGATGATCAGCAGGTCATAGGGCCGGTCATCCGGGATCACCCCGGCGGGTGCGAGGGGGCAGGATGGCGATGGTTCGCTCAAGCCAGGCATGTAGGTCTCTCACCACGTCATCGCGGTTGATTTCATTCAGGATCTCGTGGCGTCCACCGGGATACGACGCCAGCACCGGGTCGAGGCCCGCTGCGCGGTAGCGGTCCAGCAGGGGCGGCAACTGCCCGAACTGTGTTGTCAGGCTGTCCTGATCGCCGACCAGCACATAGAGCGGCAGACCGGACGGGATACGCGCCAGCGCCGCCGGATCGGCCAGCCGCGCACCCTGCGACAGCAGCGACACCATGGAATGCGGCACCAAGGAGAAGCCGCACAGCGGATCGGCGATATAGGCATCGACCTGGGCCTCGTCACGGCTGAGCCAGTCACAGGGGGTGCGGGCGGGTTCGAACGGACGGTTCAGTGCCGCCAACGCATCGCTTTCCGCCGCCATGGCGGCAGCCAGCAGATCGACCGCTGTGGTCCCCACCAGAACGGCCCCGTCGATCAGGTCGCCATGATCGATCAGGAAGGCCTGCCCAATGAAGGAACCCATGCTGTGCCCCAGCAGGAACAGGGGCAAATCCGTCTGGTCCGCCCTGGCCCGGTCAACCAGGGCGGCCAGATCGGCCACCACCGCCGCAAAGCCGCCGGGGCCGAAATCGCCGGCCTCCCGGTCGGACAGGGCGATGGTGGCACCATGGCCGCGATGGTCGAGCGCATACAGGATGTAGCCGGCATCGACCAGGGCGGCCAGGGCCGGCCGGTAGCGCAGGGCATGTTCGCCCATGCCGTGCGCTACCACGATCACAGCCCGTACAGGCCCGTCCTTGGACCAGCGATAACAGGCCAACCTTTGCCCATCAGGGCGCGTGAGGGTGAATTGCGTGTCCATCGACGGGCCTCCGGTCAGAATTTGCCAGATAATTCTACCCCGAAGCGGCGTGGATAGGGGACGGTCGCAAAACGTGTCTGGCTGGTCGCATCGACCACGATGCCCGTGACCTCCCGGTTGTCGGTCAGGTTCTTGGCATAGATTGACAATTCATAGCGATCATCCGGCGCACGGTAGGCGACACGCGCACCGACATCCCAGAAGGCCTCGCCCCGCGACAGGGCGGAATTGTTGGCCTGGAAATATTGCTTGCCGACATGCGTGGCATCGGCATGCAAAAGAATGGCACCGTCATTATCCAGATCGATGCGGTAATCCGCGCCTATATTGGCGGTATGATGCGGCGCCTCGATCATGTCGTTGCCGCTGAGATTGACGCCGTTCAGCACCAGCCGCCGATATTCGGCATCCAACAGACCCAGGCCGGCATTGACCGTCAGTTCGGGCGTCACCCGCGCCGACAGTTCCAGTTCCACACCCTTGGTCCTTGACTTGCCGGCATTGACCAGTTGCTGATTATTGATGCCGACCAGATTGATGAATTGCTGATTGCTGAAATTATAGAGAAAGGTCGACACATTGGCCGTCAGGCGGCGGTCGAGCCATTGCGATTTCAGGCCGACCTCGTAGGCGTCCAGCTTTTCCGGGTCGGCGACGTTGAGGTCGGCTGCATTGGTCAGGGCGCCACCATTGAAGGCGGAACTGCGATAGCCACGGGCAAACTGCCCGAACAGCATGACATCATCGTCCAACTGCGCGCGCAGGCCGACACGGCCCGTCGGCTTGGCATCGTGATAGGTCAGGGTCGGCTGTTTGGCGATGACCGGTGTCACCTGGAAGTTGGAAAGCCGTCCCTTGTCATCGGTGTAGCGCAGGCCGCCATAGGCCGTGAACATGTCAGACAGTTCCAGGGTGCCGTCGATATAGGCCGCATAGGAGGTGCGGCGCTGATCGAAGCTCTGGTTCAGGATGGGCAGAACGGGCGGACCGCCGAAAATCGTGTAGGTTGTATCGATATCGATATCGTCGCGGAAATAGTACAGACCCGCGATGACGTTGAAGGCACCGGACCCGTTGGTGGCGATACGCAGATCCTGGCTGGTTTCCTTGTTCTTTGCCCTAAAATCGATGTGCAGCAGGTTCCGGGTCGTGCCATCGGCATCGACATTATTCAGGAACCGGCCGCGCAGGTGGGAGGTGATGGAGGTGATGGAGACAGGCCCCAGATCCTTCTGCACATTCAGATAAAGCCCGCTGCCCCGCACCTCCAGGTCGCCGTCGCGGTCGGTCGCCATCTGATGGCGGGTCATGCGCTGGCCGGTATAGGGGTTGACGCGGGGGTCGACACCCAGGGCGTTCAACCCGCCCGGTGCGGTACCGGTATTGATGACGCCGATGGCTTTGGCATCCGACCCATTATGGAAGATGCGTAGCGTCGCCTTCAGGTCGTTCTCATCCTGATAGCCCAGGGTCAGGCGGCCGGCCTTGCGGTCGATATTCGACCGGTCGGAAATGGCTGGATTCACATTTTCGATATAGCCCTTGGAATGGGCCACATTGAAGGCAAAGCGGGCGGACAGCCGGTCTTCGACCAGAGGCACCTCGGCCACGCCCTTGGCCTCGACATAGCCATAGCTGCCGGCCCCGATGCTCATCTCCGCTTCCTGCATGAAGCTGGGGCCACGGGAGATATAGTTGACGGCGCCTGCCGTGGTGTTCTTGCCGAACAGCGTGCCCTGCGGTCCGCGCAGCACCTCGATCCGCTCGATATCGAACACCTGGGCGCCACCCAGATACTGCGCACCGACATAGACCTCGTCATAGAAGACACCGGTCGGCGACACGGCGTTCAGATTGAACTCGGACGTGGAGATGCCGCGCAGGGCGAATTTCGGCTGGTTCTCGTTACCCAGCACCGACACCCGCAGATTGGGCGTCTGGCGCGCGATCTCGGTGCCACTGTCGATCTTGGCCATTTCCAGACCCTGCGCGCCGAAGACGGACACGGAGACCGGAACTTCCTGAAGCCGTTCATCGCGCTTCTGGGCGGTGACGATGATTTCCTCCAACACCATCTCGTCCCTGGCGGGCGGCGTCGGTGTCGATTGGGCATAGGCGATGGCTGAGGTAGACGTGCAGGCAGCCACGCAGGCGACGCGAAGCGTCGCTGCCTTGAAACGCGATCCCATGGTTCTCTCCCTTGAATGGCCATTTGTCGTTTGGCCTGAGATTTATTTATTACGATGTAAACTTTAATGTCAATGCGGAATCTGCTGGCAAAAATGCCAGCCGCATTACCCGTAAGCATCCGGCGTAGGCCCATTCAGGGCTTTGCCTTCCAGTTCCATGGCAAGAGGTCGGTGATGGCCTTTGCGGGATGATCATGGATGCGGGCGAGGGTGTCGGCGAGCCAGGCTTGGGGATCGACGTCGTTGAGCTTTGCGGTCTCGATGAGGGTGTAGATGGCGGCGGCCCTGTCGCCGCCAGCATCGGAGCCGCAGAAGGTCCAGTTCCGGCGTCCGACGGCGATGCCGCGCAGGGCGCGTTCGGCGGCATTGTTTGACAGGCAGATGCGCCCATCCTCCAGGAACCGGGTCATGGCGCCCCAACGTTTCAAAGCATAGTCCATGGCCTTGGCCGGATCTGACTTGGGCGACAGGCGGGCACAGGCGTGGCGCAGCCATTGCTCCAGATCGTCGATCAGGGGACGGCTTTTCTCCTGGCGGGTTTCGGCACGTTCCGCGATGGCGCGGCCGTTGATGCTCCGCTCGATGGCGAACAACGCGTCGATGCGCTTCACGGCCTCGGCTGCCAGGGGTGACTTTCCATCCTTGGCCAGATCAAAGAACCGGCGGCGGACATGGCTCCAGCATCCGGCCTCCAGGAGGGGACCGGGCTTGCGGGCGGGATCGTAGAGGCCGGCATAGCCGCTATAGGCGTCGGCCTGGAATATCCCGGCCCAGCCGGCCAGGTGGCGCTGCGGATGCTCGCCGGCACGGGTGCGGGCATAATGGTAGAGGGCGGCGGGCGGATCGCTACCGCCGAACGGTCGATCATCCCGCACATAGACCCATAGTCGGCCGGTGGCGGCTTTGCCCCCGGATCGGGTCCGGGGCAGGCTCTTGGCCAGAACCTGCACCGGCGTGTCATCGCCATGGAAACGATCAGCCGCCAGAACGTGGGAGCGTATCGCCGCCACCAGCGGGGCCAGGGTTGCCGCCGCCGCGCCGACCCAGTCGGCCAGAGTGGAAACGTCCAGGTCGATCCCTTCCCGGGCATAGGCGGCACTCTGCCGGTGCAGCGGCAGATGTTGGGCATATTTCCCGGCCAGCACCATGGCCAGCAGGTCCGGCCCGGCCCGCCCGCGCCGGATCGGATGGGAGGGTGCCGGCGCCTGGCTCACCGCCTCGCAGGACCGGCAGGCGAATTTCTCCCGCACATGCTGCACCACCTTCCAGCGGCGGGGTTCGCATTCCAGGCTTTCCAGCACATCCTCGCCGATCTTGCGCAAGGTATCGCCGCCGCAGCGGTCGCAGACACAAGGCCCCGGATGCACGATCCGCTCCCGTGGCAGCGCCTCCGGCAGCGGCCGCCGGGCCGGTTTGCGCGGTGTGACGGCAAGGGCGGGGGCGGGCGTGCTGAGTTCGCCGGCCACCTCGTTTTCGGCGCTGGTCTCCTCCAACTCTTCCAGTTGCAGTTCCAACTGCTCCACCAGCAGCCGGCCCCGCTCGGAGGATTGGCCGTAAAGCTCCCGCCGGGCCTTGGCCAGAGCCAGACGCAGCCGTTCGATCTCGATCGCCCGTTCACCGGCCTGTTGGCGCGCCCTCGCCAATTCCCCCTGCAATGCCAGGATCAGCGCATGGGCCGCCGCCAGATCGGCAGGCAGGTTGTCGGCAGCTTGGGCGGGAGGATTGGGGCTGGACATGGGGTCATTGAATCATGCCCACGCCGTCTTGTCTGCAGCTTTTCAGCCCGCCCGTTCGGGCCGGGCCGTGTGCTGCGGCAGCCGCCAGTCGATCCCTTCCAGCAGATAGCCCAACTGGGCCGGGCTCAGCGTCACCGCCCCGTCCACCACCGACGGCCAGATGAACCGGCCGCGCTCCAGGCGCTTGGTGAACAGGCAGGCGCCTTGGCCGTCATGCCAGATGACCTTCACCAGATCGCCGCGGCGGCCACGAAAGACGAACAGGTGACCGCCATGGGGATCGCGCCCAAGAACCTCCTGCACCTGCCGGGCAAGGCTGTCGAACCCCTTGCGCATGTCCGTCCGCCCCGTCGCCAGCCACACATGCACCCCCGGCGGGATCGGGATCATCCCGCCCCTCCGGCCGCCCGGATCACTGCCCTGGCCAGCGCCAGATCCACTGACCCGCGCAGCCGCACCTCGACCCCGCCGGGCAGAAACACCGAGATCTCCGCGACCGATGCCGTGGGGGGGGGGTGGGGGCCGGCATCGCCGCCTCCGCGACCGGCATAGTCATCGGCTCATCCACAGGGGACAGCCGAACCGGCGCGAACACCGGAACCGGGCTATCGACCGGCGAAACCGATACGCCCAATTGTCGGCGCCACCGGTATAGCAGGCTCTCGTGGACCCCGAACCGCCGGGCAACATCCTGGACCACAATGCCGGGCCTGAACGCCGCCTCAACCAGCCGGACCTTCTCCGCATCCGACCACTTCCGACGCCGCTCCGTGCCCGTCAAAACCTCCAGCCGCTGATAAGCCATCTCGTTTGCCACTCGTTTGCGTCCGCGCTATCGCGCTTACGCAAAGACTCCCAGCTACAGACCACCAAACACAAGGCGGCTCACACCGGACGCGTACCATTACCCGCGCCCCGCATGCGTCACAACGCAGGTTGGACGCGGGTATCAGGACACCCGATTTCAATCGGCAGCGATAAGTTATTGATTTTATTTAGATTCATCAACAAACGGTGAGTCAATGCAAAACAAAAACCCCAGCAAGCTGTTGCTCTTGCTGGGGTTTTCTGTTTCAGGTTGGATGCGGGGGCTCGCCTTGACCGACGTTATAGTAAACTTACTGCATTGATCTAATTAACCTTTAATGGAAGGTCTTTCTCATGCCCACAACCTTGCCATCGGGTCTGGAATCGTAAGATAAGTCAGGAACGCGGACCGACTACCCCTCCATCATGCAATCAACCGCTGCTGCCCTATCGGGGCTGACGCCAGACAACGTCGCCAGCTCCGGCATCAAGATATCCGTTACCGTTTGAACCCAGGCGATCAACCATGGCAGATAATCTGAAAGCTTGCCATGGCCGGGTGGGCGGCCTTGGCGACTGGGCGCTACCGAGCCCGTAGCCGCAACATGCAGTGCCGGTTTCACCGCTAATCTTGCGCTCATACTGAAATGCCGCGATGCCTCAGGTCGGGATCGGCAAGCCGCTATCCGCACTTCAACCCTTTCGCGAAGATCGTCCGAATATGCCTTACCTGTGATCCACCTCCGATTAAGATGGGGCACATCCTGACGCTAAAAGGAGCCATTCGATTCTGGTTTCAAGTGCAATGCCCTACGACAGGCGTTTTTGCACGGTCCGGCGTGATCACCTGGTGGGGATCGCCGCCGAGAATGCGTGGGCAATGTTTGCACGGCTGGTGACCCAGACGTCCGGATGACGCTTCACATGATCAAGAAAGCCTTGGAAAGCACCGATACGTCCTGGCCTGCCAATGATGCGCAGGTGCAAGCCCAGGCTCATCATCCTGGCACCGTCTGTCTGTGCTTCCTGGTAAAGCCAGTCGAAACTGTCCGTCGCATATTGCAGCCAGTCGCGTGCCGTCAGGGATGGTGACAGCCAGAATTTCATATCGTTACTGTCGAGCGCATAGGGCATGATCACCATGGGTTTGGTAGACCCGTCAACCATCGGTACATGGTCCCAGAAGGGAAAATCGTCCGAGTAATCGTCCATGTGATAGGTATAGCCCTCTTCCGCCAGCAGCCGACGGGTGATGTCGGTGTGCAGGTAGCGCGACAGCCAGCCGATGGGCCGTATGCCCGTCATTTTCTCGATAGACTGCCAACCATCCCGGATGAAGGTCCGCTCCCGCTCTTCCTTCATCCAGAATTGATGGCTCCACCGGTGACCATGGCAACAAACCTCATGGCCCTGTGCCACAATCTCTGTCGCGAGGGAGGGAGCGCGCTCCAGAGCCAGGGCGGCGGCGGTGAAAGTTGCTTCAACCCCATATGCCTTCAGAAGGCGCATGATGCGAGGGGCACCCGCCTTGATGCCATACTGGTAATTGCTTTCATTGCCATGCATCCGGATGGGCTTGGACACATGGACCGACAGTTCATCCACAGGCTCCGGCCCCTTGTCGCCATCACGGATGTTCTGTTCTGCACCCTCTTCTACATTGACGACGATGGACAGGGCCAGTTTAGCCCCATTGGGCCAGGTGAAATCGGCGGGTGCGGGCATTTCGTCCTCGGTCTGCAAACAAGAAATTTAACGGGCGCTTGCGTCAATGCGGCTCTTCACCGCCGGAAACATTCATGCTTTCTGCTGTGACGTAGCGGGCATCATCAGAGCAGAGGAAGGCAACGGCACCCGCCGTATCCTCTGGCAGGCCAGGGCGGCCCAAGGGAATTCGGTTCTTCATTCCCTCCAGATATGCCTCCAGTGTCAGGCCCAGTTTCTGGCTGAAATACTCATTCTGCCAAGCACCCAGGCCTGTCGTGACATGATTGGGGCAAACATTGTTGACGGTGATCTGGTGCCGCCCCAGTTCAATCGCCGTGGAGCGAACCAGACCGACGAGGCCGTGCTTGGATGCGCAATAGCCGGCCGCGAAGGGAAAGCCAGATTTGGCGGCCTGACTGGCAATATTGATGATACGTCCGCCGTGGCCAGCCGGCACCATCACCTCTGCCGCCGCCTTGATACCATTGAAGCAGCCGGTCAGGTTGACGTCGATAACGGCCTGCCATTCACTGGGATCCAGTTCCAGCAACGGCTTCATGATATATCCGATGCCGGCATTGTTGATCCAAAAATCAAGACCACCGAGCCTTTCCACGGCAAAGGCCGCAAGAGCACGCATCTGGGGCAGGTCGCGGACGTCACACGGGAAGGTTTCAATACGCGCGCCGGTACCAGCGGTTAAATCGGCGGCCACAGCCTGCATTTCCGAAATACCACCGATCATGCTGTCTGGCGTGGCGGCGTCGGCGGAACGCCCGATATCGGAGAGCACCACCGACGCACCCTCAGCGGCAAGTCGCCGGGCAACGGCCTCCCCAAGTCCTTTGCGCCGGCCCGATCCGGTGACAACCGCGACCTTGCCGGCAAAGCGTCCAGCCTGTGCCATTATGCGTTCCCTTCAGCCGAGATTGTCAGTCAGAATAAAGGCAACGTCGGCCATACCCTGAAACTGCCCCGCCACTGTCTGCATCACATCAGTGGCGATATCGCGACCGAACTGCTCCATGTCGGCGACATCAATGACCTCCACATACTGATACGGAGGGGCGGCGTCGCTGCCCAGCAACGCAACTGAGCGGTGGACAGAGAAATCCTGGATTGATGCCAAGCTTTTGACCGTCGGCAGATCGACGGTGCGGGCCCATCGTTCATAGTCGGCGCGATCGACACCGGGTTTCAAGTTGAACAGGGCGATGATGCGCGTGACCATTCCGGTTTCCTCCGCCTGACAATGTCTTAAGGGATAGCATCACTCAAAATTTAATGATATATCTTTATATCATTATCAAGAGTTTTGTTGTCATAGCGTGACGGGGGCATCTTCATGAATAGACGCATCGTCCTGGCCCGACCGATGGGTCCGTCGCCCCAGCCGGAGGATTTCCAGATCGAAGAGGTGGCGATACCTGTCGCGGCGGAAGGGCAAGTGCTGATCCGTGTCGATCACATCTCCCTTGACCCGTACATCGCCAGTGCTCTGCGTGGCCGACATATGTCGGGTGGCGTAGCCGTGGGCGATGTCGTACCGGGGGAGGCGATTGGAACGGTAGTGGAAAGCCGGGGTGACGGGTTTGTGCCTGGTGATCGGGTGCTATGCCGACCGGGGTGGCAAGAATTCGTGACTACTGGCATCGCTCCGGCAGGGGCACCACCAGGACCGCTAAGCCCATTGGCCCAGAAGGTGGCGGTGCCGGCAGGCATCAACCCTACCGCCCTGTTGGGCGTGCTGGGAATGCCGGGCCTGACGGCCTGGGTGGGGACGGTCCGCACGCTAAGGCCCGTGCCGGGCGATACGTTCGTCGTGTCTGCCGCCACTGGCCCCGTCGGCGCAACCGCTGGTCAACTGGCCAAGCGGATGGGCGCGCGGGTCGTGGGCATTGCGGGCGGTCCGGAAAAATGCGCCTAAGCCCGCACCGTTCTGAAGTTCGATGAATGCATCGACCATCGTGAGGTCGATTGGCTGTCAGCCCTGGCGAAGGCCTGCCCAACCGGAATCGATTGTTACTATGACGGGGTTGGCGGACGATTGCTGGAGGGGGTGATGGGCCATCTGGCCCTGGGCGCGCGTATCGTCCTGGTCGGTATGATGGAGCAGTACAAGGCGGCCACTCCCCTGCCCGGCCCCAATCTAGTCCCCCTGATCAAGGCGCGCGCACGGATGGAAGGGCTGGTTGTTTATGATTACTGGTCGGAAATGCCGACATTCCGCCAGCGGATGGCACCTCTGGTCAGGGATGGCGACGTGGTTGTGCGAGAGGAACGAGTAAACGGGTTGGACGCTGCTCCCGCCGCTCTGACCCGGCTGATGGCGGGGGGCAATTTCGGCAAAATGGTTCTGGATCTGTGAGATATGATGAACAGCAATCCGCCCATCGTCCCTCGCGTCGACAGCCCGACCTTCCTGGTCCTGGCCTATGACATTGCCGATGGAATTCAGGCCACGGCCTTGCGGGACCAGCATATGGAAGGGCATCTGACTCATATGGAGGCGCACTGGACACGCTATGTCTGCGCCGGACCGATGCGCACCGATGACGGCAAGAGGTTTATCGGTTCCATGTTCCTGCTGCGGGCCGAGGACCGGGCGGATGTTGATAGCCTGATGCGGGGTGACCCCTACTTCCGCTGCGGCCTTTATGCCCGGGTGGAGGTTGTGCCAACAGTTGTGGCCATCGGCACCGCTATCGGTGGCCGCATCTGGGCCAGCGTCGATCAGTTGAAGACCGGCGGAGCCAGGGGATAGGCCTATGCCGCTTGCCTCGCTACCGACAGATGACCACGGCCACACTGCGGTCGCGGGCCGGGCGGCGAGGGCGTCAGATATCATAACCAAAGCCAGACAGCCGCTGACCAAGGCATGAAAAACTTGTTACACCGCATGGCAGGCACGCCGGGCCTCGTCTGACAGGATGTCGATCAGCGCCGTCTCAAAAGCTGACGGTGCTGCACGGCGACGACGCATGATGGTGAGCGGCGTGGTCCAGGCACCATCGGCTATGTCCCGCCCCATCAGACCGGCGCTGTCAGTGACCATTGATCGGGGCAGAATAGCCAGAAGGTCGGTGCTAGTTAGGATCGACAGACCGAACAGGATGGATGAAGAGGTTATGCGCGGTCGGATCGGCTCCGCTCCCTGTTGCAGGAAGAACCGGTCGATGCGCCCGTCCAACCCGTCGGGCATGGGGCCGTAGATCCAGTCGCAGCCTGCCAGATCGGCCAGGGTGCGTGCATGCGACAGGACCGGATGGTCACGCCGCCCGGCCACGATCCAGCGTTCATGTTCCAGCGTGTTAACCGTGATCTGCGGGTCCGTGGCCGCCGCACTGGTGGTGATGGCCAGATCAATATCGCCGGCCAGCAGCATGCGCACAAAGACCGGCTCTACCCCCGCCTCCACCCGCAGATGCAGGCGCGGGAACATCCGCTGCAAGCGGGGGACGGCGTGGCGGCCGATGCCGGCGGCGGCGGCGGGACTGATGCCCAGCGCCAGTTGCGTGCTGCTGCGCCCCAGCGCCAAATCCAGGTCCCGGCGGAACTGCCCCATCTCCCCCAGGACAGACCGGGCGCGGGACAGCAATGCCTCCCCCATGCGGGTCACGCGAACGCCCTTCGGCGTGCGTTCCAGCAGCAGGACGCCCAGTTCCCCCTCCAGCCGCGCCAGGCTTTTGGACAGGGCCTGCTGGCTCAACCCCTTTTGCCGGGCGGCCAGGGTCAGGCTGCCGGTATCAACGACGGCCAGGAAATATTCCAGGTCCCGCAGTTCCATGCTGCCCGCCCACAATCACCATGCCAATCCGGCCCTCATCATTCCGGAACAGGCGGGCGATTGCCAGCCTGTTCCGGAATGGCACCGATCAGAACTTATACTTCAGACGGCCCGTCCAGGTGACGGGACGGTTCAGGTAAGTGGAGATCAGGAAGGAGGTGCGATAAGTCACGTCGGTACAGTTGGAGCATTCCAATGAGGCCGACCAGGGACCATCGGCGGGGCCGAAGGTGAGGCCGCCGCTGTAGGTCGTATAGCCATTTTCATAGGAGGCCAGGACATTGCTGGTCTGGACCCAGTGCTTGCCGACATGGGTCATGCTGACCGACGGGGTCAGCAGATATTCACCAATGGCGATGTCATAGGAACCAGAGAGGTTCAGGGTGACATCGGGGCTGCGCACCGGTTCGGCGATATTGCCCGCCGGCGTGACGATACCCTGGCCACACCGGGCCGTGGTCCCGGCCCGGCACTGCGCCTGCTGGGTCAGGACGGAGGCGGCGTAGCGCTTATACTTGCTTTCCTGCACGCCCAGGGCGGCAGAGAGGTTCAGGCCCTCCACGGGCACCCAGGTGAATTCCGCCTCCAGCCCCTGCACTTCCATGTCGGCATAATTGCCGGTGATGAAGGCGATGGCACCGCTGGCCTGCTGAAAGGCGGACGGGATCTGGAAGTCGCTGACATCGGTATAGAAGGCGTTCAAGTTGACCCGCAGGCTGCCATCCAGCCATTCGGAACGCGCGCCCGTTTCGTATGACCAGACCTTTTCCGCCGAGAAGCTGCGGATGACTTCTGCTGAGGTGCCGCGTGCGTTCCAGCCACCGGACTTGAAGCCACGCGTGGCGGACGCGAACAGCATCACGTCGTCCGCCGCTTCGAACTCCAGCGCAAAGCGCGGGGTCCAGATGGCCGTCGTCAGGTCATCGGGAATGCCAAGAGCCACCATGTTGGCGGTGCTGAAATTCGCCACCGACCGTGGGTTGCCGTTCGAGACAATGCCGATGGTCTTCTTCTCTTCAGTAAAGCGCAGGCCGGCGGTGGCCGTCAGACGGTCGGTGGCATGGAAATCGAACTGCGCATAGGCGGCCTTGGCCTCCGTCGTGTTGGTCAGGGTCCGGTCGGCCAGAACCGTGGGCGCCGCAAAGTTCAAAAGATCGGCGAAGTCGGTCTCATTATCCTCATGCAGGTAATAGACACCAACCACATAATCCAGCTTGTCGCTGAACAGGGAGCCGTTGGCCTTGATCTCTTGGCTGAACTGGTCATGATCGCTGGTATTCGCGATGGCAAAGCCGCCCGTGGCGCGGGGCAGGTTCGCGAAATCCAGCGCATATTCCTGGCGCAGGTCGCGATAGCCGGAAATGACATTGATGGTCGGACCCGCCGTCTCCACCGCAATGTTGGAGGTCAGGGTCCAGGTGCGGACATTGTTACCAAGGCCGTAATCGCCCTTCTCGCCCACCAGATAGGTCCGCAGCGCCCCACCCTGCTTGGTCAGGCCGGTACGGGTGACACGACGTCCCCCTTCCTTGGTGTTCAGCAGGCTGTCGCTGTCGCTGTCCATATAGTCGGACGAGATGTCCCAGGTGACAGCGTCGGACACCAGCCAGCGAACGGCGCCGCGCAGGCCGGTCGTATCCTCACCATTATTATCCTCCCCCGTCGTCAGGTTCTTGGCCCAGCCGTCATTCTTGATCTTGAAGGCCGAGAACTTGGTCAAAACCGTTTCCGACAGGGGGATGTCGATGGAGGCGCGGGCCGATTTCTCATCATATTTGCCATAGCCGATTTCGGCGAAGCCACCCAGCGTATCGTGGGGCTTGGCCATGATGACATTGACCGCGCCGCCCGTGGTGTTGCGCCCGAACAGGGTGCCCTGCGGCCCGCGCAGCACTTCGATCCGCTCCACATCGAAGAAGGCGAAGTTGTTGGCGTTCTGCCGGCTGACATAGATGTCATCGACATAGGTGCCGACGGGCGGGTCGAAGGTGGCGATGGTTTCGGTGTTACCGAGCGCCCGCAGATAATATTGGTTGGCCGACCCCAGGCCGGTATTATTGGCGCCGATCAGGTTGGGCACGGCATTGATCAGGTCCAGGGTCTCCGTGATCTGCCGCCGCTCAAGCTCCGATGCGGAAAACGCGGTAATGGCGACGGGCACGTCCTGCACCGATTCCGCGCGGCGCTGTGCCGTCACGATGATTTCTTCCAGAAGGCCCTGGGGCTGGGCTTGCTGGGCCAATGACGGGGTGGCCGACAGCAGCGCCAGAAGCGCACAGCCGCCGCTTTTCAAGAAGACATGCTTCTTCTGCATTTGTTGAGTCCCTTCCTGTTCCGGTCCGCATCGAGGCGGTGATTTTTCGGAAAATGCCAATGCATCCTGGTGGCCGGTCTTCGCCTGGCCTTGCCCCTGGCTTTTGCCAATGGAGATGAGTTATTGATATAATGTTATGCTTTTATGCAAATCAAGGGCAATTGTATACAAAAGTGAATTCTGGTGTATCGGCCCGGCATTGTGGCATGGGCACCACAATTCGGGCCGTGACGGCTTAAATTACGGGCTGCCAGATGCCGATAAGGCCGGCCAGGCTGACGGTTATCCAGATACCGACGACATAGCGACGCACATCGGACAAGAGGTCCGCCACCACCGCCTGGGCGGCGCCGTCGTCGGGATTGTTCAGAGCTTTGGCAAAGGCGATGGCAAAGGGCGGCAGCACACGACGGATGGTCAGGCCAAAGCCAATGGCGGCAGCCAGCAGGATCAGCTTCAGGCCGATGAAGCCGGGTACCGCAACAAAGCCGGATAACGCGGCGACGCCTACCGCCGCGAATCCGATGATGGCCACGACACGCAGCCCGACATCGGCGCGCGGCAACGCGGTGCCGGGCTTTGGTTCCGTCACATGCACCGCCCAGACGACGGCCAACCAGATCAGGCTGATGACCCAGGCCAGGATCAGCCAGACCATATCCAGTTCCAGCCACACCTTCGCCACGGCCAGCGTCAGCCCCGTGGGTAAGGCCAGGACAAGGCTGGTGCGGGGGGCCATGTCGATATTGCTGATCATGCGGGCCGCCAGCCGCCGTGCCGCCGGCGGGTGGCGCGGGTCGGCGACGGCGTAGGACGCGTAATAAGCGCCAAGATCGCCCCCGACCCAGAAGACCAGCACGAAGACGTGCAGCAATGTCAGACAAGCCAACAGCATCGGGCCTCATCCTTTCAAAATGGTTTCACGGTCCCCAGGAAGGCCATGGTGATGATGCCGGCCCAGTAGAGATAGGCCAGCCGCCGCCCCACGGCCAAGGCGCTGTCCAGTTTCGTCTCCAGCGTGGATGAAGGTCCTTCCGCTTCCATCTGGCGAAAGATCACGATCCAATCGCGCATGATGTAGCGGAGAAGCAGCCCGATGATCAGCAGGCCCGAGAACAGCGTCGCCTTGGCCGCGTACCAGCCCGCCGACAGCGGCCCACCGGTGACCAGGCTGTACAGACCGACACAGAATAGTGCCGGGATAACGATGTAACGGATCGCCTCATCGGTCTTGGTCAGGGTCATGTAGGCGGGCGAGTTGCGCTTGAAAAAGGCGAACAGAACCAGCGACAGCCAGGCCGCCACGAACACCCACATGCCCACCAGCCAGTATCCGCCCAGCGGTTGCACCCCCATATTGTGGCCCAGATGCAGGCCCAACGGCAGCAGAAGCACAATCCCGCTGCGCGGCAGGATGTCGATCCGATAGGCCGTTTCCATATGCCGGCGCCGTTCGGCCAGCGACAGGGCACTGTTGGTCAGCGGGCGCGAGGCGTTGAACACCCCCCATTCCCCGCCCAGCCAATAGGCCATGGCAATGATATGCAGCCAGCGCAGCACCAGATGCTCGTCCAGGTACATTCCCAGGATTTCCATGACGCTTCCCTTGTGTCTTGGTTTACGGTCCGAACCTTTCGGACCCAGGGTCCAATGTGCCCGGCACGGATGGGAATGCTCATTGATCCAGATCAATTTGTCCGGACAATTAATCCTGCAGCCCCAGAACCCCCGGGTTGATGCGGTGATCAGGGTCGATGGACGCTTTGATGGCGCGCAGAAGGGCAAAGGCCGCAGGGTCGGAATCCTGCGACAGCGGATAGGTACGCCCGACCTGGAAATGGGCGGCCCCGAACGGCTGCAACGCCGTCACCACAGCCTTGCGCGCCCGGGCCACCAGGGCCGTGACCGTGGGGTTGGGTGCCTGAAGCGGCAGGCGCGACAGGATACCCGGCTCCACCGTCGCCTCATGCAGCGCTTCGCGTGCCTCGGGCCAGAAGAAGACCGGCTCAATCAGGAAACTGTTGGTCGACATGGAGGTCAGCATATAGCCTATGGTGACGCAGGCGTCGGTCAGTTCAACCGCCATCGTCGCCAACGCCTCCTCCACCGCCGCCTGGGCCGCGATGGCGTCACCGGGGGCGACGATGCCGTGAACGGGTACCCAGCGTTCGCCCGCCGGCCCCAGCACATTGTTGAGCGGCGTGAAGGGCTGGGCGCGCAGCACCTTGGGGATGGTATTCTCCACCTCCGCCCCCTGATGGCGGCGACCGATGGCACGTAACGCGGTCAGGTCCGCCTCCACGGCCGCCGCCGACCGCCCCTCCACCGTCAGATGCAGGCTCCAGCATTCGTCCGGAATGAAGCTGCGCCCAGCCAGCGCGATGCGCGCCGCCTCCCGCACCCCGCCCATAATGGATTTCTGTTTGGCGATGACATTGCCTAGGGCCTTGACGTCGGACAACATGGAGGCGCGCTTCATCCTTACCCGTGCCAGGGCGGGGTCGAAGGCGCAGGTTTCCGCCGCGATGCCGCTGCGCACCACATCCGCCAGCGCCGCCAGGCATTGATCCCGCTCTCCAAAGCTGAAAGACAGATACCCTTCATGGGCTGGCAGGGGCATCAGGCGCAGGGTGATTTCCGCCTTGATGCCCAGGGCACCGCAATCGCCACAGAACAGGCCCGTCAGATCGGGGCCGTAGAAGCGGTAGAAGGGATTGCCATCCTGGGGCCGGCGGGCGCCGGTGGTCAGCATGGTACCATCGGACAGCACCACGCGCAGCCCGATGATGCTTTCCGAGGTCGTGCCATAAAGGCCGGCGCCGAAAAAGGCATTCTGTTGGGACAGGCCGCCGCCAACAGTCGAACTGATCCCCGATAGCGGCCCCCAGAAAGGTGTACGCAGACCCAGTGGGCTCAACGCCGCATGCAGGGCTTTCCAGGTGCAGCCCGCCTCCACCGTCACCCGCATATTGTCGGGGTCGATAGAGAGGACCCGGTCCATGGCCGACATATCGATCAGCAGCGCCGGCGGTGCTGCCCCGACATAGCCGCCCGTATAGCTCATGCCGCCGCCGCGTGGCAGGACGGCCAGCCCCGCCGCCGCGGCCAGCCGCACCGCGTGGGCGAGTGACTGGGTATCCGTGGGTGTGACGACGATGTCGACCGGATGTGGAGCCTTAGACCAGATATCCTGGCTGAAAAGCGCCCGGCGTTCGGGCGACAGGCTGACCCGGTCGGCGCCGATGGCGGCGGAAATGTCGGCGGTCAGACCGGTGATCGGGTCATGGGGCGGCAGATTGTCTGGCATGCGAGCACCCGCTTTGATTTGTCCTGCCATAATTCATCGCCCCATCCATCCTGTCCAACAGGGGTTTGGGAATCCGCACAAAGGCCGGTTGTGGTAGACAACAAAGGCGGGTTGTGCGGAATGACAACTGGATGTGGGGTGCCCTGCCCCTTCCGGCCTTACCCTTGGCCCCTGGCAGCCTTAATGGCGATAGCGGAGGCAAGGATATGGACGGATCAGGCAAGCCCATTGACGACCGCGATGCGGCCCTTCTCGCCACCTATGACGGGCCGCCCGACTACCGGGTGGTTGGCCGTCACGGGATCTTCCCGGAAATGACGCATGATGAGGTGGAGCGGTTCAACTTTCTGGCCCATATGAACCGCCATCTGGCGGGCCGGGTGATGCCGGGTGTGAAGGCCGCCTTTGATGCGCGTGTGGCGCCGGGCAAAAGCTTCAACGACCGGCATCAGGTGCGCCGCGCCCTGACCCAGGACCCGTACTGGCAGGTCTGGTCAGCGCTGCGCCGCAACACCATGGAGATGCGGCAGCAGGCAGGCCGCTGGGTCACGCTGCGCCAGCAGGAGGAGCTGGCGGCCCGCGCTGCCGCCCTTACCGATGGCGATCCGCGTCTGGTGCTGGACCCGACACTGGTGCTGCCGCGTTATGTATCGTCCATTGACCATCATTGCATGCCCGGCAGTTATCACACCGAATATGGGCCGGGCGATGTGGCCAATGCCGCCAATTATGACAGCGGCCTGTTCGCGACCACGGGGGGCATGCTGGGCCGTTATTCCGATGGCGGCGGGCAGGCTGTGGCCCGCTGGGTCGCCCGCAATCTGCCCGATTTCAAGCCCAAGCGCATATTGGATATGGGCTGCGGCCTGGGCCATAACGTCCTGCCCCTGGCCCAGGCCTTTCCAGAAGCCGAAGTTGTGGCCGTCGATGTCGGCGCGCCCATGCTGCGCTATGGCTTGGCTCGGGCCAAAAGTCTGGGTGTGGAGAATGTGACCTTTGTACAAGCCAATGTCGAAAGCCTGCCGCAATTCGCCGATGGCAGCTTTGATTGGGTGCAGACCACCATGTTCCTGCACGAAACCAGCTACAGCTCCATGCGGCGCATCTTCAAGGAGAGCCATCGCCTGCTATCGCCGGGGGGCATCGTACTGCATGTGGAGCAGCCGCAATACAATCCGGCCATGCCCCTGTTCGAACAGGCCATGCGCGATTGGGACGCTTTTTACAACGCCGAGCCGTTCTGGACAAAGATGCATGAGGCAGACCTGGACGCCTGGATGGTACAGGCCGGCTTTGCCAAGGAAAGCCTGATCCATGGCGGTGTCACCGCCGTGGTGGATAAATCCGTCTTCCCCGACGCCGCCGATGACAATGGCGAGGATTATGGCCGCAAGGCGGCCTGGCATGTCGTGGGTGCCCGTAAGGAGATTGTGTAATGTCGATCCAGATGGCCCTGGCCGGGGCATCGGCCAAACCAACGGGCAAGCGCCCGCATTTCCTGGAAAGCTGGGAAGCCGAACGCGCCATGTCCATCGCCATGGCGCTGGCCGGCGAACTGGTGGTGACGCGTCAGCGGCTGGACACGCTGGAACGGCTGCTGGCCGCCAAGGGTCTTGTCAGCCGCGACGAGATCGAAAGCTTCACCCCGACCAAGGCGGAAGCTGCCGAACGCGGCCTGTGGAACCAGGAATTCCTGGCCCGTGTCCTGCGCGTAGTGCAGCAGGAGGCCGAGGCTTTGACCGCTACCGATGACAGCAGCGAGAACATCGCCGAGGAGCTGGCCCGATGAAATTGTTGCGCGCCGCCACCCTGACCGTGGCCGATCCCGAGGCCAGTGCCGCCCGCTATGTCGAGTGGCTGGATTACAGCATCATCGAACGCGGCACCCTTTCCCCCGAACTGGCCGCCGCCTGGGGCGCGCCGGATAGTGCTGGCCGGGCCTATGCCGTCTTGCAACCCTCCAGCGGGGCCGACGTTTTCCTGCGCTTCGTGGCGGGTGATCCTGTACACGACTATCGCCCCTTGCGCACCTATGGCTGGGCCGCCATCGAAATCTGTGTGCAGGACGTGTTGAAGGTGAACGAGCGGATGCTGAACAGCCCGTTCGAAATCATCGGACCACCGCGTGAGATCGACGGGCTGCCCGCCATCTACCCGATGCAGGTGAAGGGGCCGGACGGGGAAATCGTCTATCTGACCCAGATCCGCGACAACCTGCCGGCATTCGACCTGCCCCGCGCGGCCAGCCTGATCGACAAGCTGTTCATCCTGGTGCTGGCCTGTTCCGATATGGAAGCCAGCATCGACTGGTTCGAAAAGGCGGTTGGCCTCAGCCTGGGGCGCAAGATGGACATCGTCTATACGATGCTGGGGAACGCCTTCAACCTTCCCATGGAACAGCTGCACACGATCAGCACTGTGGTGCATGAACGCGACGTGTTCCTGGAACTGGATCAGTATCCCGACGCCGCCACCTCACGCCCGTCCCATTCCGGACAACTCCCCCCCGGCATCGCCATCTGCACCCTGTCTCACCCTGACCTGTCCACGGTCAAGGGCGACTGGATCACCCCGCCCACCCGCCGCGATGGCGCCGTCTATGGCGGGCAACTGACCGGCACGCTGCGGGCGCCCGACGGTACGCTGGTGGAACTGGTGCAACTGGGGTGAGGGCAATAGCAAGATGTTTGGGGCGCGGAGCAATTCGCGCCCCGATGGTCACACGCCCCAGGCGCCCCTGAACCCCTTAGGTAACCCGGCGTCGGGCGTGAACCCGTACATTTCCGTGTCCGGCAGGGCCGCCGTCACAATCTCCCGCACTGCCAGCAGCTTTTCCAGGTCGATGCCCGTGTCATAGCCCATGGCCGCCAGCATGAAGGCCAGATCTTCGGTGACGATATTGCCCGACGCGCCGGGCGCGAACGGGCAGCCGCCGATACCGCCCAGCGAGGCGTCAAGGGTCGTGACCCCCTCATCCAACGCCGCCAGCGCATTGGCCAGACCAAGGCCGCGTGTATTGTGCAGATGCACGCCGGAACAGGCATGGTCGCCCACCACGCCGCGTACCGCGCGGATCAGGCGCTTGACCTGGGCCGGGTTGGCGTAACCGGTCGTGTCGGACAGGCCGACCTCGTCACAGCCGGCTTTCATCAAGGCCTCGGCGATTTCAAGCACCCGGGATTCTGGCACCACCCCTTCCAAGGTGCAACCGAAGGCCGTGGACAGGCCGCCCTCGAACTTGGGTCGGTTGCCTGCGGGTTGCGCCTGGATCAGGGCGGCGATGGCGGCTGTCTCCTCCAGCATCTGCGCGTGGGTGCGCCGCACATTGCGCAGGCTGTGGGTTTCGCTGACCGACAGCGGGATGGTGATCTTGTGGGCACCGGCGGCGACCGCTGCCTCCGCCCCCTTTAGATTGGGCACCAGTACGGCCACCGTCAGGCCGGGGATGGTGCGGGCAAAGGCCACCAGTTCGGCCGTGTCGGCCAGTTGCGGCAGGATTTTAGCCGGCACGAAGGACCCAACCTCAATCTCCCGCACACCCGCCGCCGCTTCCGCCGCGATCCAGGCCTTCTTGGCCTCTGTTGGCATGATGGGGCTGATGCTTTGCAGCCCGTCGCGGGGGCCAACCTCGGATAATTCGATGAAGCTGCCGGACATGCTCAACCCTCCGCCTGCGCCACCAAACCGCGAGACACAAGGTCGGCGATACGGTCGGGGGGATAACCCAGCTCAGCGAGAACCTCACCTGTATGCGCACCCGGCTTGGCCAGATCGCGGAGCAGGCATGGACGCTGGCCATCCATCTCCACCGGCAGGGCCGGCAGGCGGACGGTGCGCTGATCGTCGGGCAGATGCAGTTCCAGCAACCCGCCCGATGCCGCCAGATGCGGATCATCGAACAGATCTTCGGGCCTGTTGATGGGGGCGAATGGCAGCCCGATCTCCTCCAGCTTTACCAGCAGTTCCGCCTTGGTGAAGCTTTTGAACAGGTCTTGGACATAGGGGATGATGCGGTCGCGCGCCTGGACGCGGCCGTTATTGCGGGCCAGCGTCTCATCCGTAGCGAACTCATCCAAACCAAAGGCCTTGCAGAACGCGACCCATTGCCCATCGGTGACGACGCCGGCGAAGACCGTTTGCTCATCCTTGGTCTGGAACTGGTCATAGATGGCCCAGGCGGAGATGCGCACGGGCATGGGCCGGGCGGCGCTGCCGGTCACCACATACTGCGCCATATGCTGTCCCACCAGGAACACGCAATTCTCAAACAGCGCCGACTTCACCGTCTGACCACGACCCAGCGTGCCACGCTGGATCAGGGCCGCCAGAACGCCGATCACCCCGAACAGCCCGCCAATGACATCGATGACCGAGGCCCCGGCCCGCAACGGACGGCCCGGTGGGCCTGTCATATAGGCAAGACCGCCCATCATCTGCGCCACCTCATCCAGAGCGGCGCGATTTTCATAGGGGCCGGTCAGGAAGCCCTTGGCGGAGCAATAGATCAGGCCGGGATTGCGGGCCTTCAGCGCCTCTTCACCAAAACCAAGAGCTTCCATGGCGCCGGGGCGGAAATTCTCTATCAGCACGTCTGCGCGGTCGATCAGGTCCAGCGCCACCTGCTTGCCTTCCGGGGATTTCAGATCGACGGACAGGCTGCGCTTATTACGGCTATACATGGGGAAGTAACCGGCACCGGAACCCAGCAGGCGGCGGGTATTGTCGCCGCCGATCGGTTCCACCTTGACCACATCGGCACCCAGATCACCCAGCACCATGCCCACGGTGGGGCCCATGACCATATGGGTGAGTTCCACCACCTTCAGCCCGGCCAGCGGCAGGGGGGCGGGATTGTCGTCCTGCGACATGAAAACCTCGAACGCTGCGGGTTCAGAAGAACAGCCAGGGCTGCCGGGCGCGATAAGCACCCTCAAAATCTTGGATGGTGGGAAGCCGCTTCAAGGTGACGCCGATGGCGTCCAGCCCTTCCAGCAGCATATCCTTGTCGGCGGGGCCAATGGCAAAGGGCAGGTCGGTACCGTCCGGTGCGCGCACATATTGCGCCGCCAGATCAATGGTCAAGGTCTGCGGCTCCACAGATCGGGCCAGCGCCGCAACACTGGGTTCCGGCAGCACCAGCGGCAGAATGCCGTTGCGCACGCAATTGCCCTGAAAAATCGCACCGAAGCTGGGGGCGATCACACAGCGGATGCCATAATCCTGCAAGGCCCAGACGGCATGCTCCCGGCTGGATCCACAGCCGAAATTGGGCCCCGCCAGCAAAATTGGGGCATGCCGGAATGCGGGCTGGTTCAGCACGAAATCGGGGTTCTCGACACGGTTGGCGACGTCGCGATAGCGCCAATCGGCGAACATCCCCTCACCCAGTCCTTCCTTGGATACCCGCTTCATCTCGCGTGAGGGGATGATGGCGTCGGTGTCGATATTGGGCTGAAAAAGGGGGGCTGCGACGCCGGTCAGGCGGGTGAATTTCTGCATCATATCAGCCCTCCCCACGCAGCAGCGGACGCGGATCGGCGATATGGCCGGCAATGGCCGATGCCGCCACCGTGGCCGGGCTGGTCAGATGCGAACGGGTTCCGGGCCCTTGCCTGTTCTCAAAATTGCGGTTGGTGGAAGTCACAACGCGCTCCCCCTTGCCGAAATGCTCCCCACCGGCAAAGAAGCACATGGAACAACCGCTTTCCCGCCATTCAAACCCGGCTTCCTGAAACACCAGATGCAGGCCCTCCGCCTCCGCCGCGGCCTTGACCTGTGTGGAGCCGGGAACACAGATGGCGCGGACGCCAACCGCCACCCGCCGGCCTTTCAACAGAGCGGCCGCGGTGCGCAGGTCAGACAGGCGGCTGTTGGTGCAGCTGCCGATGAAGGCACCATCAATAGGCAGGCCGATCAGGGCATCACCCGGTTTCAGCCCCATATAAGTCAACGCCCGGTGTCGTGCCTGGACGGAAGCCGGGTCGGGCGCACTGTCAGGGTCGGGCACAGTTCCGTTGACTGGAACTGCGTGCTGCGGGCTGGTGCCCCAGGTGACGATGGGCGCGATGTCGGCGCAATCAATGAGGATAACACGGTCAAAACTGGCATCCACATCGCTGTGCAGGTCCTGCCAGTCGGCGATTGCCGCATCCCACAATGCGCCCGTCGGCACGAAAGGTCGACCTTTGACCCAGGCGACAGTTTTATCATCTGGTGCCACCAGACCCGTCCAGGCCGCAAACTCAACGGCCATGTTGCACAGGGTCATGCGCGCCTCTACCGACAAGGCGGCAACGACGGATCCAGCAAATTCAATGGCATAGCCAGCGCCGCCGCTGGCCCCATAACGCGCGATCAGATACAGGATCATATCCTTGGCACCGCTGCCGGGCGGCAGTTCGCCTTCGAAACGGACCAGCATGGTCTTTGGCCGGCGGACAACCAACGTCTGGGTCGCCAGTGCATGCGCAGCTTCGGTTGATCCGATGCCCCAGGCAAGGGCACCCAGCCCACCCTGGGTGCAGGTGTGGCTGTCAGGACAAACCAGCGTCACGCCCGGCAAGGCAATCCCCTGTTCGGGGGAGACGACATGCACGATGCCTTGCCGGTCATCGCCGATATCGAAGACGCGGATACCAGCCTCGCCCGCTGCTGCGCGGGTTTCCTGAATGAAGGCGCTGCCCCCCGGCATCAAGGTGGCATCCCCCCGCCCCGGTCGGGTGTCAACAATATGGTCCATGCAGACAAAGGCCCGGTCGGGATGGCGCACAACCCGCCCTTGCTCCCGCAGTCCCTTCAATGCCATGGAGCCTGTGCGCTCATGCAGCAGCACACGGTCGATGTAAAGCAGGTCGGTCCCGTCGCCCAGATCGGCGACGCGATGCCGTTCCCACAATTTATCGACCAGCGTCCGCCCCATCTGCCACACCCCTGCTGAGCATCAACCCCGGTTACGGACCGGTAAGTTCGTACAACACAACCAGATGGCCATCAGGATCGATGAAGGCGGTTTCCGTTCCTGTACGCCCTTCGGGTGTCTTCAGTGGACGCGGCGCAATAGTCGTCAGGCCCTTGGCCTTGATCTTCTCCATTACCGCAGGCAGGTTGACGGCGTTGATCACCATGGCTACCGGGCGCGGCGATTGCGGCGTCGTGATCGGCTGTCCCTTGATTTCAAACAGGGCCAGCGTGCGCACCTGATTGGGCCCCGCTGACAACATGCTCGTCCGCAAGGTGGCCTTAGGGTCCAGATTGAAGACCTCATAGGAATAGGAAGTGGGCAGAGAGTTATTCACCTCACCGCCTTGGAAACCGAGAATATCGCGATAAATCGCCAGCGAACGGTCGATATCTGCAACCAACAGAGTGGCACGTTTGAAACTGGGACCCTGATAATCCATCGCGGCAGGGGCATCGGCAGCCAATGCCGACGTAGCTGTCAAAGGACCAAGCAACAGTGCCGCCAACAAGGCGCATCGATGCACATGGTTCACGCTCACCTCCCAAAATGATCTATTGTTATATCTTTAACATGCGAATTCGGACTTGTCACCCCTCTCCCGCATCCTCGGCAAAGGCGGACAAGGGCAAAGGCCGGCCCATCTGGGCGATAAGGGCCTGACGGCGGAAGAAGCGGGTATAGCCTTCAAGGCCCATGCGCGACGGGCCAAGGCCGCTGTCACGGAAACTCTGCTTCGGCGCCTCATGGAACAAAGCGGTCAGGGCGGCGTCGTTCAGGCTAATGGCGCCGGCGACCAGCCGCCTTGCAACCGCCGCCGCCTGCTCCAGGTCAGCAGCAAAGACAGCGGCGGAAAGGCCGTATTGGCTGTCATTGGCCAGCGCAATGGCCTGCTCGACGCTGTCAAACGCCATGACAGGCAGGATGGGACCGAAGGTTTCTTCCCGCATCACCTCCATGTCATGGGTGACCTGGGTCAGGACGGTGGGACGCAGCCACAAGCCGCCGTGATCTTCTACCACCCCTCCCGTCAGGACGCGGGCTCCCCTGGCCACCGCGTCTGCGATCTGACGGCGGAGGATATCGGCCTGCCGATCAAAGATGATGGGCCCTAATTCCCCCTGCCCGATATCTGGTGTGTTGATCCGGACCTTCATTGCTGCGTCGGTCAGTCGACGGACAAACGCATCATGAACTGGCGCAGCAACATAGATGCGTTCGATGGACTGGCAGGCCTGACCGGTGGACAGAACCGACCCCCGCAGAGCCGCAGTGACCGCATCCTCCAGATTAGCCCCATCCAGAACGATCAGCGGGTCTTTGCCGCCCAGTTCAAGGAAGGAAGGGATCAGGCGTTCGGCCGCGCGTACAGCCACTTTACGACCGGTCGGGACCGATCCTGTAAAACAGACGCAGTCTACGGCATCGATCAAGGCCTGGCCCGTCGTGCCATCGCCGGGCACCAGGGCCAGCACATGCGACAGGCCTGCCTCCACAATCGCCGCATTCAGTGGTTGGATGAAACGTGGTGTTACTTCGGACGGCTTGACCATGACACTGCAACCGGCCAGCAGGGCAGGAATGGCATCGATCATCGACAGGGTCAGGGGAAAGTTCCAGGGACTGATCACCCCCACCAGATCATAGGGCACCCAGTGGGGGGCATGGCGGATCGACGAATTGGACCGGGCCTGGACCCAGCCATCGGGCAAAACTC
Source organism: Niveispirillum cyanobacteriorum (assembly GCF_002868735.1). Classification (GTDB taxonomy): domain Bacteria; phylum Pseudomonadota; class Alphaproteobacteria; order Azospirillales; family Azospirillaceae; genus Niveispirillum; species Niveispirillum cyanobacteriorum. Next base: position 2,987,339 of record NZ_CP025611.1, on the reverse strand, counting down.
CCTGCGTCGCAGCGATCCAGCCGGCGATGGATCCACGCACCCCGTCCACCTCCATACGCGCGATGCGGTTACGACCGGTATCCACGGCAAGGGCGGCTGCCAAGGCATCACGGTGCCTTTCCAGCGCATCGCCAAAACGGCGCAACGCCACCGCACGGCCCTCCAGTCCCAGTGCGCGCCAGCCCTTCTGGGCCAGACGCAGCCGCGCCGCCAGCGCCGCGATGGTTGTGGCATTGGTAACATTGATCCGATGATCAATCTGTCCGGTGCGGGGATTGCGGACCGGAATCTCCATGACGCCCCTCCTTGTTAATGATATAAAAGTATATCATTATAGGGATGGCGGCGATAGAAATTTCACGGGCGCTGAAATCCGCCGAGAGGGAGACAAGATGTCACGCGATGCGAGCTACATGGCACTGGCGCTGCAAGTCACCTGCCATGCCGTCAACCGCTGCTCCGATGCAGCCACAGCACGGACCCGTATGCTGAATAGCGTTGCCCGGATCCGTGAACAGATCATCGCCTCCAAGCGGTTCATCGGCCAGGATGTGCGGCTGGTCGTGCTGCCCGAGTATTTCCTGACAGGCTTCCCCATGGGCGAAGGCCCGGCCTTGTGGGCGGAAAAGGCTGCGCTTGCCCCGGACGGCCCTGAATATAAGGCGCTGGGTGAGGTAGCGCATGCTGCCGATTGTTTCATTGCTGGCAATGCCTATGAACAGGACCCGCATTTCCCCGGACTTTATTTTCAGACCAGTTTCGTGGTGGCGCCGCAAGGCAATGTTATCCTGCGCTACCGCCGACTGATCTCCATGTTTGCGCCCAGCCCCTATGATGTCTGGGACCGCTATGTGAATGTTTATGGTGCAGATGCCATCTTCCCCGTCGTGGAGACAGAGATCGGGCGACTGGCGGCCATCGCGTCAGAAGAAATCCTTTACCCCGAAATCGCCCGCGCCCACGCTCTGCGTGGTGCCGAGCTGTTTGTACACTCGTCGTCGGAGGTCGCCTCCCCGCTGGCCACACCGAAGAATGTCGCCAAACAGGCACGGGCCATAGAGAACCTTGCCTATGTGGTGTCCGCCAATTCGGCGGGCGTGGCTGATGTCGCCATCCCCGTTGCTTCCACCGATGCCAGTTCAAAGATCATCGACTATCGCGGCCACGTCCTGGCGGAGGCTGGATATGGAGAGAGCATGGCCGCATTTGCGCCCGTCGATCTGGGGGCCTTGCGCGCCTGGCGCCGCCGACCGGGCATGGGGAACATGCTAAGCCGCCTGCCATTGGGCTTGTTCGCTGATGCTTATGCCGGCGGTGAGGCGCAGCTGCGTAACGGATTGCTCAGCACGGACGGCACACCCCACGCGCCGGACCCGACATTCTATCGTGATCGACAGTTGCGGGTGATTGAGAAGCTGGACAGCTCCGGACTGATTTGACCGGGCCGCCGACATTTTTGCTTTCGCCCATCACCATAATGATATACTTTTATACCAAATACAGCAGGCAGAAGTCTGCCTTCTCCAGAACTGGGAGCATGAAGGGTCATGAAGCTTTCCTTGTTGCGCAGCATCCTGGCCGGCACGGCACTGGCGCTGTCATTTGGCCTGCCTGCGCAGGCGACGTCCAAGCCGCTGGACTTGACCGACCCGGCCGACGCTCTTGTCGCGATGCGCAAGCTGCAATGCCATCTGGACGATGGCAAGGCCGCCTTTTACTCGTGGTCCGGCGAGGTCTTTGCCCGCCGCCGGGGTGAGGCGGACAAGAAGCTGTTCAAAGTGTTGGGGATGAATGTCCGTAGTTGCAAGACGGTGGATGATCCAAAGACGGGCAAGGGCTTCCGTTTGGTCAGCCGCGAAGTGCTGATCTATCTCGATCCTGCGACGGGCCAGGTCCTGCGCCGCTGGAACAATCCCTGGACCGGCAAAGAGGTGGAGGTTCTCCACGTCGCCAATGACCCGGTGAATAACAGCTTCGGCAGCATCGGTCGTGACGGCAAGCCAACACCGTCTGCCTTCACGAGCATGGGTAACGCGGCCTTTGTGTCCTTCACGGTGCCGCTTTTCTACCCCAACCCGCTCGCCGGCGAGTATCAGCCGCAAGTGGGCGGCACCTACCACGCCACGGAGATGTTCAACTTCTCTATGGACAAGGCCAAGCTGGTCAGCCCGAAAAACAAGTCGATGGACGATGCCGTTATCTCTTGGACCCGTATCTCGCAATGGCTGCCCTGGATGGAGATGGGGGACCGTGAAGGCATCCTTTACTTCAGCACGGTTGGCGCTCGTGTTCCGGATTTTGAGGCGTTGCCTGACATCCTGAAGACCGAAATCCGTACCAACTATCCGATCTATGTCGACGCGCCGCCGCTGGACGACGCACGTCGCAACGAAACAAGCTGGTCCTATTACAAGAAGGTCATGGAGGAACGCCGGGCAACTGCACCCAAGGCGAACTGATCTGATCCCCGGCCGGCGGTCACCGCCGGTGCTTACTGACATATGAACCATCGGCGGACAGACGACGCCGGCGATTGCCGGCGTGCGCCCCCGTTCGCCCACAAACAAGGCTGGGAGTGCTCACGTCATGAAACACCGTATGCTTCGATCCACCTTGCTGATGGCCGGCTTTGCGCTGGCATCCGGCGGCGCCCTGGCCCAGACGGCAGAGCCGTTGCTGCTGGAAGAGATCATTGTCACAGCGCGCAAACGCGTCGAAAGCCTGCAGGACGCCCCCCAGGCCATCACCGCCTTCAGCGCCGCCGACATAACCGAGGCACGTATCACCAGTATTGATGATGTCGCCAAGCTGACTCCGGGCCTGAATTACGCCCCGCTGTTTGGCCCCGCTGCCGCCACCCCGATTATCCGTGGCTCCACCCAGACCTTCGGCGCGCCCAATGTCGGCGTATTCTTAGATGGCATCTATCTGACCGGCAAAGCCGCGATGGATATCGCCCTGTCGGATCTGGAACGGATTGAGGTCATCAAGGGTCCACAGAGCGCGCTCTACGGTCGCAACACTTTTGCCGGTGCCATCAACTACATTACCAAGGCCCCCCAGATGACAATGGGTGGCGAGGGGGAAGTGACCGTTGGTTCCCATGGCATGCTGGAAGGTCGCGCCAGCATCACCGGCCCTGTTATCGCCGACAAGCTGGCCCTTCGGCTGGGTGTCAGCCACAAGGAATTCGATGGTTATTACCGCAGTTCCATCGACAATGGCCGGATCGACTTCGAAAAGAGCCAGGGTGCAGCGGCCGATGCCCTGTTCACCCCGACGGAGGCGCTGTCTGCGCGTCTGCGCTTCTCCTATGCCAAGGATGACAGTGGTCAACCGGCAAGCGCAGTCGTGCGTGCCAATGGTATTCCGCGCACGGTCGCCGTTGCCCTGAATGGCGGCGTTCCGGTCGGCAGCCCGCAGACTTATGTCAGCGAGTTGCCGGAACTGGGCAAGTACCTGCCCGTCAATACTCAACGCCGCATCGCGGCGGAGCCGGTTGATTACGGCAATCGGCAAAAGACCTACCGTACCAGCTTGGCGTTAGATTACGACGCGGAGGCGGTAACGCTGACCAGCATCACCGCCTATAACAAGCGCGATAACGAATATCAGATCGATGGCGACAACACAGTCTGTGAAGACAGCCTGGGTTGCCGCAATTTCGGTCCGCCGCTGCCGACATTCCGTCCCATCGCATTCGGTCAGTCACAGTTCGCGACCTCTTCCGAAGACAATACGACCAAGGATTTCAGCCAGGAACTGCGCGTCAGTTCCCCCGATGAGGGGCAGCTCAGGTGGATTGTCGGCGGCTTCTATTATTGGTCGAAGGTCAGCGCTGTTCAGCGCTCGCTCTCACCAATGCTGCCGGCCCCGCCGGCGTTCGGCTATCCGCTGTCCAGGCTGGGCACCGAAGCCAAGAGCCTGTTCGCGTCGGTCGCCTATGACGTGACTGACGCCCTGACCATCACGGCAGAGGCGCGGCAGGAATGGGAAGACCAGACCTATAAGCAGCGCCCAACGGTGACCGCCGGCGTAACTGCGGGCGATGCCTCTCTGCGCAACATCGATCTGAAGCAGGATTTCAAGTTCTTCACCCCGCGCCTCATCGTGGATTACAAAATCAGCGACGATGTGATGGCATATGCCAACGCCGCAAAGGGCACAAAGACGGGGGGCTTCAATACCGGTCTGCGCGTCCTGGAGAGCCAGTTCACCTATCAGGAGGAAAGCTCCTGGAACTATGAAGCGGGATTGAAGACCACCTGGATGGGTGGCCGGGCAACGACCAATCTGGCCTATTTCCACACCGACTGGAAGGACCAGCAGGTGGCCTGTCAGAATCCGGTTTCTCTGGGTGGTTCGTCCACCCAGCGTACCTACACCTGTAATGTCGGTCAGGCCGTCATTAATGGTATCGAAGTGGATGCCCAGATGCGCCTTACCGACATCCTGACGGCCAGCGTCGGCTATTCCTGGACCGATGCCAATTATGAGAAGTTTGTGGATGACAGCCTGACGGCCACCTTGGCTGCTGGCGGCCTGCCGCCCATGAATTTCAACGGCAAGCACCTGCCCTACGTACCGAAGAACAAGCTGTTCGCCAGCCTAAAGGCCGATTTTGAGCTGTCACCCGGCTATGAGATGTTCATGCGTGCCGATGTGAACTATCAAAGCAAATCCTACATCCGCGCCGACAACCTGGCCTATATCGGGGACAAGACGGTGGCAGATTTCCGCACCGGCCTGCGACTGGACAATGGTGTCAGCGTCACGATGTTCGTGGAGAACGCTTTCGATGACCGCACGCCGCTGACGGCCGTCCGTTTCTTCGACAGCGTCAACTTCTCCATACCGGCGCCGCTGGTCACCGGCGCGGTTGGCCGCAAGGCGGGCGTCACGCTCAATTACAGCTTCTGATGGCGCGGGGCTTCAGGCGGCGTCCCTCCTCCTCTGTCAAACGCCGCCGCCCCGTGTCAGATTGGCCGGCCCGTCTCTATCCCGTGGTGGATGGGTCGGTGCCGGCCTTTTTTTGAAAGGTCTATGCAACATGAAGAAACTGACCTTCGCACTTGTGGCGGTGCTGGCACTGGCTGCCCCCGCCCTTGCCCAGAACCAGCCGGCTGTGGCGGACATGACCGCCTATGACGGCGTACACTACAAGCGCGCTACCATCCTGACATCCGATCTGGAACGGTCGCTGACCTTCTACCGCGATCTGATGGGCCTGAGGGTGGAGGTGGAGATGCCGCTGAAGCCCACCTCATACGCCTATGTCATGTTCAATATCGATACCAAGGCGCAGATGCGGATGGCTATGCTGTCTTCAGATACGCAGCAGCGGACCCTGGCCATCATTGAGGTGAAGGGCGCCCCCATCAACATACCCACCAGCCCGCGTCCTCACTCCATGGTGCTCGAAAGCCCCGACCTGCCCGGTATGGCTGCCCGCGCCCGCGAACGCGGTCTCACCGTATTCAAGGAGCTGGAGTTGACCACCGTGGACGGTCGCAAAGGCAAGGAACAAGGGATGCTGGATCCCGACGGACATCTGGTAATCCTTTATCAACTGAACCCGTAAGGACCTCTGTTGGCCCAAATAAAAACCCCGCCGGATGTGTGTCCGGTGGGGTTTTTCATGGACGCGGAGTGAAGATTCACTTCAGCCGCGTTTCCTTGATACAGGTGCGGCGAACAAGCTGGTCATTCTCAAACCAATGCCAGGTGCGACCGCGATGATTGCCGCAGTCCGACAGTTGGATCATCTCGTAAAGATACCAGCCGGGCATGTTCTTGCGTTCCCAGTACAGACAGACGGTACGGGGGTCGACCTCCCAGGCATGCCCTTCGATCCGGTCGGTATCCCAGAAGATGCGTCCGGCACGGTAAGTGGCAGGAAACACATGCGTTTCCTGCCGTCCGTCATCCCAGGTATAGACGTTGGTCTGGTGATAGGCATGCGGCCCTTCCGCAGGGAAGGTACAGGTCAGGTGCGACTTGTGCCGGTCGATGAGATTGTTGTCAGTATCGACATGCGTGTAGACACCGACCCATTCCCCCGCGTGACGGGCCAGAACCGGCATGCCCTTGCGAATATCCTCCATGACTTCCCTTCCCTGATGATGCTGACGATGGCCGGCGGTGCGACCGCCCAAGTTGGTGCATTCTTATATCATTTCAAAAGCCATAGAAAAAGCTATTTGTCCGGACAAATTCTATCCTTGCCATTCGCCCTCAACGGCAACGACCTGGATATCGGCCATACCATCGCGCAGGCGTTTTACGGCTGCATAATCGTCGCTGTCCCAGAAACGGCGAAGCGTCGGCATATCGGGCCACCGGCTGACAAGGATGGCCGCACCGTCACCGAAGTCGCCTTCCAACAGTGTGGCGTTGCGGCCCCTGAACACGTACTCCCCACCATACCGGGTCACCAGTTCGGCTGCCGCTTTGCCATAACCGGCGATGAAGGCGTCGCGGTCATGGATGCGGGCGGTGATGATCATGTAGGCGGGCATCACTTTTCCTCCGCCACCGGGAAACTGGCCGGGTCGGGATAGCGGCCCAGCAGCAGCAGGGACGCCGCCCCCGCCAGCAGCATTACCGCCCCATAGAACAGGCCAGTATCATAACTGCCCGTCTGTACGAAAATGCGCCCGAACGTGTAGGGGCCGAACCCTGCCCCCATGGCGAAAAAGCCATAAACCAGACCGTAAATGGCACCGTAGGACCGCATCCCATAATAACGGCTGACCAGAAAGGCCAGCATGTCATATTCCACGCCCGCCGCGAACCCGATCAGGATGACGGCGAAGGTCGCCACCATGGGCGTCGTGGCGTCGCCCGTCAGCAGCCAGCACGCGATGGCAGGCAGCGACAGCAGCACGAAAGCCACCCCCGGCGCCCACACCCGGTCGATCAGCCAGCCACCGATGATGCGCCCCGCGATGACCGATGGGCCAATGATGCTGGCGATCTGCACCGCCTGCTGCACATCAATGCCCTTGGACGTGAATATCTTTTCCATGTTGGGAATGGGGCCGCCGACGGCAAAGGAGATGGGAATGAAGGCCAGGGCCAGCAGCCAAAACCGATAGCCCTTCATGGCCTGACGCAGGGTCAGGCCGCGATGCGCCTGCCGCACGGGTGCGCCCTTGGCCTTGGCATCGGTCGTGTCCCGGAACAGGAAATAGGCGGTGGGCAGGGACAGAAGCAACGGCAGCAAGGCCAGCCCGATATAAGCTGTGCGCCACCCGAACGCCCCGATCAGATAATTGGCATAAAGCTTGGCCCCCGCCCCAAACAGGCCGGTTCCCAGCAACGACAGGCCCAGCGCCAGCCCGCGATGGGTATTGAACCAGTTGCTGACCGCCCGCGTCCAGGTGATCGGCAGGGTGCCGGCCCCCAGTGCCGACATCAGCATCCAGTTGATGTAAAACAGGGTCAGAGAACCGTTGGAGAGCGCGAAGCCCGCCAGCGTCAGGCCGAACAAGGCGACGGAGGCCAGCACAACGGGCCGCACCCCGAACCGGTCAGCCAGGATGCCCGCGACCGGCCCCATGACGACGGCCCCCAGCGTCATGATCATCAGCGAGAACATGATCTGATCCACGGCCCAGCCAAACTCCGCCGACAGCGGGGCCACGAACACGCCGATCGTGTAAAAGGGAATGGGCGACAGGCCCGTGCCGATACCCAGGGCAGAGGCAACTACCACCTTCCAGCCCTGGCTGAACTCCGACCGCGCGTCCGACATGTGCTCTCCCGGCGTCAAATGATATATTTATAGATCATTATGATGTTCCAACAGCGGCGGGGCAATCGGAAAGCTTGGGTGGTTTGAAAGATTCAGAACCGACACACCCTACCGCACGACGTTCACCGATTTTCTCATTGATGCCGCCTCGCTGATGCGCTTAAATGGTATAAACATATACCAATTTACAGCAGGCGAGGCGGTCCGATGCGGTTTGAGCCGACGATGGTGCGGGAGAACAAGACGGCCCGTGAGCTGTTTGAACAAGTGAAGGCCAATCCGGCGCGGGCCAAGTTTGGCTTTGGCCGCCGGGTGGCCATCGTCAATGTCGATTTTCAGCAGGCCTATACGCGCCCCGACCTGTTCCCCAAGACCGCCTATGTCACCGACCCGGACCAGATCGCGCATGTGAACCGGATCAGTGCGGCGGCGCGGCGGCTGGGCATGCCCGTCATCTGGACCCGCGTGGCCTATAAGCCGGATGCCGGCGACGCCGGTGTCTGGGGGACCCGCACCAATACGCAAGACAGTTTGCAGAACATCAGGGCCGGCAGCGACCGCCACGCCTTTGACCCGCGCGTGGAGATTGATCTTGCCGTGGACATGGTCTTCGACAAGCGCATGCCATCGGCCTTTTTTGAAACGCCGCTGCCCAGCTATCTGGTCTGGCACAAGGTGGATACTGTCATCGTGACGGGGGGCAGCACGTCGGGCTGCGTGCGCGCCACCGCCGTGGACAGCCTGTCCCACGGATACCGCACCATCGTGGCGGAGGAATGCGTGGCCGATAAGCATGAAAGCTATCATTACGCCAACCTGACCGACCTGCTGCTGAAATATGCCGATGTGGTGGGCGTGGCGGAGGTGGATGCCCACTTGGCCAGTCTGGCCGCCGCCGGTTGATCGGGAAAGGGGCCAACGCCATGCACCGCGATCCCAACCTTTATGATTTCTGGCCCTATCGTGACAGGCCCAAGATCACTTGGCCCGGCAACAAGAAGGTCGCCTTCTGGGTGGCACCCAATATCGAATTTTATGAGCTGGACCCGCCGACCAATCCGTCGCGCAAGCCCTGGGGCCGGCCACATCCCGATATCGTGCCCTATTCGGCGCGCGACTGGGGCAACCGGGTCGGGCATTGGCGGTTGATGGAGGTGATGGACGAATTCAAGGTGCGCGGCAGCATCAGCCTGTCCGTCGCCATGCTGGACCATCACCCCGAAATCATCCGCGCCTGTGTGGAGCGGGAGTGGGAGTTCTTCAGCCACGGCATCTATAACACCCGCTATTCCTACAACATGACGGAGGCGCAGGAACGCGCCGTGCTGGAAGACAGCATCAAGTCCGTCATGGATGCCACAGGGCAGCGTATCCGGGGCTATCTGGCCCCGGCACTGACCCATACCGAACGCACACTCGACCTTTTGGCCGAATATGGGTTCTGGTACAGCTGCGACCTGTTTCAGGATGATCAGCCGCAGCCCCTGAAGGTGAAGGGCGATAACCGGTTGATTTCCATGCCTTACAGCCTGGAGGTCAATGACGTCATCACCTATGGCGTCTATAATCAGAGCCCACGCGCCTATGCCGACGCCCTGATGCGGCATTTCGATCAGCTGCTGGAGGAAGGGGCGGAGACAGGCACAGTTATGTGCATCCCACTGCACGCCTACCTGGTGGGCCACCCCCATCGCATCGGGCCGTTCAGGGAGGCGCTGCGCTACATCACCAGCCATCGTGACGATGTCTGGGTGACCACGGCCAAGGAAATCGCCGAATTCTATCTGGCCCATCATTATGACCAGACGCTGACCGATATTGCCCGGCGCGGCAATGCAAGGCCCGGCACCGGCTTCAACCCCATCCCGCAGGAGGGCGTGTGATGAGCGGTTTGCCTGACAGCTATTTCACCTATGCGAGGCGGCAGGCGGGGCCGGATCATGGCCATTACCCCGCCTCCCCCATCCGGGAGCGTGCGCCGGTGGTCCTGCCCGGCGGCGCATCACTGGCCCTGTGGGTGGTGGTCCCGCTGGAGTTCTTTCCCCTGAACCCGTCCGGACAGCCCTTCAAGGCACCCGGCGCCATGCAAACTCCCTACCCTGACCTGCGCCATTACACCACCCGCGATTATGGCAACCGCGTCGGGGCCTATCGCTTGCTGAAGCTATTCGCCAGGTTGGGCCTGCGCGCCACCTTTGCGGTGCAGGGGGCCGTGGCCGAACGATATCCTGGCCTGATCCGCGATGTGTTATTTGATGGCCATGATATCTGTGCCCATGGCTGGGATACGGACAGTCTGCACCATTCCACGTTGGCAGAAGCGGTGGAGAACAGCTACATCACCCGCACCCTGGACGCGATAGAGGCGGCGAGCGGCCAGCGGGTAACAGGCTGGCTTAGCCCGGCCCGCGCCGAGGGCTTTGCCACACCGGCACGGCTGGCGGCCCAGGGCATCCGCTGGTTCGCGGATTGGGCTCATGATGAGTTGCCGACCCGGTTCCAGACCAGCGCGGGGGAACTGATCTCCATGCCCTTGTCCAACGAACTGGATGATTGGCAAATTCTGATCACTTACACACGACCGGAACATGAATGGCTGGCACAGGTGACGGATGCTGCGGACTGGCTGGCGGCAGAGGCAGTACGATTGAACAGTCCCCGAGTCCTGACCTTGACGGTACGCCCTTATGTCAGCGGCCTTCCCTACCGCATCAAAGCGCTGGGTAACAGCCTGCAAACCGTGCTGAACCGGCCCGGTACCAGCGTATTGAGCCCCGATGACCTGTTGCGGGCGGTCTCTGTATAGGGTGTGTTAACGGCATCCTTGTGCGCAACGGCGAAGACCCTGATAAAGCGGTGTCAGTTCCCACCTTGTTCAACCCGGATGGAGTTACATGGACCAGCCGATGATCCCCGCAGGCCTGAGCCCTGAGCAGCTGGACCATGGCGCCCCCACCCCGCTGTATCACCAGATTTATCTGGTGCTGCGGGAGAAGATCCGCAGCGGGGAATTCCCGGCCAATTCAGTCATGCCGGGAGAACAGGAACTGTCGAAACTGTTCGACGTGTCGCGCATCACCGTGAAGCGCGCCCTGAATGAACTGGCCGCCCATGATCTGGTCAGCCGGCATCGCGGACGCGGTACCGTTGTCACACCGTCCGCGACCTTGCCCCAGGTCCATGGCAGCTTCGACAACCTGATCGATAGCTTGAAGACATTGGGCCTGGAAACACAGGTGCAGGTGCTGGAACTGTCCGACCTGCCGGCCCCGGCCCCCGTCGCCAACCTTCTGGACCTTGAACCAGAGACGGAGGTGCAACGGGGCGTGCGGCTGCGCATGCTTTCGGGGGAGCCGTTCAGCTATCTGATCCAGTATATGCCCGCCGATATCGCGGCACGCATCAGCCGGGCCGATATGGAAACAGTGCCCATGCTGGTCCTGCTGGAGCGAGCGGGCGTCACCCCCTATGAAGCCGAACAGTGGATCACCGCCGTCGCGGCCGAACCGCATATTGCCGCCGCCCTGGAACTGAACACGGGTGCCCCACTGCTGCGCGTGGAACGCGTGATGCGGGATAAGGCCGGACGCGCCGTGCAACTGATCTATGCCCATTACCGCCCCGACCGGTTCAAGTACCACATGCGGTCCAACCGCAAGGGCGGCAGCAACTGGCGGACGGAAGGCTGACGCCAACCCCGCCCAGCGGAAACGGAAACCATGTCCGATAAAGTCATCCTGCGCCGTGATGAAAACGGCGTCGGTCGCCTGATCCTGAACCAGCCGGCCAAGCGCAACGCCCTGTCACAGGAGATGTGGCAGTTGGTGCCCGTGCGTCTGGTCGAAGCGGCGGTCGACCCCGCGATACGGGTGCTGGTGGTCCAGGGGGCGGGCGGCACTTTCGCCGCCGGGGCCGACATCTCGGAGTTTGAGGCCGCCTATGCCACGCGCGACAGTACGGCCATCTATGCCGGGGATATCGCGCGGGCCATGGATGGGCTGGCCGATTTCATCAAGCCGACCATCGCCCTGATCCAGGGGGCCTGCGTCGGCGGTGGGCTGGGTCTGGCCCTGGCCTGCGACCTCCGTTTTGCGGCATCGGATGCGCGCATGGGGATCACGCCGGGCAAGCTGGGCCTTGTCTATCCGCTGGGCGACACCAAACGGCTGGTGCAGGCGGTGGGTCCCAGCCATGCCAAGGACCTGCTCTATACCGGTCGTCTGCTGGATGCGGGCGAAGCCCTGACCATGGGGCTGGTCAACCGGGTGGCGGCACCCGACGCGGTGGAAGCCGCCGCCCTTGACCATGCCGCCCAGATTACGGCCGCCAGCCAATATTCGGCGCGCGCCACCAAGCGCATGATCAACCGTGTGCTGGCCGGACAGGTGACGGACAGCCCGGAAACCGTTGCAGAATTCCTGGACGCCATCGAGGGCGAGGATTTCATCGAAGGCCGCACCGCGTTTCGTGACAAGCGCAAGCCGCACTTCACCTTCGGCTGAGGCACGCAAACCAACCGACCGTCCATGCCGCGCGGGTGACCAATGCGTCATCCGCGTTTGATCCTGCGCGCGTCCACCACGCCACCTGCCTGCGCGTTCTCCAACAATCCGCCTTGACGGCAACAGCATTTACCCTAATATGTCCGGACAAATAGAATTCGAGGTTCGCGATGGCGGAACGCTCTTTGTTGTTCGTGCCCGGTTCCCGTCCGGATCGGTTTGGCAAGGCGCTGGCCGCCGGTGCCGATATCACCTGCATTGATCTGGAAGATTCGGTGGCCCCGGCGGGCAAGGCGGAGGCGCGGGCCGCGGCCCTTTCCTTCATCGCCGAACAGGGGGCACCGGCCGGGCTGTGGCTGCGCATCAATCCGGTGCGCAGTGCCGTGGGCTTGGCCGACCTGTTGGCCGTGCTGGACAGCCCAGCACCGCCTCAAACCCTGATGCTGCCGAAACTGTCGGAACCGTCCGATCTGGCGTTCCTGGCAGAGGTGCTGGGCGACCGGCCCCTGTCGCTGGTTCCGTTGATTGAAACGGCGGCGGGCCTGCGTCAGGCGGCTTCCATTGCCCGCAGCCCGCGCGTGACGGCGATGCTGTTCGGGGCCGTGGATTTCTGTGCCGAACTGGGCTGCGCGCTGGAGTGGGAACCGTTGCTGCATGCCCGTTCCAGCCTCGTCGCGGCGGCGGCGGAAGGTGGGATAGGCCTGTTTGATGTGCCGTCGATTGATGTTGCAGACACTGACGGTCTGCGCGCGTCAACGGCGCGGGCCAAGGCCCTGGGCTTCACGGGCCGGGCCTGTATCCACCCGTCGCAAGTCGCTGTGGTGAATGAGGTTTTTACACCGACAGCAGCAGAGATCGCGCGCGCATCCCGCGTGCTGGAGGCCTTTGAACAGGCGGGCGGCGGGGTCGCCCTGCTGGATGGAAAGCTGATTGAGATGCCCGTGGTGCGGGCGGCCCGGCGTGTGCTGGCCGCTGCCGGACAATGAAGGAACAGACCATGGTACAGAACTGGAAAGAAGTCGGCCCCAACCGCTACCGCGAGACGTTTGGGCGCTATTTTGAGGATTTCAATGTCGGTGATGTCTACGAACATCGCCCCGGCAAGACCGTGACCGAATATGACAATCACCTGTTCACGCTGCTGACGTTGAACACGCATCCGATGCATTTCGACACGGAATTCGCCAAGGCCAGCGAGTTTAAGCAGAACCTGGTGGTCAGCCCCTATACGCTCGCCCTGCTGATCGGCATGAGCGTGACGGATGTCAGCCAGAAGGCCATCGCCAATCTGGGCATGGACGAGGTGAAGTTCAGCGCCCCGGTTTTCCACGGCGACACGATCTACGGCGAAAGCGAAGTGCTGGCCAAGCGTGCATCAGAGAAGAGGCCCAACCAGGGCATCGTGACCATCCGCACCATCGGCAAGAACCAGAACGGCATCACCGTCTGTTCGTTCAAGCGCAACATGCTGATCCCCTTCCGCGGCCATGCCGTGGAAGACCGGGTCGAGAATTACTGATCGAACGCGGGAGCCAACGGAGATGACCACGCCCCACCCTGGCATGCACCCGGATGATGAAGCCGCCATCCTGGACAGTATCGAACGCTGGCTGGCCCGTGAGGTCCGCCCCGTGGCGGACAAGCTGGAGCATGACGATATCTACCCGACCCAGCTGGTCGAGCAGATGAAGGAACTGGGCCTGTTCGGCGCCACGATCAGCCCCGACTATGGCGGGCTGGGGCTGCCGGCCAGGACCTATACCCGGATCGTCAGCCTGATTGCCGAAACCTGGATGTCGCTGACCGGCATCTTCAACAGCCATATCATGATGGCCACCGTGGTGGAGAAGTTCGGGACCGAAGCGCAGAAGCAATACTGGCTGCCGAAGTTCTGTTCCGGCGAAATCCGGGGCGGGCTGGGCCTGACGGAGGCCGATGCCGGCACCGACCTGCAGGCCATCCGCACCCGCGCTACCCGCACCGACCGCGGCACCTATATCGTCAATGGCACCAAGACCTGGATCTCCAACGGGATCGAAGGCGGGGCTGTTGCCCTGCTGGTCAAGACCGACCCCGAGGCGCAACCGCGCCACAAGGGCATGACCATGCTGATCGCGCCCAAGGTCGATCCCGACACGGGCAAGCGCCATGACGGGTTCCGCACCGGCAAGAAGCTGGAGAAGATGGGCTATAAGGGCATCGACAGTGCCGAGCTGATCTTTGAGGATTATGAGCTGGATGCCGAACGCCATCTGGTGGGCGGGGTTGAGGGCAAGGGCTTCCACATGGCCGTGGGCGGCCTGGAACTGGGCCGCATCAACATCGCCGCCCGCGCTGTTGGCATTGCCCGGCGCGCCCTGAAGGAAAGCGTGGCCTATGCTCAGACCCGCAAGACCTTCGGCAAGCCTATCGGCGAGCATCAGGCCATCCAGTTGAAGCTGGGCGAAATGGCGACCAAGGTGCGGGCTGCCGAGCTGCTGGTCCAGGATGCCGCCGCCGCCTATGACCGGGGCGAGCGCTGTGACATGGAAGCCGGGATGGCGAAATATTTCGCCTCCGAAACGGGCGTGGAAGTGACGCTGGAAGCCATGCGTATTTTCGGCGGTTACGGCTACTCCAAGGAATACCCGATTGAGCGGCTGTATCGTGATGCCCCCCTGATGTGTATCGGTGAGGGCACCAACGAAATGCAGCGCATCATCATCGCCAAGCAGATGATCGCGCGTAACCCGGTGTGAGGGAGCCTTCAATGCATCGCCCCCTCTCCGGCATCCGCGTTATCGCGGTCGAACAATATGGCGCCGGACCCTATGGCAGCATGCTGCTGGCAGATATGGGCGCCACCGTGATCAAGGTGGAGAACGCTGCCACGGGCGGCGACGTGTCCCGCGCTACGGGTCCGCATTTCCTTGGTGAACAAGACAGTCAGTTCTTCCAGACCTTCTCCAAAGGGAAGCAGTCGGCCAGTATTGACCTGAAGTCACCCGAGGGACGGGTGGCTTTCAACCAACTGCTGGCAGGGGCCGATGCCCTGATCAACAATCTGCGCGGGGATCAGCCGGCTAAGCTGGGCCTCACCTATGACGCGGTGAAGGACATCAATCCGCGTCTGGTCTGTGCGCATCTGTCGGCCTATGGGCGAGGCAACAGCCGGGAGACATGGCCCGGTTACGATTACCTGATGCAGGCAGAGGCCGGCTTCATGGGCTTGTCGGGCGAACCCGACGCGCCGCCCACCCGTCTTGGCGTATCGATGGTGGATTTCATGACGGGTACGATGATGGCCTTCGGCACCGTCTCCACCATCCTGGGGGCCAGGGCGACGGGCATCGGCTGCGACGTTGATGTCGCCTTGTTCGACACAGCGGTTCACCAGCTCTCCTACCCCGCCACCTGGTACCTGAATGCCGGTGATCAGGTACAACGCCTGCCGCGCGGCGCGCATCCGTCCATCGCCCCCAGTCAATCCTTCAGGACCAAGGATGGCTGGGCCATGCTGATGTGTCAGACCCCGAAATTCTGGGAGGAATTCTGCCGCCGCGCGGGCCGGCCCGACCTTCTTGATCGCGTGGAGTTCAAGGACATTCCTGCCCGTCGCAGGAACAGGCAATTATTGTCGGAGACGCTGGACGACCTTCTATCCACCAGGACCACGGCGGAATGGCTGTCGATCCTTGGCGGACATGTGCCCTTTGCCCCCATCACCAGCCTGGATCAGGCCCTGGACAACCCGTTTGTAGCAGAGATCGGGATGGTGGAGGAAGTAGACCATCCCGATGCACCGGATGGCCGGTTACGCCTGCTCTCCTCCCCTATCCGTATCAATGGCGAACGGCCAAGGGGGCGGCGCGCGCCCAAACTGGGGGAGAGGACGGAATGAAGCTGAAAGGGATTAAGGTTCTGGACCTGTCGGCCTTTCTTCCAGGTCCGCACATGACCATGATGATGGCGGACCACGGGGCTGACGTCATCATGGTTGAACCCGCCAATGGGACGGGTGAGCCAACGCGGGAGATCGGACAGAAAACAGCGGACGGCGTCACCGTCTGGTTCCGCAACATCGCGCGGGGCAAGCGTTCGGTGGCGCTGAGCCTGAAAGACCCCGCCGACCACGCGCTGTTCATGGAACTGGCGGCAGAGGCTGATGTGGTGGTGGAGGCGTTCCGCCCCGGCGTCGTTAAGCGCCTGGGCGTGGATTACGATGCGGTGCGGGCGGTCAATCCCAGTGTGGTCTACTGCTCCATCTCCGCTTTTGGGCAGACGGGTACATACGCGCAAAAGCCGGCGCATGACATGACGGTGCAGGCGCTGGCCGGGCTGGTCGATCTGAACCGCGGCCTGACGGATGATAAGCCGGCCAGTCCCCATATGCCCGTGGCGGACATGGCGGCCAGCCTGATGGCCCTATCCGGTGTGCTGATGGCCCTGCTGCGTCGGACGCAGACGGGAAAGGGCGATTACATCGACCTTTCGATGTTTGATGCCGCGCTGGCCTGGACACCCAATGTTACTGGCCCGGTCTTTGCCGAGGATCGCCATCCACCGGTGAAGGACATGCGCAGCTTCGGCGGCTCGGCCATGTATCATATCTATGAAACCGCAGACGCACGCTTCCTGGTGCTGGGCGGGTCGGAAATCAAATTTGCCGAAAACCTGCTGACGGCCCTGGGCCGCCCGGACCTGCTGTCCTACGCCAAATTGCCCCCCGGGCCAGCGCAGGAACCGCTGCGTGTCTTTTTCAAACAGGCCTTCGCGATGCGCAGCCTTTCTGACTGGCAGGAATTCCTGCACGGCGTTGATTGCTGCTGGGCGCCCGTTCGCAGCCTGAAGGATGCCTTCGATGATCGTTTCGTTATCGAACGAGATATGGTGCTGACCGACCAGGACGGCTGCCGCCATATCGGTCAACCAATTCGATTTCAAAATGAACCCGGAAATCCGGTCTTTGACTTGCCGATATTTGGCGATAAATCCGCCCGTTGGCGGTGAAATCGGGGGCCGGACAATCTCCGGCTCCCCGTTCATTCCAGGGCTGCCGCAACGGCCAGAACCGTTCCCGCATCACGCCCCATGACCTGTACTGACAGCGGCAGCCCATCCGGGGACAGGCCCGACGGCACCGCCAGAGCTGGACAACCGATGAAATCTGCCAGCGCTGTGAAATCCGCCTGGTTGGCGGGCGCTGGCTGACCAAAGGCGAACGCTGTTTGCGGCGTTGTTGGCAATAGAACCGCATCCACCTGCGCCAGCCATGCAAGTCCAGCCTGCCGGATCTCGTCCAGACCTTGATAGGCCGCCGCCACCTTTGTGGCAGGCTGATTTTCGGCCCAACGCAACAGGGACAGGAACGCCGTCGAAAACCCTTCGTCGCCCTGTGCCAGCCGTGCCGCATGGGCGTTCAAACCCTCCACCTCCGACACCAGCAGCCCCAGGCGTCGGGCCTGACCCGGCTGGTAACCGGCCAGATCTGCCTTGGAACTGACCATCCCGGCGGACAGAAGCCGTGATGCCGCTGCATCGCACGCAGCCCAGATGAAATCAGGTGCCTCAACCCGCGACCGCCAGTCAGGCACGCAGAGGCGCAGGCCTGACAAGCTGCCGGGGGATGTCATGACACGGGCGCCGGCATGGGCCGCAACCAGGGCGCAGTCCGCGACTGTACGCGCATGCACGCCGACGTGATCAAGGCTGGTCGACAGCGGAATGACACCGTCGATGCTGATGGCCCCACGCGCCGGCTTATAGCCGACCAGCCCGCAATAGGCGCTGGGGATGCGTACCGATCCCATCGTGTCCGACCCCAAGGCCGCCACCGCCATGCCGGCCGCGACACAGGCCGCTGAACCGCCACTGGACCCACCCGCGGTGAAGCCGGGGCGAAGTGGGTTCTCTGTACGTCCGAACCAGGGATTGTCCGTGGTGGCGCCCAGCGCCCCCTCATGCATATTAACAACGCCCAGGATGACGGCACCCCCAGCACGAAGCCGCGCCACGCAATCAGCATCCCGATCCGCCACCTGGTCGCGATAGGCCCCGATACCAGCGTGCCAAAACGCACCGGCGACCGCGATATTGGCCTTCACGGCAATGGGCACGCCATCCATATCGGAGAGGGGCTTGCCCGCTGCCCAGCGGTCGGCGGACGCCGATGCGTCGGCCAGCGCGCGGTCCCCTAGGACTTGGGTGAAGGCACGGATATGGCCATCCAGGGTCGCGATGCGATCCAGATAATGACGCGTTACCGCCAAAGGATCGGCAGCGCCATTGCGGAACAGCGGAGCCAGCGCGGCGGCCCCTGCGGTCAGGGGGGTGGGGCTGTCCGTCATCATTGCTTGAACCGTTCGTCGATCAAGCGGATGGGCTTCTGACGGACGTCGATCTGGGTCAGCGGGGCGGTAGCCCGGTGGTCAACCAGTTCCACCGCCACTTCGATCCCGATCTTCTGTTTCAGGACAGCGCGACAACGTTCTGCCACTGCTTGACGCTCATCACCAGCAGCGCTGGTTTCGGCTATGACCCGAAACTCATCCCGGCCCGCCGCATCGCGCACAGCCTTGCATATAAACTCGCCCATGATGCCGGGCACACCATCCAGCATTGGCCCCACGGCCTGCGGGAAGATGTTGATGCCGCGGATTTTCACCATGTTGTCGGATCGGCCCATAAAGCCTTCAATCCGCTTGTAAATGACACCGATGGACGAAGCGTCGGTGCGCACCTGCGTCACGTCATGGGTGTTGAAGCGAATGATGGGATGGATATCGTCCTTGTACAGGCAGGTGACGATCATATCGCCCAGAGCGCCATCAGATACGGGCTTGCCGCTGTCAATGTCGCAGACCTCCAGGTACTGCGCATCCTCCATCACATAGAGGCCATCACGATCCGGCCCCTCGCCCGCGATACAGCCCGTGTCGCCGACACCGTACCAGTCAAAGCACTTTGCACCGCCCCAGGCGCGGGACAGGCTTTCCTTGTCCTCTCGGCCCAGATGACCAGAGACCATGCGAATATTCAGGTCGCGGGCGGGGTCCAGCCCTTGCTCGCGCGCCACCTCTGCCAGCTTCTTGATGTAATCGGCGAAGCCGACAATGACTGTCGCTCCAAACTCTTTCATCAGCTGGATCTGCTGAATCGACCGGGTTTCGATGCCCGTACCTGCCGACATGAAGATGGCGGATGTCCAATGGACCACGCTTTCGCGGACATAATGGCCGCCATTGATCATGCCATGACCATATACGGAATGAACCACATCATCGGGACGCAGTCCCTGAAACCGGTAGAGACGTCCCAGCAGCAGGTTCTGCGCTTCCCGTCCTTTGGCACCGAACAGCAGGACCTGCGGCTTGCCTGTCGTGCCGCTGGTGGTGTGGAAAATGACAGGCGGGCGGTCACCATCGGGATATGAGGTGAAACCCGAAAAATCGCCGAAGGGCGGCGCGATATCCAGACTGGCCATGATATCGGACTTATCGAAGCTGGGCAGGCGAGGCAGATCCTCGATGGAGCGGATATCCCCCTTGTCGATGCCTGCCCCACCCCACAGCCGCTGATAGAACGGCGTGGCCCAGGCGCGGGCGACACAGCGCAAAAACAGGCGGTTCTGATGGGCCGTCAGTTCATCCCGGCTGGTCTTCGTGGCAAATCGCACGAAATCATCGCCGACCGGATGGTCTTTTTGCAGCGCGTCCCAGTCCACGGCGTTGAAATAGGTCCTGTGCCCGTCCATGGGTTCTGTCTCCTGTGGTCTATCCGGCAAGGCCGGCGGCACGGCGCAGCAGCGCGGCCATGTCTTGCTGTTCATGCAAATCATCAATGGCCTTGATCAACGGGTCGGCCAGGGGGGACGACCCGGCAAAGTCCAGGCAAGCACGGAACTTTCGCAGATGCTGTTCACGGCTGAGGGGGCTGCCAGGGCTGCCTAATTGGCTGTCGACACGCACCTGCACGAGACGGCCATCGGTCAACAAAGCCTCCGCCATAGCGGGGGTAAAGGCAGCGGGGTCAGGGTTGGCGTCGGCGACCACACGGATGCGCGCGCCCAGCGCATGCAGGCTGGGGTCGGTCAGCCGTCCTTCCGCGAAATCCGAGAGGCCGACCGTGCCGCGCGTCAGGACAACCGCCCCAAGCCAGGCAAAACACAGGCGTGCATAATTGGCTGTCATGGCCGCTGGATATTCAGGCAGCGGCCGTCCGACCAACCTGTGGATCAGCGGCGGGGCCGTGTAGGTCAGCCGGTCCAGATTGGCGGGCGTTACACCGTGATCACGCATCAGGGCCTGTGTCGCCACGATCGCGCCGTGCGCTGCACGGCCCGTAGGGAACGGCTTGTGGCTGACCTCTGCAATTCGCCAGTCCCGTCCCAGACGCGCCAGCAGCGGCTGTAGATCCGACGCCGTCTCAAACAAGGTCAGATAGCCGAAGGGCCCGTCGATGCTGCCATCCGTACCCGGAAGGCCGGCGACGGCAAGGTCAAGGGCCATCAGGCTGGCCTGGGCCGCATGTGCGATCTGAAGCGGCAGACCGGGCTTGCCCTCCACATGGGCCTGCATCGTGCCGGATGCAAAGGCCAGGGCATGACCAAAGGCGCTGATAGCCACGGGAGGTTCCAGCCGGCGCAGACGGGATAGGGCTGCAACGCAGCCGAAAATACCCGCCGTCGCGGGGCGAAAGAATTTCAGCGGCGTCTTGGCGGCAAGGCCCAGGGTCGCAGCGATATCCACGCCTGCGACCAGCGCCGCCCCGAAATCGGTCCCCTTGACCTGCCCTGGCAACCGCGCCGTATCGGCCATCAGGGCCGACAGAATAGTGGCCAGCGGATGCACCACAGCACCTTCATGCACACAATCAAATTCCTGGGCATGGATTTGATAGGCGTTGATGAAGGCTGCCTGCGGTCCGCTGACCGTCATGGCACGTCCCAGGATCGGCGCAGGGCCGTTACCGGCCCAGCCGCGCGCAGCCGCCGCGACAGTATCAGCAAAAGCCGCTTGAGCGCCCGCAATACCGACGCCAAGCGTATCCAGAAGGAACGTTCGGGCCGCCACCTGCGCCGCATCCGGCAACGCGTCCCATTCTACCGACAGCGCGTGGCGTACCAGGATTTCAGAGGCTGTATTCATTGCACGCCCTCCCCTATCCGCACGGGCCAGGAAAGCCGTACCGGCCCATCATCGGCGAGTGAAAGGCATTCTTCGGTCAATCGGTCGACCTCATTCACCGACATGCCGGCCGCCCGCATCAGGGTATTGGCCTTGGCAGCCACGCGGTCGTCCGGTAGCGGGTTCTCCGGATCGCCCAGGGCGTCGTCCTGCTCCTGCACCAGTAAGGTACCATCGGACAGGGTCACGGCCAGCCGCGCACCGAAGCGGGCTGCATAACGGCTTTCATAAGGTTCCCCCACCGCCACCTTTACCTTCGTCCGAAGCGCTGCGGTGTCAGGATCGGCAATGGCGGCCGGTTCGAACGCGGATAAGGGCGGTGGCCCCCCCAGCAGGGTAACGGCAACAGAATGCTGCAACGAGAATTTCGCCTCTATCACGGTGCCCGGCACGGGCCGGTCACAGAAGCGCAGGGCGTCGCCATAGGTCTGGATGCCGATGGATGACACCTGCCCCGGCAGCAGTCGCGTCTGTCCCAGCCGGTCCAGAAGCGCCAGGGCGGCATCAATCACAGGATGGGCATGTCGGCACGCGGGCCAGGGCTTCAGGCTGATATCGCTCAGGCACCAGCCGTCCCTTGTGGCACCGGAAAGGATCAAGGACGGATCGGCATTACCGGCGGTAGCGGCGAACAGCCCCTCCTTGCCATCCAGGATGCCGCCGGGCCCGCGCAGGCTACCAGCAGCCATCACGGCGGCCAGCCAGCCATCGCCTGCCGCCATGGCATTATGCACCTGCTTGGCGTGGGAACGCGGATCATTGCGCGTCTCCCACAGCCCACCCGTCCGGGTCACAGCCAGTGCAACAGCGTGACCTGTGGCGTCGCGATCCATACCCAAGATGGAGGCGACGGCAACAGCCGCCCCGATGGTGCCGCAGCTGGCGGTGCTGTGCCAGTACCGGTAATGCGCGTCGCCCAATGCGCGGCCGAGGCGCACCATCGCCTCATACCCGCGGACGATGCCAGTCAGCAGCGCCTCTGCATCCGCACCGTTGGCCTGTGCCGCGGCCAAGGCGGCGGGGATCACAACAGGACCGGGATGCAAACGCGCCCGTTTATCCACATCGTCCATTTCATAGATGTTGCCAAGGGCACCCATATAGCGGGCGGCGGCCTCTGGCCCCACACCATCCGCCCGCCCGATAACGGCACAGGGTCCCTGCGGTGCTGTCAACAGTATGTTGGACAACAGCCGCGACACCGGGGTCGTTGCACCGATAACCGCGCAGCCAGCCCAGTCCAAAAGATGTAAAGCTGCGCGCCGACGAAGCGTGGTCGGAACCGGGCGATGCAGATGATCGGCAAACTGTGCAATCAGTGACATGATGCCTCTATTTGTCCGGACATATTTTCTGTATCATGGTTCCAGCTTGGCTGGGAAGATCGGAAAGGCGTGGGCATGCAAAAAATCACCCTGGCGGAGGCTCCGGCCTGGATCGCGGCAAAGGCCGGGCGGGGCGGGCGCGTCTATGTCGCCGGTTGTTCGGGTCAGCCAACGGCCCTGTTCGATGCCTTTCGCACCAGGCCGGACAAAGCCGCAGGTCTGATTTTTCATGGCATCTGGATACCTGGCGTCAATCCGCTGGATTGGGCCGGCCTGCACCCGGCGGCGCGTGGTGAAGCCACGTTTGCCAGCCCGGATTGGCAGGACAGTGCCGCCGCCGGACGCCTGCGCATCGTGCCGGAGACTTATACGGCCAGCTACGTTCGGCTCGAAAGGGCGGCAGCCGATGTCGCGGTCGCCATGGTTGCCCCACCGGACCATAAGGGGGACTGCTCCTTGGGTCTCGCGGCGGACTTCACACCCGCCGCTTGGATGCGGGCCTGCCATCGGATGCTGCTGATCAACCCGCAGATGCCGGTACCGATTGATGGCCCATGCCTGAAGCTTGCCGATGCCGATGCGGTGGTGGAAGCCGACCACCCGCTGCTGACCGTCGGGCCAGTGACGCTGGACAGCGCGTTTGCTGCCATCGCTGGCCATATCCGTACCCTGCTGCGTGATGGCGATACGCTGCAATTCGGCTTGGGCAAGGTACAGTTGGCCATGCTGGCCAATCTGTCGGGACTGCGTGATATCCGGTTGCATGCGGGCATGGTGTCTGACCCGCTGCTGCCGCTGCTGTCGCAGGATGTGCTGGCGGATGGGCCGGGCGCGGTGACGACGGGTGTGGCCCTTGGTTCGCCGGCGCTTTATGACGCCGTCGCATCCGATCCGCGCGTGCGTTTCCGGCCCGTCGGGTACACTCATGATATCCGCACCCTGGCTGCCATCCCGCGGCTGATCGCCATTAACTCGGTGATTGAAGTGGACCTGTTCGGCCAGGCCAATGCCGAATTCATTGGTGAGAAAGCCGTGTCGGGCGGTGGTGGGTTACTGGATTTCCTGCGCGGCAGCCGGATGTCGCCGGGCGGGCTGCCAATCATCGCGCTGGTATCGACGGCGCGCAGCGGGGTGCTGTCACGGATCGTGCCCCGGTTGATGGCGCCAGCCATCACCATTCCGCGCTGCGATGTTGGTCTTGTTGTTACCGAACAGGGCCTCGCCGACCTGCGCGGCCTTGACGAGGATGCCCGTGCCATGGCCTTGATTTCTATTGCTGACCCGGCCCACCGGGACAGCCTTTCCAGCGCCTGGAAGCAGATGCGGCGCCAGTAAGGGACGACAATATTTTGACAAGCAGCGCCACCCCGCGTTATCAGCAGATCGCGCAGATGCTTCGTGCCGCCATCACGAACGGCAGCTACAAGGTTGGCGACCTGCTGCCGACAGAGCAGGAACTGTGCGCCACCCACGATATATCCCGCCACACGGCCAGAGACGCGCTGCGCCTGCTTACAGAGGCCGGACTGGTCACGCGTAAGCGTCGCGCAGGCACGGTGGTCGCCGCCAGCTCCCCTCCCAACCTGTTCGTACAGCCATTGGGCGGGTTCCAGGATCTGCTGCAATATGCACGCGATGCGCGATTGACGATCCTGGCCTATGGCCCCGCCCCTGCCGACGGTTTTGCCCGTGACCTGGGTCAGGACCCAGCTGGTTGGAAGGAATTGCGGGGACAGCGGGGGACAGGGACTGCAATGGTGGGCCTGACCCGCATCCTGGTCCGGGCCGACTGCGCCCCATCTCAAGCGGAAATCGAAGCAAGGCCCACCATCGCAGATGCCATTGAGGCGCGGTTCGGCATCGCCGCCAGCCGCATTGATCAACAGATCAGCGCCATGGTTCTGGACAATCAACTGGCCACTTTGCTGGGCAGCGAGCCCGGAGCCGCTGCGTTGCGCACCCGCCGTCTGTACCATGACGGCAATGGCGCTCTTTTCCTGGCAAGCGAAAGCGCCCACCCCGCCGACCGGTTCGTTTACTCGATGAGCTTCAACCGTGAAAAGGCGGAGTGAACGCATCCACCCCTACCCCCGGCCAAACCACATGCCGCGTAATACCCCATCCTTACGCACCAGATGGTGCCAGAACGCTGCCACCACATGAAAGCCGACCAGGGACAGGAGAGTCCAGGACAGGATGAAATGTGTCCAGTAGGCAGGCCCCACCAAAGGCTTGTTGGTGGGAATGATACCCGGCACCGTGAACAGGCCCCAGAATTTTGTGGGGCTGCCAAAGGCGGATGACGCCACCCATCCCGACAAGGGCACCACCAGCATCAGGATGTAAAGTGATCGGTGGGCCCAAAGGGCTGCCTTTTCTTCTGCCGGACTGGCATCAGGCAGGACGGGGGCGGGTCCGCCCCGCCACCGCCAGACCATCCGTATCAATAACAAGACCAAGGCGATCAACCCGAACGCCTTGTGCCAATGGATATATTCCAGAAACACAGGCGCCGACGATTTGAACCACCAGGTACTGTCATTGACATGCAGGACCAGGATGGAGGTGCCGATGATCAGCACCGCCATAACCCAGTGCAGCAGCTTTGTCACCCAGCCCCAGGCCCGGTGCGTGTTGCGCGCCGCCATTCCGGTCCCCCGTCAGAAGCGATAGGTGAAGCTGGCGCCAAACTGCCGCTTGCGCGGGGCCGACACCGCAAAGTCACGCAGGAACGTCAACTGATTGCCCCCCAACGGGTTGGGCCGGAAGATCGGCTTGCTGAAATCCAGCAAGCGTGTCACCACAAGCGGTGTGCGGTCATTCAGTAGATTGCGTGCGAACAGGGCGAAGGTCCAATCCTGGGCCTCAACCGAGACATTCATGTTCACATTCAGGCTGTCGCCTGTGTGGTTCAGATTGTCCACTTGGCTGAAGCGCTTGGATTCATAGGCAAAATCGGTACGCCAGACAAAATCCAGATCCGCCGACAGCGGTTGTGTCACCTGGGTTGTCAAGGTGAACTGGTTGCTGGGTGTCTGCGGCAACTTATTGCCCTTCAGATCGCCATCCAGCCCGTCCACATCAGCCGGGTTCGGTTGCCCGTTGACAAGACGCGAAGCGCGACCGTCCGTGTCATAGATTTCTTCCGTGACCTCGTCGTAGAAATCCACGAACTCCGCATTTACGTAGGTATAGGCAAAGCGCAGGAATAACCAGTCGGCTGCGTTGCCGGACACGTCCAGTTCGAAACCCTTGATCTCCGACTTGCCCGCGTTTTGAATCAACGCAGCGCTGTTGGGCGTGCCGTTCGTGCGGATATAGGGTTCGCCGCGCGTCAGCTGCTGTTTGGTCCAATCAATCAGGAACGCAGAAGCGCTGTAATTGACCGCATCCAAGGCTGTGCCTTTGGCACCCACCTCATAGGACCAGGCCCCCTCCTCGTCGAAGACCCCAAGGCCGGCATCGCGCAAACGCTGCACTTCCGCTGGCTGGGCGTCAGTTGGCAGGCTGTTGAAGCCGCCGGGCTTGTTACCTTTGGCCGCCGTCGCAAACAGGGTCATGTCGCGGTCGACCTTGTACCGGGCCGTAAAGCGCGGCAGGAAGGCGTCGAATTTTGCCTTTTTCAGGTTGGTTGGCTTGCCAGCGGCACCGTTGGCAGCGCCCAACACCTCGTCAGTGTCCTGGATCGTTTCCTTCTGATAGCGGGCTTCGGCACCCAGGGTCAGATCGTCGGTAACATCGCCTTCAATCATGGCAAAGGCCGACCGGCTGCGCACACCGTCCTTACTGTCGAAATGCTGGCGCGCACCGGTCGCCTGCACCACAGAATAGCCCTCGGGCTGGTCGTCGTGGAAATAATAGACGCCGGCCAGGCCGCGGATACGATCCGACTGCGGGCTCATCACACGCAGTTCCTGGCTGTAATCTTCCTGGGTGCGGGCGCTGATGGACAAGCTGGGGGCCGTACTGCGAACCAGCGTATTGTCCTGACCCGTGATGCTTTCATTGTGATTAAAGGCGCTGGTGGAGGTGACGCTCCAGTCATTGTCGAACTCATAGTTCAACGCCAAGCTGGTTCGGTAGAATTCGCGCTCCAGCCCGTGATAGCCCAGCGCCTCCAGTTCGTCGTTGTTGTAGGCGTAACTATCTAGTGTTTCGACCTCACCACAATAGAATCCACGGGCGCGACTACTGGCGCGGGGTGTGGTGCCAATAGCACCCACAACATTCGCATTATAGCAGTTATTCTTGGCCGATCCCTGGAAGCCGTATATATAGCCTTTGTCGCGGTCCTTGCTGAACCCGACAGACAGAATGGCCTCAAAATTCTCGGTCGGGGTGAACAGGACACGGCCACCGACATTGGTGCTGTTTTGAGCACCCAACTCGCGCTTACCATTG
Source organism: Niveispirillum cyanobacteriorum (assembly GCF_002868735.1). GTDB lineage: Bacteria > Pseudomonadota > Alphaproteobacteria > Azospirillales > Azospirillaceae > Niveispirillum > Niveispirillum cyanobacteriorum. The sequence continues at coordinate 2,960,191 of NZ_CP025611.1, read as the reverse complement.
TCGGCATTCACATAGTCGCCACCGAAATTATACTTGCGTGCGTTGATCTCCATCAGCAGCTTGTCTTCGATGACAGGGCCGGAGATATAGCCCGTCGCCTCGATCTGGTCATACTGCGCGACCGTCAGCTTGGCCTGACCCTTCATCTCGTTTGTGGGACGACGGGTGATGAAGTTGATGGCACCAGAGAAGGTCTGGCGACCGAAGAGGGCCGATTGCGGTCCCTTAATCACTTCCACCCGTTCAATATTATCCAGCTGGTAACTGTTAATATTATTGGCAATATAGACGCCATCAACGAAGAAGGCGGCGTTAGCGTCACCCAGAATGGAAGACATGCCACGGATCGATGGGCGACCGCCGCCCGTGCGACCGAAACCAGGCTTGATCGACAGGCCAGGCGTCTGCTCGGCCAGATCATTGATATTCTCGGCACCAGTGCGGGCAATCGCGTCGGCACCAACCACCGAAATGGTTAGTGGCACGTCCTGCAGGTTCTCCTTGCGCTTTCGCGCCGTCACGATGATTTCCGCCAGCTCCAGCGTCGCCCCCTCCTTCGGCGCTGACGGCGTCGGCACCTGGGCCAGGGCGGTACCGGCAGTACTGGTCAGAAGCAGGATCACAAATGCCCTTGTCGTCAGGTTCGTCTTCATGTCTTCCCCCTTGCTTTTTGAATGGACCCTTGGCCCCCGGTTGGGGATTGGGCCTAGCCGGTCACCGGTCGTTGCCGATGCCCGATGCCGTCGTTGATTATTGATCCGCCAAGGTGCAGCTGCCCTGCACCTGCCTCAGATTGATGCCGATACGCTTGGCCTCAGGATCCACCCAAGCATATGAAATGGCGCGATCATTGCCGCGTTCATGAACATAAAGAGCCAGGCTGTCTTCCTGCGGACCCGACGGCCAGACAATATTTCGGATTTTGAACCCGAACTCGCGGGGTTCGGTCCCGTCTGTCTGGAACCAGACCATTCCCCCCTGGTCATGCAGGGTCAAGTTGCGACGCATCTGCCAGTCGCGCGGGCCGTCGCCTGTGCGTATGGCCATCCAGCAAGTAAATGTACGCGCCTTGCGCAGCCGGTGGCTGATGCCTGGCTTGCCAGTCTGGTCCGTTCCAACCATCCAGAAATCCCACGGTGACAGCAACAGGGCCGGTCCCGTCTCCCCCTTGCCCAGGGCCGGCAGCGGACAGTCCGCGCCCTTCGGGCCCGGCGATGTGAACTGCTCGCCTTGCCGATGCCAGATCAGGGCGCAGTCGGACCGCTGGATCAGGTCTGCGGCAGGTATCGTCGTCAACGGATGGTCATCGGCTACCGCTGAAGGTTGACGAAATTCATGCAACTCCATGACAATGGCCACGCCGTCCGGTGCCGGGGCCAAGCGCAGCAGCGCCCTCCATCCGAGGTCGCTAGGGTCATTTCCATCATGGCGTTGCACGTAAAATACTGACCCAGGCAAGGCCGTAATCGTCGCCGGGGTCAGGATCAGGTGTCGGCGCAGGGCCGGTCGGGCGGCCTTCATCTTTTCCTGCGCCTGGAAATAAACCTGCTCCTGATTATCAAACCGTCCGGAAAGCCATTCCTGGAACAGGCGCATATCCTTGGCTTGCACTGGGTTCAACGCCTGAGCCGCAGCCATGCCAGTGATTGCAAGCAGGATGGCAAGACCGGCCAAGGTCCGCAGAACTGGCATGGATGGCTCCGAAACAAGAACTTTGAGATATTGGTATAATAATATATCTATCGCGCATACCGAAATCTCGCCTCCTGTCACGAAGGGGCCAATTTAGGCATCAGTGCTGTTTATCCGTGCCGTATTTATTTTGACCTGCTCTGCTTCTGCGCGCTGGACAGCAAAAAGCCCCGTAACCTATTGAGGCTACGGGGCTTAATTGGATGCGGGGGCTTGCCGTGGCCGAGGTCATAGCAAACTTACGACATTGATTTAACTAATTGTTGTCCACACGCCTTCTTCCCTGGTAGCAAACTTCGTCAATTTTGGGCCACCACCCTTCTCCCTGCATGCATAGATATACTGGCGCAGGCGGACACGGTACCCACTCAACTGGTCACCGAGGTTGTTACCCGGCGTGGAAAAGTGACCCCGTTGTTGGGGTCGTAGGCGTCCAACTTTGACCCCCGTGTTTATGACTGTTGGACTGCCCGGATGGGGAACCGATCTGGGCGGGCTGGGGGATGCTGATCGTGGAGACAGTCGGACGGATCCGGCGTGAGTTTCTGGTCAAGGGCAAGGCGATCAAGGAGATCGCCCGGGACCTTGGTGTATCGCGGAACACGGTGCGGAAGGTTCTGCGCTCTGGGGCGACTGCCTTTGAGTATGAGCGGACGGTGCAGCCCCGGCCGCGGCTGGGACAATGGATCGGTGAGCTGGACCGCATGCTGTTGGCGAACGAGGCCAAGGCAGCGCGGGAACGGCTGACACTGATCCGGGTCTATGAGGAGTTGCGGGCGCTTGGTTACGCCGGCAGCTACGATGCGGTTCGCCGCTATGCACGCCGGTGGCGCGAGGGCCGGGTATCCCGCAGCGTCGATGCCTATGTACCGCTGAGTTTCGCACCGGGTGAGGCCTACCAGTTCGACTGGAGCCACGAGATCGTGGTGCTGAACGGAGCAACGACGACGGTCAAGGTGGCGCATGTGCGTCTTTGCCATAGCCGGATGTTCTTCGTGCGGGCCTATCCGCGCGAGACGCAGGAGATGGTGTTTGATGCCCATGACCGGGCCTTCGCCTTTTTCCGGGGAACCTGCACGCGGGGCATCTACGACAACATGCGCACAGCCGTGGATACGGTGTTCCTGGGCAAGGAGCGGGTGTTCAACCGCCGCTTTGCCCAGATGTGCGCGCATTATCTGGTGGAACCGGTCGCCTGCACGCCGGCGGCGGGCTGGGAGAAAGGCCAGGTGGAGAACCAGGTCGGCCTGGTGCGGGAGCGGTTCTTTACACCGCGGCTACGGTTCAAGACCTACGCGGAGATGAATGCCTGGCTGCTGGACCGCTGCGTCTCCCATGCCCGGGCGCATCGCCATCCGGAACTGGGTGATCGGACGGTATGGGAGATGTTCGAGGCCGAGAGGCCGCATCTGGTGGCCTATGCCGGACCGTTCGACGGGTTCCACAGCAATCCAGCCTCGGTATCGCGAACCTGTCTGGTCCGGTTCGACAACAACAAATATTCCGTTCAGGCGCGCGCCGTCGGCCGGCCGGTGGAGGTGCATGCTTATGCGGAGCGGATACTGATCCGACAGGACGGCGCCTTGGTGGCCGATCACCCGAGGCAGTTCGGCCGGGGCGGGACGGTCTACGATCCCTGGCATTATGTGCCTGTCCTGGCCCGCAAGCCGGGAGCGCTGCGCAACGGGGCGCCGTTCAAGGACTGGGCCTTGCCCGGCAGCCTGGGCCGGATCCGGGCCAGGCTGGCCGGCTCCGCCGATGGCGACCGGCAAATGGTGGATATCCTGGCTGCCGTGCTGACTGACGGGCTGGCCGCCGTGGAGGTGGCCTGTGCCGAGGCCCTGCACAACGGGGTGCATTCCAGCGACGTGGTGCTGAACATCCTGTCCCGACGTCGGGAGCCGCCCAACCCCGTCAGCATCCTCACCCCCGCCGCCCTGACCCTCCGGCATGCACCGGTGGCCGATTGCGGGCGGTATGACAGCCTGCGGAGAACGGTCAATGGAGCGTCATGAAATCCTGGAGATCATGGGCACGCTGAAACTCACCGGCATGCGCGCCGCCTTTGACGAGGTGATCGCCGACGGGCTCAAGCGGCAATACCCCGTGCCCCGCATCATCGGCGAACTGCTGAAGGCCGAGATCGCCGAGAAGGAGGCGCGGTCGATCAAGTACCAGATGACCATCGCCCGCCTGCCGCTGGCCAAGGACCTGGCCCAGTTCGATTTCTCCGGCACGCCGGTCAACGAGGCGCTGATCCGCGACCTGGCCACCGGATCGTTCCTGGCCGAGCAGCGCAACGTCGTGCTGGTCGGCGGCACTGATCGGGTCTCATAATGCCCACCTTTCTACGTCATTGAAGTTCCAAGGAAATCTGATTGGGATCTGGCGTTACCGGGCGGCTTTGGGGGCGCAACGGGGACGGCAGAGCGGAGAGTTGATGTGCTGGGATCGCCCAAGGCCCCCCTTTGCAGGCCTGATAGCCATGGATGGTGCCGGCGCTTATCAGACGCAGGACTGTCATCTTGCTGACATTCAACCTGTCGGCAGCCTCCTCCAGCGTCAACTCGCCGCGCTCGGCCATTTCCCCCGGCTTGAATACTGCGATCCCATGATCGTTGCGATATCCACGGACACGTACCTCTGTCCATGTATTCCCTCGGCCGGTCCGTTTGCCGATCCGGTTCAGGATCGACGCAATGGCGGCATCAGGTTGCTGACGCGCCAGACGATGGATCAGGTCGCCAGTTTCAGGATCGCCGATCCAGCGATGGTGCCCGGGCCGGTTCTTCGGCACGGTTAAACGGGTATGATCACCACCCGCCCAGTGAATGACCAGATTGATGCGTTCATCCTCAAGCTTGACGATGATTTCATGAATGGCGGTGCGGACGATGCGCTTACGGGTTTCCGCAGTCGCGGCTGGATGGTTCCAGGCGGCGTCCAGATCGCGGCCCAGAGCCATGAGATGTGCTTTCTCTTGCTCAGTGAGCGCATCCGCATCATCGCCCGGTTGACCAGTCAGTTGATCTTCAAGTCGAGCGACATCGACGAGACGGTCATTCCAGCGCCGTTCCAGTTCTCCGGCGACGAGACGATTGCCGGGATCGACGGCATCGTACTGGCGCCGCGCGAGGTCAGCCTCGTAGCGCGCCTGGGCAATGGCCAGTTCCAAATGCCGGTAGCGGTCGCTGACCTCAGTGCGGGAGCGCGCAACTGCTTCCAGGGCCGCCTCAATCCCAAGGGGTGCCAGGTGCCGCAGGACTTCCGCCGCAACTGCCGCATCCACCCGCAGCCCACCAAACGAGATGCAGCGCTCGGTCCCATGGTTGAGATGGGCGCCACGGCAGTTGTAGCGGACACAGAACCCCTCCGTGCCGCTATAGGAGACATGCACCCGGCGGCCGCAGTGGCCACAGCGCAGCAAACCCGGCAGCAAAGCGTCCCCCCGGCGGACAGAGCCACGTGTCATCAGGCCCTTGCTATTGGCATTGTCGGCGATCAGGCGCTGGTTCCTCTCATATTCGGCCCACGAGATGTAACCCTCGTGATGATCCAGGATCAACACCTCCCAATCCGCCTGATCCCGTCGGAACCCGCGGACCACATGCTTACGGCCCTGCGCCACCGTCACACGGCTACCAGTCCGGCCGAACGTATAAGCCCCGCCATAGACGGGGTTGGCCAGCATATTGCGCACCGTGTTGTAGACCGGCAACTTCCAGATCGTTCGGCAGCCGAACTCGCTGTATTCCGTCGCCGGCAGCCTGATGTCCTCTTGCCGTAGCCAGAGGTGCAGTTGACGGACGCTTTGAAACTCGGCGAACTTCCGGAATACTAGGCCGATTGCCTCGCGCACGCGGAGGTCCGGATCCATGGCGATGCGATCGTGCCGAACCTTCACGTAACCCACAGCGACGTTCAGGAATAGCTCACCGCGCCGGGCCTTCTGGCGCAACGCCTCAAGTGAACGCTGGCGCAGGATGGATAGTTCCATCTCGCTCATCGTGCCCTTCATGCCCAGCAATAGGCGGTCATTGGGATGGCGCGGATCGTAGATACCGTCTTCGTCGGCAAGCAGGCAGCCAACCAGCCCGCAGAACTCCAACAGCGTGTGCCAGTCCCGGCCGTTGCGGGCGAGGCGTGAGGCCTCGACCGCCAGCACGATGCCAACACGCCCCTCACAGATGGCCACAAGCAGACGCTCGAATCCAGGGCGTGCAATGCCACCGCCCGATCGACCGAGATCGTCATCAATGACCTCTGCATCCTCCCAACCCAACTGGCGGGCCCGGCTGGTAAGGCCGTACTGCCGCCGACGGCTCTCATGATTATGCAGGATCTGGTCCTGGGTCGACTGCCGAACATAGATGTAGGCGCGCCGGGACAGATGATCAGGCGTGACCTTATTCATCGCCCACCTCTTGTGGAACCGGCGACCGTACCACCTCCAATAGAAGCGTCGCCAGAAGCATGATCAGTTCCCGGCTCTCCTCCGGCGCCATTCGGCGCGCGGGCACCGGCGGGGCCCCGAACAATTCGTGTTGAACAGGACGTCTGTCTCTGGTCATGCCGCTCTCCGTCGCTCGTTTCCATGAGCGACGATAAGACAGCGTCGATCTCCAGACGCAGGATCCGCAACGCGACGAGGCTCAGGTGAGGTTGTTCCGCCATATCCAGGGCGGCCGCGGGCGGCGAACACATCCATTCCGGAATGTGCGTCATCGTCCCATCCGGCTGTTGAACGACCAGCATGACAACGCCGCGGAAACGATGACGGCGCCAGACGACAAGCCGCTCACCGTGCCGGGGATGAAATCGATAATGGACCATCACCACTTCGCCCTGTGAATGGGCAGAATGCGGTTGGATCAACCGGAACCGGCAAGAGCCACCTCGCCATCGCAATCGCCCGGTCCTGCATCCGTGGCGGCGCCAGGGTCCGGTTCCACACCGTCGTCGATCTGGTCAACCGTCTCGATGCCGAGGCGAGGGGCGGGCGGCAGGGCCGCATCGCCGACCATCTCGCCAGGCTCGACCTCGTCGTGCTGGATGAACTGGGCTATCTGCCGTTCGCCCAATCCGGCGGCCAGTTGCTGTTCCACCTGATCAGCCGCCTCTATGAACAGACCTCCGTCCTCGTCACCACCAACCTGGCCTTTGGCGAATGGCCCAACGTGTTCGGCGATGCCAAGATGACCACGGCGCTGCTCGACCGGCTCACCCATCATTGCGACATTGTCGAAACCGGCAATGACAGCTGGCGGTTCAAGAACCGCGCCTGATCCCCGCCCCCGGACCCCCACCCCTGGCGGATCGCACAGGTGGGCCCACAGGTTCCTCCCGCGCGCGGCGCCGCGTCAGCCTCGTGGGGGCACGCCGCGCCGCGCGCGGGTCCCTCCTATGGACTACCTGCACGACCGCCAAACACAAATCAAAGGGGTCAACTTTCGACGCCTATACAGGGTCAAACTTCAATGCTGATTGACACCCGCGCCAAATCACCTGCTTATGGGCATGGGGCGAAGTATCTGGGCCACCTCGACCGGCTGGCGCAACAGGTCACCGACTGGCAGTCCCTGCCCGACCATGTCCGCTACCGCGAGCAGATCAAAAAGGCCCATGGCCGCAAGCTGGGCTTCTGGAGCCTCGTCAAATGAGCGCGGGGGGCGGCCCCGTATGGCGCCACCTACGCTCATTTTCACTTTCATTTGGTAGCTATATGGTAGCTAGGCGGTAAGCATCCGGCGTAGACCCATTCAGGCCTTTGCCTTCCAGTTCCATGGCAAGAGGTCGGCGATGGCCTTTGCGGGATGATCATGGATGCGGGCGAGGGTGTCGGCGAGCCAGGCTTGGGGATCGACGTTGTTGAGCTTTGCGGTCTCGATGAGGGTGTAGATGGCGGCGGCCCTGTCGCCGCCGGCATCGGAACCGCAGAAGGTCCAATTCCGGCGTCCGACGGCGATGCCACGCAAGGCGCGTTCGGCGGCATTGTTCGACAGGCAGATGCGCCCGTCCTCCAGGAACCGGGTCATCGCTTGCCAACGTTTCAAGGCATAGTCCATGGCCTTGGCAGGATCCGACTTGGGCGACAGGCGGGCACTGGCGTGGCGCAGCCATCGCTCCAGATCGTCGATCAGGGGACGGCTTTTCTCCTGGCGGGTTTCGGCACGTTCCGCGATGGCGCGGCCGTTGATGGTCCGCTCGATGGCGAACAACGCGTCGATGCGCTTCACGGCCTCGGCTGCCAGGGGCGACTTGCCATCCTTGGCCAGGTCAAAGAACCGACGGCGGACATGGCTCCAGCATCCGGCCTCCTGGAGGGGACCGGGCTTGCGGGCGGGATCGTAGAGGCCGGCATAGCCGCTGTAGGCGTCGGCCTGGAATATTCCGGCCCAGCCGGCCAGGTGGCGCTGCGGATGTTCGCCGGCACGGGTGCGGGCATAATGGTAGAGGGCGGCGGGCGGATCGCTGCCACCGAACGGCTGATCGTCCCGCACATAGACCCATAGTCGGCCGGTGGCGGCTTTGCCCTTGGCCAGAACCGGTACCGGCGTGTCATCGCCATGGAAACGATCAGCCGCCAGAACGTGGGAGCGTATCGCCGCCACCAGCGGGGCCAGGGTTGCCGCCGCCGCGCCGACCCAGTCGGCCAGAGTGGAAACGTCCAGGTCGATCCCTTCCCGGGCATAGGCGGCACTCTGCCGGTGCAGCGGCAGATGTTGGGCATATTTCCCGGCCAGCACCATGGCCAGCAGGTCCGGCCCGGCCCGCCCGCGCCGGATCGGATGGGAGGGTGCCGGCGCCTGGCTCACCGCCTCGCAGGACCGGCAGGCGAATTTCTCCCGCACATGCTGCACCACCTTCCAGCGGCGGGGTTCGCATTCCAGGCTTTCCAGCACATCCTCGCCGATCTTGCGCAAGGTATCGCCGCCGCAGCGGTCGCAGACACAAGGCCCCGGATGCACGATCCGCTCCCGTGGCAGCGCCTCCGGCAGCGGCCGCCGGGCCGGTTTGCGCGGTGTGACGGCAAGGGCGGGGGCGGGCGTGCTGAGTTCGCCGGCCACCTCGTTTTCGGCGCTGGTCTCCTCCAACTCTTCCAGTTGCAGTTCCAACTGCTCCACCAGCAGCCGGCCCCGCTCGGAGGATTGGCCGTAAAGCTCCCGCCGGGCCTTGGCCAGAGCCAGACGCAGCCGTTCGATCTCGATCGCCCGTTCACCGGCCTGTTGGCGCGCCCTCGCCAATTCCCCCTGCAATGCCAGGATCAGCGCATGGGCCGCCGCCAGATCGGCAGGCAGGTTGTCGGCAGCTTGGGCGGGAGGATTGGGGCTGGACATGGGGTCATTGAATCATGCCCACGCCGTCTTGTCTGCAGCTTTTCAGCCCGCCCGTTCGGGCCGGGCCGTGTGCTGCGGCAGCCGCCAGTCGATCCCTTCCAGCAGATAGCCCAACTGGGCCGGGCTCAGCGTCACCGCCCCGTCCACCACCGACGGCCAGATGAACCGGCCGCGCTCCAGGCGCTTGGTGAACAGGCAGGCGCCTTGGCCGTCATGCCAGATGACCTTCACCAGATCGCCGCGGCGGCCACGAAAGACGAACAGGTGACCGCCATGGGGATCGCGCCCAAGAACCTCCTGCACCTGCCGGGCAAGGCTGTCGAACCCCTTGCGCATGTCCGTCCGCCCCGTCGCCAGCCACACATGCACCCCCGGCGGGATCGGGATCATCCCGCCCCTCCGGCCGCCCGGATCACTGCCCTGGCCAGCGCCAGATCCACTGACCCGCGCAGCCGCACCTCGACCCCGCCGGGCAGAAACACCGAGATCTCCGCGACCGATGCCGTGGGGGGGGGGTGGGGGCCGGCATCGCCGCCTCCGCGACCGGCATGGTCATCGGCTCATCCACAGGGGACAGCCGAACCGGCGCGAACACCGGAACCGGGCTATCGACCGGCGAAACCGATACGCCCAATTGTCGGCGCCACCGGTATAGCAGGCTCTCGTGGACCCCGAACCGCCGGGCAACATCCTGGACCACAATGCCGGGCCTGAACGCCGCCTCAACCAGCCGGACCTTCTCCGCATCCGACCACTTCCGACGCCGCTCCGTGCCCGTCAAAACCTCCAGCCGCTGATAAGCCATCACGTTTGCCACTCGTTTGCGTCCGCGCTATCGCGCTTACGCAAAGACTCCCAGCTATCCCGCACACACCGCAAGGCGGTTCACACCGGACGCGTACGCTAGGCGATGTTTTGGGGTGGTGTTTTCGGACAGCAAAAACCCCTGAAAGACGTTGTCTTTCAGGGGCTTAATTGGATGCGGGGGCTCGCCTTGACCGGCATTATAGTAAGCTTACTGCATTGATTTAATAGAATATCGACCCTGCGAGCCGACGTGCCGACCTGACGACGGAGCGGCTTTTCAGGCACATGAATGCCGCTGTAAGCATTTGGCCGTCCTGGTGGGTCAGCGACAGACCCAACCTACTGCGCTGTCCAGCCGCCATCGACCATGAGGGCGGCTCCCGTGATCAGGCTGGCGGCCGGGCTTGCCAGGAACAGGATGGCCGGGGCTACTTCCCCGACCCGGCCAACCCGGCCAAGCGGGATACGTGATTGGACGAACTCGCGGAAACTGTGGTCCGCCAGCATGGGGGCGGTCAGTGGCGTTTCGATGAAGGTGGGGCAGACGCTGTTGACACGGATGCCCTCGGGGGCCAGTTCCACAGCCATGGCCTTGGTCAACCCCTCTAAAGCGTGCTTTGTCATGCAATAGACAGTGCGGCGGGGAGAACCGACATGCCCCATCTGCGATGACACCTGGATCACCGCCCCGCCCCGGCCGCCCCGCCGCATCGCATCCACCGCGACCTGGGAAACCAGGAAGGTCGTGCGGACATTCACGCTCAACATCGCATCCAGCGTTTCCACCGGCACCTCAGTGAAGGGCAGCGGCCGGTTAATGCCCAGATTGTTGACCAGTATGTCGAGCCCCGGAAGCGCGCGGATGCGATCCAGAAACGCGGGCGCTGTGGCGTCCATTTCCCACCCCTCCACGCGGCCCGCCGGCGCTTCCGCCGCCAATTCGGCCAGGTCGGTGCCAGTGCGCGCCACGGCAATGACCTGCGCGCCCGCCTGGGCCAGCGCCAGGGCCGCCGCCCGTCCAATGCCCTTGCCAGCCCCTGTCACCAGGGCCACGCGACCTTCCAGGGAAAAGGCGGCAAACGGATCAGGCAGGACAGACATCTTCAGGCTCCTTCAGGCATGATAACACTGGGTACGAATGCAGCATTCAGGACATTATCAGCATCCTATACCGGAATCGGCGTTCCGGTTATGTCTATTTTTTGCCAATTCCTTGTCGATTTATCAATTGCATTCGAATGCAAAAGATTTTAGGGTCACTTCTGAATTTGGTTACCCAATCATTGCCGGGAGGATGGAACATGGCGCGTTGGCTGAAGCGCGGAGCGGAGCCGGAGATGGTGGCGTCGGATGACGCCAAGGTCAGGGCCACGGTTGAGGGCATCCTGGCGGAGATCACTACGGAAGGCGATGCAGCCGTCCGTCGCTATTCCGAGAAGTTCGACAATTGGTCGCCCGAGAGCTTCCGCCTCAGCCGAGCAGAGATTGACGCCTGCTACGCCGCCCTTTCGGAACAGACCATCGCCGACATCCGCTTCGCCCAGACCCAGATCCGCAACTTCGCACAGGTGCAGCGTGATGCGCTGCGCGATGTGGAGGTTGAAACGCTGCCCGGCATTGTGCTGGGGCACAAGAACCTGCCGGTTAATTCGGTCGGTTGCTATGTTCCCGGCGGCAAGTATCCCCTGGTGGCCTCGGCGCATATGAGCGTGGTGACAGCCAAGGTCGCCGGCGTGAAGCGGGTGGTGGCGTGCGCCCCGCCCTATCAGGGCAAGCCAAACCCCGCCATTGTTGTGGCGATGGACATGGCCGGCGCTGATGAAATCTACAGCTTTGGTGGGGTCCAGGCGATTGGTGCCATGGGTATCGGCACGGCAAGCGTTGCCCCTGTCGACATGATTGTTGGTCCGGGCAATGCCTTTGTCGCAGAAGCCAAGCGGCAGCTGTTCGGCCGCATTGGCATCGACCTGCTGGCCGGCCCCACTGAAACCCTGGTGATTGCCGATGAAAGTGTGGACGGGGAACTGTGCGCCACCGACCTGCTTGGTCAGGCCGAACATGGCTATAACAGCCCGGCCGTGTTGCTGACCAATTCGGAAAAACTGGCGCATGATACGATTGCCGCCATCGAACGCCAGCTTCAGACGTTGCCCACCGCCCCCATCGCCGGAAAGGCCTGGGAAGTCTATGGTCAGGTGATCCTGGCGGCGGATGAGGCGGAGATGGTGCGCATCGCAGACGATATCGCGTCCGAGCATGTGCAGGTTATGACCCGCAATCCGGATTACTTTTTGGCCAACATGACCAACTATGGTGCCCTGTTCCTGGGGCCCCTGACCAATGTTTCCTATGGCGACAAGGTGATTGGCACCAATCACACCCTTCCCACTCGCAAGGCGGCGCGGTACACCGGTGGTCTCTGGGTAGGCAAATTCATGAAGACCTGCACCTACCAGCGCGTCCTCACGCCGGAAGCCTCGGTCCTGATCGGGGAATACTGCTCGCGTCTTTGTGCGCTTGAGGGCTTCGCCGGGCATAAGGCGCAGGCAGATATCAGGGTGGCGCGACATGGCCGGGAGGCCGCCTAAACCAAAACCCAACGCGGCGGCACCTGAGCCGCAACCGGACATGGGCAATCGGCGAGCCACATCCTATGACGTGGCACGTCTGGCCAATGTCAGCCAGAGTTCTGTCAGCCGCGCCTTCACTGCCGGTGCCAGCATCTCCGAGGATGTGCGCCAGCGGGTTATGGAGGTCGCGGCCCAGTTGGGTTACCAGCCCAACGCCATTGCGCGCAGCCTGATCACCCGGCGATCCGACCTGGTCGGTCTGATGATCGGGCAGTCGACCAACCTGAACTATCCAGAGGTGCTGTTCGAACTGTCACGGCGCATTTCGGCCGCCGGGTCCCGTGTCCTGCTCTTCGCCTTGGAAAGTGAGGCGGAGATCGGGGCCACAATGGAACAGCTTTGGCGCTATCAGGTGGACGGTGTGATCAGTGCCGCACGCCTATCACCCGAACAAGTGGAGGAATTCGCCACGCGCCGTGTGCCGCTGGTACTTTACAACCGGGTGCTGCCTGGCTGTGCCGTCACCGCCGTCAGTGTCGATCACGCCGATGGGGAGCGCCGGCTTGTGGATCGGCTGATCAAGGCCGGTCACCAAAGATTCGGTCTGATCAGCGGCCCCCCGGACAGTGCGGTCAGTGTCGAGCGTATGGAGAGCGCGCTGGCGCGCCTGCGCCATCACGGCATCGTCTCGGTGGCACAGGCCCGCGGCACCTACGCCTATGACAGCGGCCGGGATGCATTCAGCCAACTGGTCGCTGACCTTGGCAGCCCGCCCGAGGCGCTGATCTGTGCCAATGATGCCATGGCCATTGGGGCTATGGATGCGGCCCGTTATCATCACAAGCTTTCGGTGCCGGCGGATGTCTCCATCGTCGGCTTCGACGGTGCCGGCGCATCCCGCTGGCTTTCCCATGAGTTGACCACCATCCGCCAGCCGGTGCGACGGATGGCGGAGGCGGCGGTACAGATGCTGATGGAACGCATCGAAACGCCAGAGATGGAACCGGAAACCCGCCTTTATGCCGGTGAACTGATCCAGGGACGGTCGGCCCGGCTGGGGTAACACTGCCAGTGGACCGCCTCATGACGACGACGCTTTTGTTACTGCCCGGACTGCTTTGCGATAGATGGCTTTGGTCTGGGCTGCGACCCGCCCTTGGCGAACGTTCCTGCATGCCGCTGGACGCGTTGACCCAGGACGACACCATCGACGCCATGGTTGAAACTGTTCTGGCCCAGGCACCACCACGCTTTGCCCTTGCCGGTTACTCCATGGGCGGCATTGTCGCGCTGCATCTTGCGGCGCGGGCACCTGAGCGGCTTTCGCACCTGGTCATCTTGAACAGCACGGCGCGACCCGACCCGCCCGAACGCCGCATCATCCGTGACGAACAGATGGCCCGTGCACAGGCTGGCGGTCTGGAAGCGGTGGTTGAGACGGAGTTTATGCCCCTCTATTTCGCCCCAGGCCCCACGCGACCGACCACGTTGGAAGGCCTGGTGCGCGCCATGGCCCGTCATCTCGGGCCGGCGATATTCTGTCGGCAAATGCGGGCCCTGCGCGACCGGAGCGATGCCCGTCCGCTGTTGCCCGGCATAACCTGCCCCACCTTGGTTCTGGGAGCAGCGCATGACGCGCTGTGTTCTGTCGACCGACACAGGGAGATGGCGGACAGCCTGCCCAACGCCCGGCTGCACATCCTGGAAGAGGCGGGCCATATGGCGCCGCTCGAGGCACCAACGGCCATGGCTGCCCAGATATCGGAATTTCTTGACGCCTGAAAGGTCGGATGATGATGGACGCCTTCTCGCTTCGCCTCCACCGCCGCGACTTGCTGACCGGCTGTTTTTGCAAGATCCCGTCGATGCAGAACATTGAGGTGCTGGCCAGATCCCGGCTGGATTGCCTGGTGTTGGATGCCGAACATGGGCCATTTGATCGCAACAGCCTGGATCAGGCCCTGATGATCACCCGTGCCATGGGCAAACCGGCCATCGTGCGGCCGCAGACCGCAGCGCCCGAACATATCCTGGCCGCATTGGACAGTGGGGCCGATGCCCTGCTGCTGCCCCATATCCGCACCGCCGACGAGGCGGCCGAGGCGGCGCGCAAGGCCCGGTTCGGGCCCGGCGGTCGGGGATTTGCGGGACACACCCGTTCCGCCGACCTGGGCAGGCGGACCATGGCACAGCATCTGGACCTGTCGGCGCAGCAGGTCTGTGTGATCGCCCAGATCGAGGATGCGGAGGCACTGGCGCACCTGGACTCGATCGCCTCCGTCGCGGGCATCGACGCCCTTTTCATCGGGCGCATCGACCTGACCATATCGCTTGGCCTGCGCGACGCCAAGGCGCCGGCGGTTCTGGATGCCTGCGAACGGATCATTGCCGCCGCTGTGAAGGCAGGAAAGCCCGTCGGCCTGTTCACCCCGGACCTGGCGGAACTGCCGCGCTGGCGTGACCAGGGCGCGAGCTTGTTCCTCCTGGGTTCTGACCAGGGTTTCCTGCAACAGGGTGCCGATCAGCTCCTTCGGGATGTCTCAGCGAAGTTGACCGCGTAGCACGTGATTAACGCATTCGAATTCAATCGTTTTCCATAGGCGGTCTGGGCCATTTGATCCCGATTTTACTGTAAAGCCATGGGAATCAGCGCATCTGGCGTCCGGCATCTTGGATTTTTCAGGCAAGGATCGAATTCCGTATTGCATTCGCAGTCATTCAAATGGATACTCCGAATGCGACATGATTGCCGTCCGTAACAATGCCGACGGCACAAGAATCTGGACGCGGCAAAGACCGCCAAAGTGGCCTGCCTCCATGGAACACAACAGGGAAATCGGGAGCATCAAGATGAACAGCAGCCATTGGACTGTTGGCGTAAAGTACGGGGTCGCGACCGTTGCATTGCTGACGGCGGCCCCTGCGATGCCAGCATGGGCGCAGAATGACGCGCTGGCCCTGGAGGAGATCGTGGTTACGGCCCAGCGCCGTGGGGAAAACCTGCAGGCTGTACCGCTTTCCGTAACCGCCGTCACATCGGACGGGCTGGAACGACGTGGTATCACTGATATCACGAAGCTGGAGGCGGTGACGCCCGGCTTCACTTTTGGCCGTTCCGGCTCCGATGCCCGCCCGGCGATGCGCGGCGTGCGTACGGAAAATGTCGGCGTCAATGGCGACACCACCATCGGCTATTTCATCGACGGCATCTACCAGTCCCGCGCGTCCCAGGCGATGAGCAGCTTCGTCGACCTGGAGCGGGTGGAGGTTCAGCGCGGCCCCCAGGGCACGCTGTATGGCCGCAACACGTTCGGCGGCAATATCTCCATCATCACGGCGTCTCCGGTGCTGGACGCCACGCTGTTCGGCGGCTCCCTGACCCTGGCCGAATATGGCAAGGTCCGCGCCGAGGGCTATGCCAACGCCCCGATTGGCGACAAGGCCGCGTTGCGTATTGCCGCAACCCGCGACAAGAGCAACGGTTATGTCCGCAACGACAATAACAAGAAGGCTGACCTGTTCGACGACGATCTGTCTTATGTGCGCGCCGCCCTGGCGCTGGAGCCGACAGAGGCGTTGAAGATCACCTTGCGTGGCGACTATGCCGATGAGGGCGGGAACGGCGGTTCGGCCTTCGGGTACAAACTGTTGGGCAGCTACTACGACCCTGCCACCTGCCAGCGCGTCTTCAATGCCACAGCACTGGTGCTGAACACCCGGCCGGGCAATCTGGACGGTGTGGATGATTGCCCCGGCGTGGCCGGTGTGCAGGACCTTGGCATCCCCATTCACAAGGCTGATGACCCGTTCCGGATCGACCAGAACTACCGTACCTTCCGCAAGTCGGAGAAGAAGGGCTTCAGCGGCGACATCGTCTATGATCTGGGTCCCGTCTCGCTGCGGTCCATCACCGGCTATTCAGACTTCAACCTGGAGCGGACGAGCGACAGCGACTTCAGTGCCAGCACCATCGGCCTGGACTACCAAAGCACCGAGGCGGAAACCTTCAGCCAGGAGCTGCAGGTCCTTTCCGATTACAGCGGCCCCCTGCGCTACGTGGCGGGTGTCTATTACTTCAAGGACGAGCTGCGCGGCCTGTTCGTGAACCAGCAGCTGCCGCGCATCGTCAATGGCGTGGCCACGGGCGTTACCGGTGCCGGCTTCTATGATGATCAGTATAGCGAGACGGAAAGCTATGCCGTCTATGCCCAGGGCACCTACGCGGTGACCGATGAACTCTCGTTCACGGCCGGCGCTCGCTATACCGAAGACCACAAGAGCTTCAAATTCCTACGCCCCGCCCTGCAGAACAGCTCCATAGCCATCGGCGTCACCCCGCCGAATATCGGCACAACCAACCAGCCTGACGTGACGTTCGACAAGGTCACCTGGCGTTTGGCCGCCGACTATCAAGTGGCAGAAGACAGCCTGCTTTACGCTTCGGTTTCCACTGGCTTCCGCTCCGGCGGTTACAACACCCGCACCGAAGCGGCCGTGTTCAGCTTTGATCCCGAAACCGTTACGGCGTTTGAGGTGGGGTCCAAGAACCGCTTCCTGGACAACCGCCTTCAACTGAACATCGCCGCCTTCTTCAATGACTATAAGAAGTTGCAGGAACAGCGTCAGGTGCCGGTGGGCAATACTACCGCATCCATCATCTTCAACTCGGCTGAGGCGGAAAGCTATGGCGTTGAGGTGGAGGCCGAATGGCTGGTCACTGACGCTTTCAGCCTGGGTGGCTCGCTGTCGCTGCTGAGTGCGGAATATACCTCGTTTATGGACGCCCCCCTGCCCGGCGGCTTTGCCAACCCGGTCGGTGCTGGTGGCGTGATCAACAATGCGCTCGTCCCTGTCGGGTACACCTGCCGTATCGTTCCAGGTTCGCCGAACAACGCCTATGGCTGTGACCTGTCGGGTAAAAAGATCCCCTACAGCCCCTCCTGGTCAGGGTCCGTCTTCACGTCCTACCGTATCGATCTGGATGGGGCCGGCTCCCTGACGCCGCTGGCCGTACTCAGCTTCTCCGATGATTTCTATGGCCAGCCGTTCAATTCCAAGCTGGAGCGTACCAACAGTTACGCCAAGCTTGACCTGTCGGCGGCCTGGGAGAACGCGGATGGCAATGTGACAGTGCGGGCCTATGTCGACAATGTCACCGACAAGAAGGTCAAGAACCGCACTGTCTGGGGCGGCGGCGGTGCCTTGCAGGCAAGTTATGCCCCACCGCAGACCTTCGGCCTGAAGATTACCTATCGTGAGTGACCGGGTTGGGTGGCGGCCGGCTCTTCTGCCGCCACCCCCTTTCTTGTAATGCGTTTCCCTCCCTCAACTGAAACGGCGCCACCCCCACCCCAGGGGTTGGCGCCGCCTTTTTTCGGGCTTAAAGGGTGCCTTGGCAGAGGCCTGACAGGGTGTGATCGCTTCAAATGGAACCGTTCAAAGCGTGGGTCATACGGAAAACGATGGATGGGGTGCATCTAGCAGGGTGCGGAAAAAGCCATTTCGCTGCTGTGGCAGTCGCTGCCGGAACTGTTTCCAGCCAACCGAAAACAGCTCTAGCGGGCCAGGAGCGACACCTCATCCAACAGCAACCGCTCCGCCATGATCCGCCCGCCCTCCAGCTGCCACATGGACAGGACCGGGATATTGCGCACCGGGCCATTGGGGCCGGTGGCGGACAGGCGCCACAACAAGGCCGCCCTGTCACCCTCAAGCATGAACCGCTCCGGCCAGAGCCGAAGATCGGGCAACGCCAGCAGCAGAGCCAGCCAGTGACGGGCAATTGCATCTGCCCCGGCTACGGATCGCCCCGCCGTGAGGGTCAGGGTGGCAGGGGCGGCATAGAGCCCCTCCACCTGGTCAGGCCGCTTCTGAACCAGCACAGACAGCCAGGCAGCCAGCCAGCCAGGTGCGCCGGGCAACAATGCGGCCCCCGCAATCGGCCGCTGATCCATGGCGGGGTCCAGTCCAAGAGGGGTGATTTCCGCCAACCGCAAGGCGTCTGCAACATGCTGTGGATCGGCACCTGCGGCGCGGGTCAGGGCCAAGGTGTCGTCAAACCAATAAAGGTCACCCACCCGGCCGCCGATCAGGCGCGCGGCACCGCCGCCCAAGGCATGGACCGCCCGTCCACTGGCTGGCCCGAAGGCCGCACTGCTGCCAGCATGGCTGCCACTAACCAGGGCCGACCAGGCAACATGACCGTCGGCACCGCTGACCAGCCAGACGTCTCTGAAATCCACGGGTGACAGCAGGTGCGCACCGGCCAGCGCACAGGTGACCAGGGCGTCACGGCCATAATCGCGCGCAAAAGGTGTTTCCAGCGTCACCGTATGCAGGGCATGGTCGATCCAAAGACCACAGGCGGCCCGTTGCCGGGCCGCCTGTTCAACGGTGAAAAGCTGGGCTGCGGTGCCAAGGCTCATGCCGCCGGTCCCCCGAAAATCTGCCGCCAGATGGCCACTTCGTCGAAGATGGTCCATTCATTTTCGATCCGTCCGCCACGCAGAGTCCAGTGGGTGACACCCAGGATCAGCAATCGCCTTCCCGTGGCAGGACCATAAAGGCCACCGCCGCGATGGGTGCCCGCCAACTGCCAGCGAATGGCAATGTCAACGCCATCGCCGCTGGGATGTGGCACGGCCGCGACATGGTCCACCGACAGACGGGCATCGGGAAGTGCTGCCAGCACAGCGATGACCCAGCCGATGATCTCCCCATGGCCGAACAGGCGGCGGCCATTGGGGGCCTCCATCCGCGCATTCCCAGCATAATGACGCCGTACCTCGCCGAACATGCGGGCGTTCCAGACCTCCTGGAACAGGGCAAGGGCGAAGGCCTCTGGCTCCGCCATCGGGTCGGCGGGGAATTCCCCGCGCGCGGGTGCCAACTGCCCGAGAACGCGGTCAATCTCGCCCAGGCGCCATTGTTCATGGGAGGGTGCCGGTGCTGCTTCGGCTTGGCGACGGGCAACCTCGGCCGGGTCAAGACCAAGCTGACGAACCAGCCAGCTATTGTCCCGCACCAGCCATTCCTCATAGATCCGGTTCTCGCGCACCGCACAGTCAGCGATGGTGGTGACGCGCACCCGCTTGCCAGTGGCGGGGCCGAATTCGCTGGCCCCCTGGTTGGTCATCAGGCTCGTGATGCGATGGGAGCTGTAAAAGCCTTGCGCCGCATCACCCGACCAGATGACATGATCGCCATAAAGGCTGCGGTCGGGGAAGGCAGCAATGGTCCGGATGGTGTTCTGCACCACCTCCTCCGCCCCAAAGGTCTGTCCGCCCAAGGTGTGGACAAGACAATTATGGGTATAGTGGGAGTAGATCAGGCCGACCTGTTTTTCCTCCCAGATGCGGTGCGTGCATTTGATGATGTAGTCAACAAAGTCCGCGTAATCTTCATGAAATCCGGGCAGGTCCTGTACGCGCGGGCGGGGGGCCAGAAGCTCTGCGATATCCCGGCCGGGAACGTAGGTTACAGTATCATGTGCCATGATGGCCTTCACCTTGGCGTCTGAGGGAGGAAATCCCGGCCTTGAAGGTGCCGACAGGCACCGCCGGGTTCAAGCCTTGGCGTAGCGGCTCAGACCGGGGTCGCCCAGGGCAGTGCATCGCCGCCTCGAACCGCCAGTAGCGTAGCCCCTGCACCATCGGTGGAGGATAGGCGCCGCATCAGGGTCCGCGGCACGCTCATCGTGTCACCGGGGGCTAGGTCCAGCTTGCCATCATCCCATTCCAGCTGTGCCGTCCCGGCCAGCACGAACAGCACCTCCGGCTGATCATGCGCATGCCAGGCACCCGCAGCGCCGGCCGACAGATCCACCCTGGACACAGTAAAGCCATGCGGCCAGTCAAGAACACCGCCACGGCCGATTACCAGCGCCTCTGGCAGACCGTTCTGCGTTTCTGTTGCGGCCGTTTCCCCGGCCCGCACGACACAACCAGCCAGGGCCGCTGCATTGATCCGATCAAATCGCTCGAGTTCGGCCGGCTCCAGCGGGCGCACCGCCACCTGACCGGGCGGCACCTGGCGACCGGCGGCAGTATCGATCAGCGCGCCATTTTCCAGCAGAACCAGACCGGTGGAGGCGGCGCGGCGCAACACGTCGGGTGCCCAGGTGACGCGGCCCGGATCATCCCCGCCCAGCACGGCGAACAGGAAGCCGCTGTCGCTGCCCACATTCTCAAATCCCCGAAAACAGTTGGTTGGGATGGAGATGATGTCGCCGGGGTGCAAGTTGATTTCGCTGTCGGCCTTGTCCACCCCCATGGTGAATTTCCAGTCGCCAGACAGAACGGCAAAGACCTCCGCCGTTTCGTGGCTATGCTGGGAATTCACACAATGCGGTGGCTGGCGCGCGCCGCCGATATTGAACCCGTGCGGTTCGCTGATATGCACATGTTGATCAGGATTTTCGGCCACGCCGGGGCCGATGATGGTGAAATTCTCCTTCCGATCCGACCCCGGTGTACGGGTGTCGATGAAGGCGGTGGTGCATGGGATCAGGTCGGCGTAACGAACACGCCGGGCCGCCATAGCGGCAGTGTCGATGCGGATGGTCATGGCCCAGTGCCCTATCTTGACATGAAGAAACGGACGGCCGCGTCAGCGAGCCGGCGGCAAACGTTCCAGAAGATCAACACCCATCTGCAGCAGCAGATCGATGATATCGATAAACACCCAGTTTTCGGTCAGCAGCCCGTCCTTACGCAGCCAGAAATCCATGACGCGCATGCCGATGCGCCGGCCCGAGGGCGGACAGCCCAGCCAGCCGCCGCCCAGATGCGTGGCCCGCACCGAGGGCCAACCGGTGGAAGCCACAAAAAGCCCCTCCCCGATACGGCATTTGTGATCACCGCCCACACGGTCGGGAAATGCGGTCAGGAACGGGCGTTGGTGATGGTCCTGAAAGCCCTTCAGGCCGCGAGCCGTACCGATACCGGCGGGGCCGTACCACAGCATGCGCGGATGCCAGAAGCGCTCCATCCCCATGCTTTCCAGGGTCTTTCCGTCATATTGCATCAGACCGGCGATCATCGCCTCTACCAGCGCCAGCGACCGCTGACTTTCGGCAGGATCGGCATCACCCCGCAGCAGACCCGCATGGGTGGCGGGGCCGGGGACGGTAATTTCAGCGCCACGTGACGGCGGCAGTGGCCAGCACCCGGCCTGCGCCATCAGGCCCAGGTAGTCATGGATGACATAGGCTTCCACGATGCGCCCATCTTGGACGCGATAGAATTCGCCATACCGCAAGGTAGCAACACCGCCCGTGGGCGGAATGCCGTGCAGGGGTGCCGCAAACGTGCCGATATAATGGCCTGTCGTTGCAACCCAATCCCCTCCCTTGAACTGCCCCGCCAACACAATGTCATCGCGCCGGCCCAGATCGGGGAAGGCCCGGATCATCGGGACCCAGGCGTTGGCCAGGAAGGCGGCAAGGCCCGACAGGCTGTTGACCGGGTGCGGACCGTTCCAATTCACGGTGTCGGCCATGGTTGCCCGCCAAAAGGCGGTTCCGGCATCCACACCGCCCAATTCCAGGACATCAGCCAGGGAAAGCATGGCCGCACGACCAGGCGACCCATCCGGCCGCCCAACGGATTCCTGCATCACTTACCCTCCCCTGCGGAATGGTTTGTCCTTCGCAACGAGACCTAATCTGCCAAGGGCTGCATTCGAATGCAAGACTGATAATGCCACCGTATCGTAGTCTTCATCGTGGTATGCTCCAGCCTCCGTGCCCGAGGGTTCACGATGCACACTATTCTGTTTGCATTCGGATGCAATCCATGTTTCGATCCTCTCAGACAGCCCAGCCGGAGCCGCGAGACCAATGACCCGTGCCGAGGATTTGACGAAGGGTCGCCGCATCGGCGCGCTTGTCTTTCTGTTGACAGCGTATTTCTTTTATTCCTGGTCCTGGAACACGGTCGACATCCTGCGACCCTATATCCAGCAATCACTGTCGCTCACCCTGCCGCAGACGGGCTCGCTATACACATGGCAATCACTGGGCGGTCTGGCGGGAGCCGTGATCATGGGGCAAGTAGCCGACCGGATTGGGCGGCGCAACGCCCTGGTGCTGGTCATGCTGGGTTTCGGTGGGTCGTTATTGGCGGGCCTGATTGTCAGCAATTTCGCACAGTTGATGGTGCAACGTCTGACCTTGGGCTTTTTCATGGGAGCGATGTACCCGATCGCGGTCGGGCTTTATTCCGGGTTGTTCGCACCGCTCGTACGCGGGCGGATTGCTGGTATCGTAATGTGCATCTATTACTTGGCCGTCTCCGCCCTTGGCTTCGTGTCAGCAGCCGTGTTCAAGGCGGGGCTGTCCTGGACCCTGCTGTTGTGGGCCGGGGCCGTGCCGGTGTTGTTGGCCTTTTTCACCTTTGCCGCCATGCCGGATGACCGCCGTGTTCTGGCCTGGGGTGCAGATGAGACCGCGCCGCCCGTGGCCAAGGCCGCCCTGCCCGTCACAGAACTGTTCCGTCCTGGTGTGCGACGGCAGACGCTGTTGCTGGCCCTGATGGCGGGGCTGAATTTCTTCGGCTATCAGGCCTTCACCGGTTGGGCCACCACCTATTTGCGTGACAGCCGACAATTGTCGGAAGCGCTGATCGGCGACATCGTCGGCTGGCAGTTTGTTGGTGCCGCCGTGGGCGGCTTCCTGTGGGGTTGGGTCGGTGACCGGTTCGGGCGCCGGGCGGCGGCAGTGGGTTTCCTCATCGGGGCCGCCCTGATCCCCCTTTACCTGTTCGTCCCGCTGGCCCCCTTTGCTTTCCTGCTGGTTGGCCTGTTGTACGGTATGGCCATTGCGGCGTCCGTCGTCTGGGGGCCATGGCTGGCAGAGTTGTACCCGCCGCATCTGCGCTCGACCGCGGCTTCCATCTTCCATTGGGGACGCATCGTGTCGATGGCGGCACCGCTGTTTACGGCATGGTTGGTGCCCTTCATCGGGCTGCCGCTGGTCATGTCACTGGCCAGTGTCGCCTTCATCGGGGCCGCCATCATCTGGCTGTCGCTGCGTGAGACTGCGGCAGGCCGATCCCGAGGGACTGCATAAGCCTCTCTATTAATCCTGGCCCATGCGGGAGAGCGCGGCCCTGGCCGCCGCCGAAGGAGCAACCGCCCCGGAATCTCTCAGGCACCCGGACCGCATGCGGCTGATAGCATCCGGAGAGTGGAACTGGGCCCTGCGGGCACCAGATCCCGCCGTAGGAGAAAGCCCTCCGCACCTGCGCTGCGGGCGGTGAAGCTCTCAGGCATCCATACGGATGGGGCATGGACCGCCACCCGACGGGTGGGAAAGGAGAGACATGACCCGTATCGCCGTCATTGGCGCCGGCATTACCGGCGTCACCACCGCCTACAAGCTGCAGGACAGCGGGGCGGATATCACCCTATATGACCGTCACCCCTATCCTGCCATGGAAACCAGCTACGCCAATGGTGGCCAATTATCGGCTTCCAATGCCGAGGTCTGGACCCATTGGGGGCAAGTGCTGAAGGGGTTGAAATGGATGCTGCGGGCTGATGCGCCGCTGTTGTTCAACCCAAAGCCCAGCCTGCACAAATACGGGTGGGTGGCACAGTTTCTGGCTGCGATCCCCCGCTATCAGCAGAATACCGTTGCCACGGTTCGGATGGCGATCGCTGCGCGCCAGCATCTGCTGGAAATGGCAGACGAGGAAGGGATCGACTTCGACCTGGAGCGACGCGGCATCCTGCATGTCTATCGCGACCCGGCGGGTCTTCACCACGCGACTGCGGTGAACAACATCCTGCGCTCCGGCGGCCTTGATCGCCAGCCCGTCAGCCCACTGGAGATCATAGCTATTGAACCCAGCCTGCAGGGCCGGTTCGAGGGTGGCTTCTATACCCCGTCCGATTTTACGGGCGATGTTCATAAATATACAAACGGTCTGGCCAGTGCCGTCGCACGCCGGGGAGGACAGTTGCGGATGAACACTACCGTCACCGACATCCGCGTCCGGCAGGGCCGGGTCGAAGTCGCCAGTCGCGACGATCATCAGGAAAGCCAGGACCCGTTCGATGCTGTCGTCATCTGCGCCGGGGTCGGATCGCGGTCCCTTGCCAACTGGCTAGGTGACGACGTGAATGTGTATCCGGTCAAGGGATACTCCATCACCGTAAACCTGAATGATGAGGAAAGCCGGAAGGCGGCACCGCGAGTGAGCCTGCTGGACGATGGCGCAAAAATCGTTACCAGCCGCCTGGGCGATGGCCGGTTCAGGATCGCCGGCACGGCAGAGTTCAATGGCGAGAACCGTGACATCCGCGCCGATCGCATTGCACCCCTCCTCGGTTGGTGCCGGGCCCTGTTTCCCCGCGTCTCCACCCGCGATTTCATACCCTGGGCCGGCCTGCGCCCCATGATGCCTGACATGATGCCGCGCGTCGGAAGCGGGCGGCTGCCAGGCGTCTACTACAATACCGGCCATGGTCATCTGGGGTGGACGCTCGCCGCCCTGACGGCCACATTGACGGCCAGCATGGTGGCCAGCGCACATGGCACCAAGCCAAGAGCCCTCTGAGCGCTCGCGTGACCCGCGACGGACCGGTTCGGCTGGTGCTGGAGCACGAGACGGATTACCCGTCGCGATGGTCGGCGGTGTCGTCTGTTGCATCCAAGATCGGGGGTTCGGCGCAGACGCTGAATGAGTGGGTCAAGAAAGCCAAGGTGAAAAGCGGCAGCCGTGCCGGTATTCCGCTGGATGTGCAGGAGAAGTTGAAGGCGCAGGAACGGGAGATCCGGGAACTGCGGAGATCCCGCGCGATGTGCAAGGGGTCGAGCGGATCTTGCCGAGGTCTGGCAGCATGAACTGAACTGTGAGGTGTGAGGTGGTCCCCAACATCTGGACAGGTTTGAACCGCTGTTAAGCTCGGTATCCGCTTTCCTGGTTGATTATGCTGCCACAGCCAGGGTGGACGGGGCGAGCCCCGTCCGCCCTGGGCGGCGGAAGTAGACCTCATCGGGGGTTTGGTAGGCCAGTCCCTGATGTGGTCGTTGGCTGTTATAGGCCGCCAGCCAGGCACCGATACCGGCCCGAGCGGCTGACCCGGTGTCATAGGCCCGCAGATAGACGTCTGAACCGCGCCAAGTTTGCCGGAGGCTTCAACTGGTGACCACAGCGTCCCTGTATGTTGGATGCGGGTGTAGGCACACCCGATTTGAACCTGCGTAGCTAACATATTGATTTTGATAGATACGGGGCCATATCGAAGAACCGGACCCAAAAGCAAAAACCCCATAACCTGTTGAGGTTACGGGGTTTTTTTCTGTCTCAGGTTGGATGCGGGGGCAGGATTTGAACCTGCGGCCTTCAGGTTATGAGCCTGACGAGCTACCGGGCTGCTCCACCCCGCGTCAATCCGGGAGCGTATTTGCGCCCGGTAAAGCGGCAACGCCGCCCTTGTGGGCGGCGTTAGTGTCTTGGTTATCGTGAGGTGTTTTTCCTGTTACGAGCAGACCTGGCGGCGACCTACTCTCCCGTGTCTTGAGACAAAGTACCATTGGCGCAGAGGGGTTTCACGGCCGAGTTCGGGATGGGATCGGGTGGGGGGCCCTCGCTATGACCACCAGGTCGGCGCGTAACAGGGATGGTTTTGTGAGTGTGTTGGGTGCTGTTTGGTATGTTGTGTTGATTGTGTGGGTTTGCCGCTGCGCGGGAGCGGATGGATCAAGCCGGACGAGCGATTAGTAAGGCTAAGCTTCACGCATTGCTGCGCTTCCACACGCCTCCTATCAACGTGGTGGTCTACCACGGCTCTTCAGGGAATGCTTGTTTAGAGGGGGGTTTCCCGCTTAGATGCTTTCAGCGGTTATCCCTTCCATACATAGCTACCCGGCTGTGCCACTGGCGTGACAACCGGTGCACCAGAGGTATGTTCATCCCGGTCCTCTCGTACTAGGGACAAATCCTCGCAACATTCCAACACCCACGGCAGATAGGGACCGAACTGTCTCACGACGTTCTGAACCCAGCTCACGTACCACTTTAATCGGCGAACAGCCGAACCCTTGGGACCTGCTCCAGCCCCAGGATGTGATGAGCCGACATCGAGGTGCCAAACCTCCCCGTCGATATGGACTCTTGGGGGAGATCAGCCTGTTATCCCTAGAGTACCTTTTATCCGTTGAGCGATGGCCCTTCCACGCGGGACCACCGGATCACTATGGCCGACTTTCGTCTCTGCTCGACTTGTCAGTCTCGCAGTCAGGCTGGCTTATGCCATTGCACTCGCCGGGCGATTTCCGACCGCCCTGAGCCAACCTTCGCGCGCCTCCGTTACCATTTGGGAGGCGACCGCCCCAGTCAAACTGCCCACCATGCAGGGTCCCGGCCCCCGGTTCAGGGGGCTCGGTTAGACGTCAAGAATTGCAAGGGTGGTATTTCAAGGACGGCTCCACACGAGCTGGCGCCCATGCTTCAAAGCCTCCCACCTATCCTACACATGCCATTCCTAACGCCACTGCAAAGTTGCAGTAAAGGTTCATAGGGTCTTTCCGTCTGACCGCGGGAACCCCGCATCTTCACGGGGAATTCAATTTCGCTGAGTCGGTGTTGGAGACAGTGGGGAAGTCGTTACGCCATTCGTGCAGGTCGGAACTTACCCGACAAGGAATTTCGCTACCTTAGGACCGTTATAGTTACGGCCGCCGTTTACCGGGGCTTCAATTCAGTGCTTGCACACCTCCTTTTAACCTTCCGGCACCGGGCAGGCGTCAGACCCTATACGTCGCCTTGTGTGGCTTCGCAGAGCCCTGTGTTTTTGGTAAACAGTCGCTACCCCCTGGTTTGTGTCCCCCGCCCCTGGTTGCCCAGAAACGGGGCTCGCTTATCCCGAAGTTACGCGAGTAATTTGCCGAGTTCCTTCAACACCGTTCTCTCAAGCGCCTTGGTATACTCTACCTGTCCACCTGTGTCGGTTTCGGGTACGGTCTAACGCGGGGGCTATTTCCTGGAACCTGTCCGCAGCGCACCCAATCCGATAAGGGCACACTGGTTTTCAGATCCGTCACTCACCCGCTGGCCCACGAATATTAACGTGGTTCCCATCGACTACGCCTTTCGGCCTCGCCTTAGGGGCCGGCTCACCCTGCGTGGATTAACCTTGCGCAGGAACCCTTGGACTTTCGGCGAGAGTGTTTCTCACACTCTTTGTCGCTACTCATGTCAGCATTCGCACTTCCGATACCTCCAGCATGCCTCGCGACACACCTTCGACGGCCTACGGAACGCTCCGCTACCGCTCAAT